>CAYTEH010000001.1:0-50745 GCA_964436765.1 uncultured Candidatus Peribacteria bacterium
TGCAGTCCACCGTCATCCCGCTTTGCCCCGACGGCACCGCGGGCAACCTGGCCGACGGTAACTCGGCGAACAACGCCCGCGAGCTGAGGCAGGAAGGGGCAAGCGCGACACAGAGCTCGTTGGCTAAATGAGTTTTATGTCGAATGCTTTTCAGGAAAAATAGTTCTTGAAGGCTTTATCAACAATTCTATTGCCTGTCCGGTTTAACTTGGTAGCTGCAACAATGCCTTTTGAAGTTAGAATGTAGATCTCGTCCACTCCATGGCAAATAAACCCTTTTTCTAAGAGCTTTTGAAACTTTTCGTAATAGCGAATTATCTCTGACCTATTTTCGGACGGAAAAGGTTTAGGATCCCCATTCATTTTTATATGAAGAGGATAATCAGATCTTTCTGGTTTGAAAATAAGTCGATGATTGTTGATCAGCATCTCTTTCAGAATCTTGGATTCAACTGATGAAAGGTAGTTTTTTTGCATCCAACTAAATATTCGTACGCCCGCATATGCAATGAATGAAAAGCCACCAATATTTGAAATCCACTCGAGCATGAAAGGTATCCATGGTGGAGTATTACTAGGAAGCCAAAAATAAGCTGCTGATAGATCCATAAAGTATATGTGATGGTTGGGGAGCATGGATTCGAACCATGGAATGGGGGCTTCAAAGGCCCCTGCCTTACCACTTGGCGACTCCCCAACGGGGGTAAACCGCTAGGGGAATCGTACCATACAAACGGTGCGCCAGGATCAGCGGCTTCTGGCCAGCGCGGGCGCCAGCGACAGACACCACCTGAACTCGTTTTCCTCCTGCACTTGGCGGTCCTTAATGCCCTGCTCGATCTCTTCTGCCACCCATTTGTCGACCCTGATTTTCAGGCCATTGAGCAGCTGCACGTCCACCAGATCGTTATCGTCCCTGTATCTTTCAGGTGTATTCATAGTGGTTGGGGGGGTAGTACCGCCCACGGTACGCGCATGCGAGGAGCGCACCATCGTGACGCCTGTCAAACCCCCTTCACGCAGCTTTCTCTGCATGCAGCGGCGCAAATCCGCGGGACGATGATCTCATGAGACGGTGGAACAGTGCCTGGTAGCCGGTATGCGTGCGTGCAATTGGGCTCCAATGTCGTTTTTTTGAAGAAATATCTGCACGTATGCCCTCTGTGCATGAAGCTCCCCAAAGCAGAAAGTGGATGAAAATAGCAATTCTGGGTGTTTCTATAGCAGTTGACAAATGCTTATGAAATAGTAATATGTAACACTTTACAAATCTTGTGAAGGATTCTCCTTTCACCTTTCTCGCTATGGCGTCTCTTCGCTCCCTTCTCGCCGGTTCCGTGGCAGCCATCATGCTTGCCGCGACCGTTTCGGTATTGCCGGTTGGTATCACGGCCGCGCATGCCCAGGCTTCACAAGTGAGCGTCACGCAGAGCGCGACCCCCACTGTCGTCGCAGGCCAGCTTCTCCAGTACTCGGTGATCGTCCGTAACAACGGCACCGCGGCCATCGACGGATCCATCGTCAACTTCGCCGACACGGTGCTCTCGTACTCCACGTTCCAGCCCTCCCAGAGCAACTCGTCGAACTATCCGAGCGTCACATGCACCCGTGGCAACACCGGTCCGGTTACGTGCTCGCAGGTCTCTATTGCGCCGGGGGCCGTTGCCGCCTTCCTGCTCACATTCCGCATGAACTCGAACATCCCGTGCTCGGGAACGCTCCAGAACACGGTTGGTTTCCAGCTCACGAACTCCGCTCAGCCCATTAATGCTAGCCCGGTCAGCTCGGCTTTCCGGTGCCCCGATAACGCGGACCTCAAAATCGAGATGACGGGTCCGTCCACGGTCCCCCAGGGCGGCGTGATCATCTACAAGCTCTCGGCCGTGTGGGTTGCGGGAACCACGGCCACCAACGTCTCCGTCCAGGATCCCATTCCCGATGGCGTCGCCTTCAACCCGGCGCAGAGCGATTCCGCATGCCGTCAGGAAGGCAACATCATCATCTGCACCACGCCCTCGCTCTCGCAGTCGCAGGGACGCCGCGACTTCAATGTGGCGTTCACGGTGCCCCAGAGCGCGGCGTGCAACAGCACGATCTCGAACACCGCCGCCATCTGCAAGACCGACCAGGACGACCTGAACCCCGATAACGACACGTTCAACTCTACCATCAACACGACGGTTGTCTGCAACCAGGCCAACCAGATCACGGTGACCAAGACCGACAACCGTTCCACGGTGCAGCCGGGCGAGACCCTCACCTACACCATCACGGTGCAGAACAACGGTTCTCAGGTTGCGACGAACCTGAACGTGCTGGACACCCTCCCGTCGACGCTCACGTTCGTTTCCGCGTCCGACAACGCCATCCGCAACGGTCAAACGATCAGCTGGAACGGCATCACGGTTCCCGCGTACAGCAGCAAGATCCTCACGGTCTCGGCCACGGTCAACCAGGGCACCGCGAACGGCACGGTCATCAGCAACACGGCCGCCGTCACGGGCCTGAACGTCAATGGCACCGACACCACGACTGTCTCGGGCACCGGCAATCAGGGTCTCACGGTCACAAAGACCGACAACCGGTCCACGGTTCGCCCCGGCGAGACGATCTCCTACAGCATCACCATTCAGAACAACTCGTCGACCGTTGCGACGAACGTCACGGCGACCGACGTTCTCCCCTCGCTGGTCTCCTATATCTCCTCCTCCGATGCCGGCTACCTGAGCGGCCAGACGGTCACCTGGAACAACCTCACCATTCCGGCGTACTCGTCCAAGACCCTCACGCTGACCGTCCTCGTGAACAACAATGCCCAGCACGGTTCCGTCATTTCCAACACGGCTGTCGTGACGGGCGGCGGCACGGGCGGCACCGACACCACCACGATCGACAATGACGATGGCGACGGCGACCGGGTCCGTGTGCGCATCACCGACTCCCCGGATCCTGTTCGCAACGGCGAGATCCTCACCTACACCATCAACCTCGAGAGCACGACCTGCTCGCAGCAGACGGTCAATATGACCCAGACGCTCCCGAGCGACGTCATCTTCCTCTCGGCGTCCGATAACGCTTACGAGTCCAATGGTCTTGTCCGCTGGAACTCTATTTACCTTGGGTGCAACCAGACGAAGGTCTTCACAGTGACGACCCGCGTCCGCTCCGGCGCATTCCAGCATTCGACGCTCAGAAGCACCGTGAACGCCGGCAACGCCAGCGACGAAGAGACTACTCGCGTCGACGGAAGCGGCGGCGACCGCCCGGAATGTGACGACGGTATCGACAATGACGGCGATGGCCGCGCCGATGCCAATGACCCCGATTGTTCCTCGCCGGACGACGATGATGAGGGAAACGGTAACAATCTGCCGAACATCTCCGTGCTCAAGACCGCCGACCGCAGCGAGGCGCACGCAGGCGATCAGGTGTACTACTCCATCACCGTGCGCAACCTTGGCACGTCTTCGATCCAGAACGTCAGGGTAGACGACACGTACCCGGCGCACCAGATGACGATCGTCGAAGCAGGCAACGGCCAGCTCCAGAACGGCCGCATCCTATGGACTATCCCCGTGCTCGGTGCCGGCGAAGTGCGCACGTTCACGTACAGGGCACAGTTGGCATGGAATCTGACGAGCGGCACGACGGTCCAGAACACCGTCACTGTTACGTCCAGCACGGGCGGCAGCACGGTAGGCGTCGCCACCATCCAGATCCCCTACCAGATGCCCCAGACAGGCGCCAACGACTTCGTCAGTCCGCTTGAGAACACGTCGGCGTTCCTCCGCCCCGTGACCGGCGCGGAAGGGGGTTCGGGTGTCCTTGCCATCGTCCTCTCCACCGTCGGCGTGATGGGCACGATCGGCGGCACCATCATCCGCCGCAAGTTCCTCGCCTGACAGAGCAATCAACGTAGTGAGACCGTCTCCCGCGGATGCATATCCGCGGGAGATTTGAAAATATATTAATATTGTGTCAACACCAGTCGTTGGCAGGCATTTGTTCCAATTTCACCTCTAGTTTGACCCGAGTGGCTGAATCTTTCGCTTTTTCACAAATAGTTCGGAATAGACTAATGTGAAACAATTTGACATGAAATGCATACATGGTAAACATGGAACCTTTTGCCTCATTTCAGGAGGTTTTCCTCGTCTCCCCCCGTTTCCGTATGCAACGCATTCGCACAGCCGTTTCGGGCATCGTCGTGGCACTGCTCATGGTGAGCCAGCTTCCGGTGACGTCGTTCAGCGCATGGAGCCTGTTCGATGCAACCACCACGTTCGCGCAGGCCTCGCAGGTCAGCGTCACCAAGAGCGCGCCCACCGAGGCGCATCCCGGCGAGCCCCTCTACTATTCCATCGTCGTGCGCAATAACGGGGCAACATCGGTGACGGGCGAATTGACCGATCCCGTCCAGAACTTTACCGCGCACCTCACACTGGTCCCGAACGAAAGCGGGTCCAGTTCGCACACGGGCACGCAGTGCGTCACCGATCCGGGAGGCGAGGTGAGCTGTTCCCCCGTGACCCTCGGTCCGGGCGAGGTCGCCGTGTACTACCTCAAGTTCAACGTGGGCCTCTCGGCTCCCTGCAGCGGAACATTCAATAACGTCGCAAGCTTTACATACGATCCAGGCAACATCACCGTCAACAGCAACTCGAGCGCTACCACGTACAGCTGCCCCCCAACTGTAGATTTGCGCGTGGAGAAGACCGGTCCCGCGACCGTCGCCCAGGGAGGCGTGATCGTCTACACCGTCTCCGCCGTTCACGTCTCCGGCCCCACGGCCACCAACGTCCTCGTGCAGGACCCCGCCCCGAACGGCGTGGCTTTCAACGCTGCGCAGAGCGACCCATCCTGCAGTCAGCAGGCCGATATCATCATTTGCTCCACGCCCTCGCTTGCACCCGGTGCACGCAAGGATTTTGCCATCGCCTTCACGGTTCCCCAGCAGGCCGCTTGCGGCAGTGTCATCAGTAACACCGCAGCGCTCTGCAGCGCCGATCAGGAAGACCCCGTCCCCGGAAACGACGTCTTCAACGGCACCATCAACACCACCGTGACCTGCGCGCAGACGGCCGACCTCTCGATCCAAAAGAGCGGACCGCAGACGATCGTCGCGGGCAACGTGATCAGCTACTCGGTCACCGCCGCGAACGCCGGCCCGAATACCGCCCAGAACGTCGTCATCAGTGACGTCGTCCCGGCAGGTCTCACGTTCAACGCGGCCCAGAGCTCCAATAACTGCGCCCTGAACGGCAACGGCACCTCGGTTCTGTGCAACAACTTCAGTCTCAACTCCGGTGAATCGCGCTCGTTCACGATCACCTTCAACCTCCCGCAGCCGGGCAACGCCTGCCAGCAGACGACGGTCCAGAACCAGGCGACGGTCAGTTCCTCGACCACCGACCCGAACGCGGCCAACAACGCGAGCTCGACGGTCAGCACCACTGTGACCTGTCCGCAGCCGCAGGGCGCCGACGTGTCGGTGTCCAAGTTCGGTCCCGGCTCCGTCCAGCAGGGCAGCAACGTTTCGTACACCCTTTCCGCTTCCAATGCAGGACCCGGTACGGCGACGAACGTCGTCGTGAGTGACGTCATCCCCGCAGGTCTCGCCTTCAACGCTGCGCAGAGCTCCAACAACTGCGTCTTGAATGGCAATGGCACGGCCGTTCTCTGTAACAACTTCAACCTCGTCTCCGGCGAGAGCCGTTCCTTCACGGTCGTCTTCACGACCATGGCCCCGGGCCAGAACTGCCAGCAGTCGACCCTCCAGAACCAGGCGACGGTCAGCACGTCCTCCACCGACCCGAACTCGAACAACAACACGAGCGCCACCGTCTTCACGAACCTCACCTGCCCGGCTCCCGCCGGCGCAGACCTGCTCGTGGTGAAGAGCGGCCCCCAGACCGTCGTCCGCGGCGGCACCATCAGCTACTCGGTCACCGCCATCAATGCCGGCCCCGGCACCGCGACGAACGTCGTGATCGCCGACGTCATCCCGGCGGGTCTTACGTTCAACGCTGCCCAGAGCTCGCCTGAATGCGTGCTCAACGGCAACGGCACGTCCGTGCTCTGTAACAACTTCAACCTCACGTCCGGCCAGAGCCGCGGGTTCACCATCACCTTCAACGTCCCGAACGTCCAGAACTGCCAGCAGTCGACCCTCCAGAACCAGGCGACGGTCAGTTCGTCGTCCACCGACCCGAACTCCGCGAACAACACTAGCTCGACGGTCTCGACAACGGCCACCTGCCCCCCGCCCGTCTCGGCGGTGCTCTCGCTCAATAAGAGCGGCCCCTCGAGCGTCGTCCGCGGCAATGTCTTCAGCTACACGCTGACGGTCTCGAACGGCAACCAGGCCACGGCGCAGAATGTGGTCGTCACCGACCCCGTGCCTTTTGGTCTCAGCTTCCAGTCCGCAGGATCCGATCCTTCGTGCTCGGTGCAGGGCAACGTCGTCAGTTGCAGTGCAGGGACGCTTAGTCCCAACCAGAGCCGGTCGTTCACGCTGAATTTCCAGGCACCTGCCGTCTCGCCGTGCTCGCAGACGACCGTCCAGAACCAGGCGACGGCCACCAGCAATCAGTCGTCTGCCGTCCAGAGCCAGGTGGTCTTCACCACCGTTACCTGCCCCGTGGTGAACCAGGCCGACATCGTGGTCACCAAGAGCGCCTCCACGCAGGCTCGTCCCGGGCAGACGGTGCAGTACTCGATCATCGTCCGCAACAACGGCTCGCAGCCGGTCACGGGCGAACTGCTCGATCCCGTCGGCAATTTCACGGCTCACCTGACCCTCGTTCCCGGCCAGAGCGGCAGCAGCACCCACCCCGGCGTCCAGTGCGTCACGGATCCCAACGGCGATGTGAGCTGCTCCCCCGTCACCATCAATCCCGGCTCTGTCGCGGCGTTCCTCCTCACCTTCAACGTGAGCCAGGCGGCCCCCTGCAGCGGCACGTTCCAGAACATCGCGCAGTTCATCACCGATCCGGGCAACGTCGTCTTCTCCAGCAACACGAGCTCGACCTCCTTTTCGTGCCCTCCCCAGGTTGATCTCCGTATCGAGAAAACCGGTCCCGTGACCGTCACCCAGGGCGGCGTGATCGTCTACACCGTCTCGGCTATCCACGTCTCGGGCCCGGCAGCCAGCAACGTCCTCGTCCAGGACCCGGCCCCGAACGGCGTCATCTTTAATCCGGCGCTCAGTGACCCGTCGTGCTACCAGAACGCCGACCTCATCATCTGCTCCACCGCCACGCTCGCACCCGGCGCGCGCAAGGATTTCGCGCTCGCCTTCACGGTGCCCCAGCAGACCGCGTGCGGCACGGTCATCACGAACACCGCGGCTATCTGCAAGGCCGACCAGCAGGACCCCGTCCCCGGCAACGACGTTTTCAACGGCAGCGTGAACACCACGGTCATCTGCCCGCAGCCGCAGACGGCTGACGTCTCGGTGCAGAAGAGCGGCCCCGCCACGGCGCTTGCCGGCGGCACGGTCAGCTACTCCGTCACGGCCACCAACGCCGGACCCGGCACCGCGACGAACGTCGTCGTCAGCGACGTCATCCCCGCCGGCCTTACCTTCAACGCCGGCCTCAGCTCCAACTCCTGCGCCCTCAACGGCAACGGCACGGCTGTCCTGTGCAGTAACTTCAGCCTGAATGCGGGCGAATCACGCACGTTCACTCTCACGTTCACTCTCCCGCAGGTCGGCCAGAACTGCACACAATCGACGGTGCAAAACCAGGCCACGGTGAGTTCCTCCGTCACGGACCCGAACTCCTCGAACAACGCCAGTGCCACGATCTACACGCAACTCGTGTGCCCGCAGCCCCAGGGTGCGGATCTCCTCGTCTTCAAGAACGGTCCCTCCACGGCTCTTCGCGGCAGCACGGTTGCGTACTCGGTGAGCGTCATTAATGCCGGTCCCGCGACGGCCCAGAACGTCATCGTCACCGATATCGTCCCGGCCGGCCTCACCTTCAACGCCGGCCAGAGCAGCCCCTCCTGCGCGCTGAACCAGGCGCAGACGGCCGTGCAGTGCACTGTTGCGGGCCTCGCGGCCAACCAGAGCCAGGCCTTCGCCATCGTCTTCGATGCGCCGCTCATCCAGAACTGCACGCAGCAGAATGTGCAGAACCAGGCCACAGTCACGTCCTCGACCGCAGACCCGGCCCAGTCCAATAACGCGAGTGCCGTCGTCGTGACAAGGCTCGACTGTCCGGCTCCCGCTCCCGCGGTGCTCACGATCCAGAAGGCGGGCCCGCAGAGTGTCCAGCGCGGATCCACGTTCAGCTACACCCTCATCGTCACCAATACCAGCCAGACGTCCGCGCAGAACGTCACGGTCACCGACCCGGTGCCGTTCGGGCTCACGTACCAGGCGACCGGTTCCGATCCGTCATGCTCGGTGCTTCAGAATGACGTCGTCTGCAACATCGGGACGCTTGCTGCCGGCCAGACCCGTACGCTTACCCTCAACTTCCAGGCTCCCGCAGCCGATCCGTGTGCACAGGCCGTGGTTCAGAACCGTGCGTTCGTCACGAGCAGCCAATCGAACCTCGCCCAGAGCCAGATCGTGAATACGACCATCGATTGCCCGGCCCCCCAGGGGAGCGACCTCTCCATCACGAAATCCGGTCCTTCCACCGTCCAGAACGGCGCGATTGCGAGCTACACGCTCGTCGCCACGAACGCCGGCCCGGCAGCCGCGCAGAACGTCGTCGTGAGTGACGTGCTTCCGGCGGGCACCACCTTCAATGCTGGTTTGAGCTCGCCCGAGTGCGTCCTCAACGGCAACGGCACATCCGTGCTCTGCACAACCGCCAGCCTGGGCAGCGGCCAGAGCCGCACATTCATCATCAGTGTCACAGTCACGTCCCAGCAGACCTGCACCCCCCGTGCAATCACAAACCAGGCGACGGTGAGCTCCTCGTCCGTCGACCCGAACTCGGCCAATAACGTCAGCAGCGTCGTCACAACGCAGGTCACCTGCCCCGTGCTCCAGACTGCAGACCTGACGCTCGAGAAATCCGGCCCGTCCACCGTCACGCGCGGCGGCACGCTCACCTACACGCTCACGGTCCGCAACATCGGCGGCCAGCAGGCGCTGAACGTCTTTGTCACCGACCCCGTGCCCGCAGGCCTCACGTTCCAGAGTTCGGGCAGCAGCACTACCTGCTCGCTCCAGGGCGGCAGCGTCAGCTGCAACGTCGGCACGCTCGCCGCAAACGAGAGCCGTGTGCTTACCCTCGTCTTCTCGGTACCGGAGGTGTCTTCCTGCACGCAGACGACTGTCCAGAATATCGCCGCGGCCACCACGACGTCGGCTGAGTCCACGACGTCGAACAACCAGAGCACGACGGTCACGACCTCGATCCTCTGTCCCAACGTCCAGTTCGCCATCCAGAAGACCGATAATCGCAGCACCGTCCAGCCGGGCGAGAACGTGACGTACACGATCACCGTGCAGAACCTGTCGTCCACCAACGCCTCCAGCGTGATGGTCACCGATCCGATGCCCTCGCTCTTCGCCTTCACGTCGGCCAGCGACGGAGGATTCCTGAACGGCAACACGGTGACGTGGAACAACCTCTTTATCGGCGCCAACAGCTCCCGCACGCTCACGCTGCAGGGGCAGATCTCGCCGGGTGCCAGCAACGGCAACGTCATCACCAACACTGCGTCGGTCAACGGCGTGTCGGCCACCGATACGACCGTCGTCCAGACGGGCGGGGGCACGGGCCAGAGCCTTGCCATCGACATCTCCGACAGCCCGGATCCCGTTCGGCCCGATGAGGTCCTCACCTACACCATCCGCCTCACGAACCTGAACTCGAACACGGTCAGCAACCTCACGATGACCCAGACCCTTCCGGGGGACGTACGGTTCCTCTCGGCCACCGACGGCGGCTACTCCAGCGGGCAGTCGGTCACGTGGAACAACCTGACCCTCAGCGGCAACCAGACCCGCACGTTTACGGTGAGCGTTCGCGTCGATGACGATGCGCGCGACGGCCAGAGCCTGTACACCTCGGCATACGCGGGCAATGCGTCCGATTCCGAGACGACGCTTGTCCGCGATGATGATCGTGATGATGTCGTCCGTATCGACGTGACCGGTACGCCCGATGATGTCTGCGCTGACGACACCATCACGTACACGATTGCAGTGCGTAACGACGACACGGGCAGTTCCACCACCGACCTCTACGCGTACCTCGACTCGCGCACGGCCTTCGAATCGGCCAGCGACGGCGGGCGCAACCTGGGAAGCGGCGAAGTGCGCTGGGACAACATCCGCGTCAACCGCTACTCCACCGAGTTCGTGACGCTCCGCGCACGCGTCCGTCCGGGTACCTTTACTGACACTATCCGCCTGCGTGTCCGCTCCCAGAACGGCCGTGACGATGACGAAGAAACCACCCATGTCCGCGCCAACTGCTCTCTGCCGTTGCCGCCTCCTTCCGAGAATCTCTCCCTCTTCGTAAGCAAGCAGGCCGATCGCCAGGAGGCCCAGGCCGGCGATACCGTTTACTACTCAGTCACGGTCCGCAACGTCTCGAACTTCGCGGCATCCAACGTGACCGTGGAAGACACCTTCCCCTCGCAGCAGATGACCATTCACGATGCTGGTAACGGCATCGTCAGCGGGAACATGATCCGCTGGACGGTGGGAGCGCTGGGTGCCAACGAGACCCGCACGTTCACGTATAGCGGCGTGCTCCAGGCAAACCTCCGCCAGGGCGACACCGTGCAGAACAGCGTCCGCGTGACGGCCGACAACCTCGGCGCCATCCCGAATGCGGTGGCGACGGTCCGCATCATCCAGATCCTCCCCGCGACGGGTGCCGGGTTCACCGGGCCGCTCGATACGGCAGCCGCACTGCTCCGTCCGTTCTCTTCGAACTCTTCGTCCACGATGCCTTCGATTGTCTGGCTCTCCATTGCCCTCATGGGCATGGCCGCCGGCGGCGGTATCGGGAAGCGGTACTTCTTCTCACTCTGATATAGATAGAAAAGACAGGGAAACACCAATACCCCGCCCTCGTGGCGGGGTTTTGGTATGTGGCGTGGAAGGGCCACCTGGCGGTGACCCTCCCACGGACCCACCCTTCCCTGCGAAGAATCGCTCCAGCCGGGCAGAGCCCGGCTTCGCGATGCCTTGTTTTATTTTTCAGGTTATTCCCCTTCCCGTATTTGCTCCCACACGTAATTCTTCACTTTCTCGGGGATGGCCTTGAGCGTCTCCTGCAATTTCTTTTCGTCATCGGGTGACGGGATGCTCAGGACCCACGTTGCGAGCTCATCGCCGCGCGGCGACGGACCAACGCCGATGCGCATGCGCGGGAACCCTTCGCCGATCTGTTCCACGATGGACCGCAGTCCGTTGTGCGTCCCCGGGCCGCCCTGTTCGCGGAACCGGATATCGCCCAGCCCGATGTCGATGTCGTCCGAGAGCACGAGCAGTTGATGCGTGGGGTCGAGCTTGTAGAAATCGACGATTTTCCGGATACACTCCCCCGAGCGGTTCATGAAGGTGAGGGGCTTCACGAGCAGTGCGGGAACCGTGACGATGCGGGCCTCATGCACCTGAGCCAGGAATTTCTGCTTTTCCTCCCATGCACCTTCACCGTACTCATCCGTGAGAACATCGATGGCCTGGAAGCCGGCATTGTGCCGGGTGCGCACGTACTGGGCGCCCGGATTCCCGAGGCCGACGATGACGATCTGGGGTTTCACGGCCTAAGAGTAAAGGTCTTTTGCAAGAAGAGAAAGATCGTCATCGCGTATCCCGCATGGTCCATTGTCCATCCGGGATCTGGCACGTCAGTCGCGGCTTCGTATCTTCGCCGAGCTGAACCCGGCTTTTTTCTTCTGCGGGGCCGCAGGCTTCTTTTTGACGATTATCCCTTCCTCCACCGCGAATTCTTCGCTCGCATCACCCTTCTCCATTGCCTTCATTTGCACCTGTCCCGCGACAATGCCCGCCAAGATCTCCTGCACGTGCTTGGAATCTTTCATGTTTTTCGTGTGCAGGTAGGCTTCCATGTTCTTGAGGATCACCGCTTCCACCGACCTCGGCCGGGGTACGTTGGGCAGCGAGACGGCCGCTCCCGTGGAAATCTTTTCGACGCTGAGCTCCCCGTACCGGAGGATCGTTCCGATGACGCCCTTGATCTCGTAGCTCACTCCCTGGATGTCGCTATACAGGATGCGCGATGCCTGACGGTGGAACCAGCCGTGCCACTCGAGGTCGATGATTCCTTCATTCGTGACGATCCAGGCGTCCAGATAGTAATCGAAGAAGTTCCGCATCCACCAGACGAGCGACATGCCCACCCACGATGCGACGATATAGAATGCCACGGTCGTGCGTGCCACGGACAGGAACCCGAGACCCAGCAGGACGGAGATGGTCGGAAAGACGAGCTCTTTCACGCCGATCAACCAATGCTTGTGCACCACCACCGTCACCTTTTCGTCGTCCTCCAGGTGCTGGCCGAAGAGCGCGGAGTCGAACATGCTCCGGAGTATACAAGATTGAAGAAGTAGGATTGAGAAAACCCCGTTTTCAATCGTTGTTCTTTGATCTTCAATCTTCTGTACAGCTTTCAGCGACCTCAGTAGAATCGAAGAGATGCTTCCGAATTCCGAGAAAAAACACGGCTTCTGGTATCATCTGTTCGATGTCCTTCTGAACATCGCGATCATCGTGGCGATCGTCGCGGGTGTTCGCACCTTTCTCGTGTCGCCCTTTCAGGTGGAGGGAAACTCGATGGTCGATACGCTTGCGGACAAGGAATACATCATCATCAACAAGCTCGTGTATTTCACCGGCAGCCCCCAGCGCGGTGATGTCGTCGTGTTTCGCCCGCCGACCGATCACGACAAGTACTACGTCAAGCGCGTCATCGGTCTTCCGGGTGATGAGGTGACGATCCGGGACGGATTTGTGTTTTTGAGGAAAGCAGGAGAAGTAGAAACGCACAAGCTGGATGAGACGGGATACCTTAACGACAAGAACCTTGGCCACACGTATCGCCATCCTCCCAACGGGGGCGACCAGTCGTCGGTGTCGTACACGGTGCCCGAGGGGCGGTACTTCCTCCTTGGAGACAATCGCCAGGGCAGCCTGGACTCGCGCAGTTTCCAGGCGCAGGACAGCGATTCGACGCCGTTTGTGGTGCAGGACGATATCAAGGGCAGGGTCTGGTTTATCGCACTGCCACTTACAAAGATCCACGCGCTGGCACCGCCGGAGTACGGACTGTAGGGCTGTGAGTGGGCTAGGGCGATTGCTTTTTCATGCACCTAACCCTAATCCTAGCCCTATTCCCCATTGCTCTTTCGCTTGATTCCCTCGTCTGTTCGTGTATTATATCCACGAGCCCTCCGGGCTTTTTTACGACATCCGGAATCCTATGAACGCTATCATCCGCTACGTCAACGAATCCATCCGCGAGCTCGAGCTCGTCCGCTGGCCCACGCGTCAGCAGGCAGTGCGGCTCTCGGCCATCGTGCTGATTTTTACCGCCATCAATGCGTTGGCATTCGGCGCTATCGATATCGCGCTTACGAACGGGCTGTACTTCCTCACTACTACCCTCTAATCACCTATGGGCAAACAGGACCCCCGTGCAGGACGTAATTGGTACGTGCTCCACACCTATTCGGGCTACGAGGACAGCGTGAAGCAGGCGCTCGAGCAGCGCGTCGAATCGCTTGGCATGCAGGATTACATTTTCGGCGTCACAGTGCCGAAGGAGAAGCAGCTTGTCTTCAAGAAGGGTGAGCCGGTGGAAGAGGAGCGCAAGCTCTTCCCGGGGTACGTGCTCGTGGACATGGTGGTGACCGACGATAGCTGGTACGTGGTACGCAACACTCCCAACGTCACGGGGTTCGTGGGCTCGGGGAATATCCCGGTTCCCGTCACGCCCGAGGAGTACGGCGTGATCGAGCGCAGGGTCGGAGAACAGGAGGCCAAGTTCAAGAGCGATTTCCAGGTGGGCGACCTCGTCGTCATTATCGACGGTCCGTTCAAGAACTACGAAGGTGCCATCCAGGGCGTCGACGTGAACAAGGGCAAGCTCACAGTTGCTGTGCTCATCTTCGACCGCGAGACGCCGGTGGAACTCGACTTCACGCAGGTGAAGAAGAAATAAGCGGATCGCTCAGTGGATTCGCGTGCGCACTTCCGTGATGCCGGAAGGAAGCGGGATTGACACGACCGTGTTTCCACCGATGCCATCGGTTACGCGAATGGATTCTTTTTCTTGCACCAGAAAAAAGGTGCGTCCGTCGCACTCGATGCCCAGGGAATAGGGATCCGACGGATCTCCGCCGTAGCCCGATGAATTGCAGCTCGCGAACGTCTGATGAGCGTACGTATTGCCGTAGCGCACGACGAGCACAAGACCCGCCTGTACCCTGCGGACCGACATCTGGTCTCCGCCGGTGTTGATGGCGATGCTTACCTCCGCTACGCCGGCTTCCACCTGCCTGCCATCCGTGGTGAGGACGACCGGTTCTTTGTCGAGAGAGCGCGAAACGGGAATGAAAAGCATCATGGCCATCAATCCGTACAGTGCCAGTGGTATGCCCACCATTGCCGCCAAAAACAGCAGAAGAAGTTTGCGAATCGACATCGTGGAAAGGTGGAATTGGCCTGAGGTTAGCGTGCCCCCGATTAAAGTTAGCTTAAGACCCGGAGCTGCGAACCCGCCTGATCGCGTGCGGCAGCATCACAGCAAGTGCAATCAGCTGCACGATATGCCCGGCGGTGAATCCGAGGCCGATGGCATAGAGCCCGATCTTTGACGAAAACCACGTGGCAACCCCCACGGCGACGATCGTGTTTGCGACCGAGGCGAGCGCCGGGATCAGCGTCAGTTTCGTCGCGTAAAAGGCGCGCAGTAGCAGATGGTTCATGCTTTCGAACGGGATGCTGATGGAGTAGACCAGCAATGCCACCGAGAAGGTCTTGATCGCCTCGATGCCGATCGCTTTCGCGACGATGGGCGAGAGCAGGACGAGCGCCACCGATCCCGGGATTGTGATGAGGAGCAACATGCCGATTCCCCACGTCATGTACTTCTTGAAGAGCTTCTCGTTCTTCCACGCTGCCGACTGGCCGAGCAATGAATACGCCGACTGCGCCAGTGCGATACCGGTGACACCCACGAGTACCGACTGGAAGTTGCGCGCATAGACGTTGATGGACACCGAGCCCTCCGCGAGACCCGAGGCGATCTTATCGAAGAAGAGCAGCTGCAGCTGCATGGCCCCCAGCGAGAGCACGCGCGGCAGCATGAGCGTGCCCATTCCCGGGAAATCGGGGTGCCAGAGCCTCGAAACGAGCTTGAATCCCAGCCGGAGCGCCGTGATGAGGCGAAGCAGCACATAGAGCGCAGACCCGGCCACGGTCCCGACGATGGGGCCGAAGTCACCCACGTACGGCGTCAGGAACAGCGCACCGAGCACCGTTCCGAGCGTGTAGAGGATCGGCGTGATTCCGTAGATCCAGTACCGCTGCGACGTAATGAGATACTGTCCGAGCGTGTTGCCGAAGACGAGCAGGAAGTTGCTGAGGAGCACGATGCGCCCGAAGTTGATGTAGAGCGCCAGCTTGTCGCCTTCGAAGCTCACGAGCAGTGGTGCGACGTAGGGCAGCGCGAGCCCGAGCGCGAGCGCGATGAGCCCGAACACCACCCCTCCGAGGAGCATGCTCCCACTCAATACCTTGGAAATCTCCTCTTTTTTCCCGTGCGCCTTGTAGCCCGCAAGCACCGGCACGAGCACCGTGCCCATCGCGGCCATGATGCAGGTCTGGAAGAGGAAATCGCTCGGGCGGAACGCGGCGAAGTACACGTCGGTGATGTCGGGGGTGAGTACTCGGTTGAACACTGAGTCGCGTATGAGCCCCATGAAGGACGCGCCGAACTGCGTGAGAGCGAGAATGACCGTGCCGCCGATAATGTGTTCCTGGCTGAAGATGCGCGGTAGACGCATGAACGTACGGTAGCGGATACCGACGCGTTTTGGTATTGTTCCTCCATGGAAGCCCCGTCACTCCCCTTTGCGACCATGACGGACGACGAAGTGACGTCGTCTCTCAGGAAGTATTCGATCGGATTGACGGTGGACGAAGCGCGCAAGATCGAGTCGTTCTTGGGACGGGCACCCACTGTGGTCGAGGCCGTCATCTGGGGAATCCAGGGAAGCGAGCATTGCAGCTACAAGTCGTCGCGCAGGTTTTTGAAGATGTTCCCGACCAGCGGACGGAACGTGATTCTGGGACCCGGTGAGGACAGCGGCATCGTCGCGGTCACCGACGGTCCGGCGGGGAAACGCTGGGGCATCGTCGTCTCGCACGAATCGCACAATCACCCCTCGCAGGTCGTTCCCTTTGAGGGGGCAGCGACCGGCGTCGGCGGCACGGTGCGTGATGTTGCCTGCATGGGCGCGCGCGTCATCGGTTGCATGGATCTGCTTCGTCTTGGGGACCTGGAGAAGCCAGCGTCCCGGGCCATTGCCAAGGAAGTCATCCGGGGCATCGGAGGCTATGGGAACCCGCTGGGTGTTCCGAACCTGGGCGGGGACACGGTGTTTGATCCGGCGTACGACAGCAACTGTCTCGTGAACGCGATTGCCATTGGCATGGTTCGCGAGGACGAAATCATCCACAGTTTTGTGCCGGAGGAGGCGGCTCGGGAAGGCTACGACATCATCCTCGTGGGCAAGCCTACGGACCGCAGCGGTTTCGGAGGTGCCGCGTTCGCGAGCGTGATCATGGAAGAGGAAAAAAAGGAGCAGAACACGGGGG
This sequence comes from uncultured Candidatus Peribacteria bacterium, assembly GCA_964436765.1. Classification (GTDB taxonomy): domain Bacteria; phylum Patescibacteriota; class Gracilibacteria; order Peribacterales; family Peribacteraceae; genus CAYTEH01. Next base: position 16,829 of record CAYTEH010000001.1, read on the forward strand.
CGGTCCAGGAGCCGAACCCGTTTCTGGAGCGCCATTTGCTGGTCTCGACCTATGCGCTCTTCGATTGGATCATCGCAAACGGCGCACTTCCGAAGGTGAGCTTTAAGGATCTTGGGGCAGGTGGAGTCGTGTGCAGCAGCGTCGAGCAGGTCGCAAGCCGCGGGTACGGCGCCGACGTCGACTTGGGGAAGGTGCATGTGTCGATCAAGGGCCTTCCGTCCGAGGTCATTGCCTGTGCCGAGACGCAGGAGCGTTTCTGCTGGATGTGCCACCCGTCGCTCACGGCCCAAATCCTCAAGCATTACAACGAAGATTGGAAGCTGCCGGAGATCGCGGAGGGCGCCCGCGCGAGCGTCATCGGCAGGGTCAACGGTAGCGGGCGCTTCAGGCTGACCCATAACGGCGTCGTCGTCTGCGACGCGAAATCCAAAGACATCACCGAAGGCCTGCAGTACGTGCGGCCCACCGCTAAGCCAGACATGCCCCGGTCGGAGCCGCAGATCCGCAGAAGCGGCGAGCGTCTGCAGATGCATAACGGGTTCACCACCAAAATCAAAGACGTCTTCATCCAGATGCTGCGCCATCCAAATCACGGTTCCAAGAAAGCCGTTATCAACGGCTTCGATAAGACGGTCATCGGTAACTCGCTCATCGAAGCAGGCGAAGCCGATGCCTCGGTGATCACGCCGTTCCGGGATCTCGACAGCTACCTGCCGGGAGGCACGCATCCGGGGTGGAGCGATCCATCCATTGCACACCTGGGCGTTGCGTTTGCCGGAGACGGCAATCCCCGGTACGGAAAGATTTCGGCATATTTGCAGGGCGCCAACGCGGCGGTGGAATCCATCTGCAACGTCGTCGCCGTGGGCGCGGTGCCCCGGGCGCTTACCGACTGCCTCAATTACGGCAATCCCGAAGTTCCCGCCCAGCTCGGCGCGCTGGAGCAGGGGGTCAAGGGCATCGCCGACGCATGCCGTGCTCTGCCGGTGGATGGCGAACCGGTGCCTGTGATCTCCGGTAACGTCAGTCTCTATAACAGCGTCCCCGACGGCTCTGCCATTCCCCCCAGCGCAATCGTCTGCTGTATCGGGGTCCTGCCCGATGCGCGTAAGGCGGTCACCATGCAGCTCAAGAAAGCCGGGTCGGCTCTGATCGTCCTCGGCGCACGGCACAATGAATGCGGCGGCTCCGCGTACTACGAAGTGCTGGAGAAAGTCTCTTCTGCGGGGCGCGACGCGCTGATAGGTGCCAATGTGCCCGTGCCCGACTATGCGGCCGTCCTAGCGAACATCCGGCTTGTGTTACAGCTGGCGGACGAAGGCACCTTGCTCGCGTGCCATGATATTTCTGACGGGGGCCTTGCACTTGCCCTGCTCGAGATGACCCTCCCCTGCCGTAAGATGGGCGGGAGGCTCGGCGTATCAGCGGACGTCGCGGCCTTTGCGAGTGATCTTCCCTACGACGTGCTGCTCTTTTCGCAGACGCAGGGTTTCGTGCTGGAGGTGTCGCAAGACGAGGTCGCGTCGGTGCTGGAGAAGGCGTCGGCGCTGCGGTGTACCGCCGCGGTCATCGGTATGGTCACCGATGACAGCAGGTTCACGCTGCGCGGAAACGGAGATGTGCTCGTCCAGGAAACACTCGAGGCGCTCCGCACGCATTATGAGGACGGTCCGGCGCAGGCGCTTGCTGGACGATAGTAGCGGCGACCGCGCAATTGCTCTCCTCTGTGACGACAGCGACACTGGAGCCCTATGCCGAATGCTTCCATTGTGAAACACGTACTGTCTGCTTCCATCCTGTCTGCGGGTTTCCTGCTTCTTGCCACTCCGGCCGTTGCGGCAAATCCGACAATTCTCATCGAGCAGAAAAGCGAGATCGAGGCCGCGGGGGTCTGGACCATATCGATGCCCAATCAGGTGACGGCGGAGCGCAGCGACATCACGCTGGCAATGCCCGATTCACAGCCAGGCAGGTACACGTTGTTTGTGGTGCCTCCGGAGGGCACGAGCACGACGATAGAATTGTACGAGAACGACGCGCTCATGCAGTCCGTCGGTCATCCGCAGGTGTCGTTCAATGCGGCGGAGGATACCCGGATTCGCATTGTGATTTCCTTCACTCTCGAGAACTTCGGAAAAGTTGGAGTCAACAGCCTGCCGGCCGGCATACCCTTCCTGCTCACCGGGCCCGATGGCATGAGCAAAAGGGGCCTGACGCCCCAGAGCTTCGAGCGCATGCCGGTGGGGTCCTACAGCGTCCAATACAAGCCTGAGGGATGCCCACTGCCGCCGGGAAAGTCAGACGTGCTGGAGAAAGACAAGGGCGTCTATTTCTCGTTTACACTCAAATGCGAATCTTTCGTTCCCGTCGAGGACAAGTCAAAGAGCGAGCACGTTCAGGCAATGGTCGATGGCGAGCAGGTCACATACACCGATGTTCCCGGCGATTCCTGGTACGGCCCGTACGTTGCCACGGTCTCCGACCGCGGCATTCTCACCGGATACCGCGATGACCGCGGCAAGTTGATCGGGCTGTTCGGTCCTCAAAACTCCGTCACCGTCGCCGAGTTGTCGAAGATCGTCCACCAGCTCGCTGGCATCGATGAGCACGCGGTCGGGGCTTCTCCACGCAACCGGACCGCGCTCGGCAAATGGTTCACATCGTATGTCGCATCCGCGGAGGAGCTCGGGTGGTCGATTTTCCAGAACGATCAAGCCGATCTCCTGCGGCCGGCGACGCGCGGCGAGGTATTGGTGACGCTGCTGCAGGCGCTCGATGTGCCGTTGTCCTGGCCCAAGGGCGAGCTGTTCACCGACGTCACGCGCCGCACGCCATTCGCACACGCCATCGAAACGGCGGCAGCGGCGGGTATCGTTGCGGGCAGCACAGGCCCCGATGGCTCGCCTGACGGCTTCTTTCATCCTACGGACCCCGTGACGCGCGCAGAAATGGCCAAAATCGTCATCATCGTTCAGGAGAAGTACAAGAAGAAACTTGAAGGTCAAAAGTAGAAGGTCAAAATTTGATCTTCAGTCTTCGATCTTGTTATTTGCCTGCAAGCTTGCCTGCAAGGTTTGTGATGTCCCCCGCCCCCAGGCACACGATCACGTCATTCCCTATGACGGTTGAATCGATCAGCGCCTCGGCGGTTTTCAGAGATCCTCCTGCGACAGCGTTCACGTTGCTGGCCGCAGCGATGTCTTTGATGAATGCGGGCATGTCGACCTTCGCGGTCTCGATGTCTTTGCGCGCTTCGTACACGTCGCTGACGATCAGGAGCCCCGCGTCCGCGAATGCCCCGAGGAAATCATCGTACAGCTTGAGGGTGCGATCGTGCGTGTGGGGCTGGAAGACGCAGACGAGACGCTTCGGCCCGTACCTTTCCTTCAGGGCGGCGAGCGTCGCGCGGATTTCGGCGGGATGGTGCGCGTAGTCGTCGATTACCGGGATCGTATTCTTGTACCGGCCTTTCTCTTCCATCCGTCGCCAGCTGCCTGCGTACCCGGAGACCGCCGCGGTCGCTTCCTTTCGGGGAATGGCAAGAACATCTGCCAGTGCCAGAACGAGCTGAGCGTTCTGACGCATGTGGAGTCCGGGAGTCTTCAGCTCGATCAATTCGAACGCATCGGCATCGACGGTCTTTTTGCCAGAAGCGTCGGCAATCGCTTTACAGTCGGGATCCTTCAAGTGCGTGATGAGGGTACCGTCATCCGGGAGCCGTGCGATGAATGCAGAGAATGAGGATCGGTACTCCTCAACAGACGCGTAGTAGTCGAAGTGGTCGCCGTCGACATTGGTCATCAGGATCATCGAGGGCGAATAGAACGAGAACGATTTCCGGTACTCACACGCTTCCAGCAGAAACAGGTCGCTCTTCCCCTGCCTCCAGTTACGGCCGTCCAGTTCCCGGAGCTTGGTGCCGACCACAACCGTCGGATCCTTGCCGGTGTCCATGAGGAGCCGTGCAGCCATTGCGGTGGTCGAGGATTTCCCATGCGTGCCGCACACGGCGATCACCGTGTGGTTTTTAGAGAGTTCCCCCAGCGCCTGCGGGTACGACATCTGCATAATCCCCCGTCTTTGCGCCTCCGTTCGTTCGGGCGCGTCCGCTGGGATGGCCTCGGAATACACAAGCAGATCGCAGGCCTCCGGAATCGCCTTGCCGCTCTGGTCGGTACTCACGGCAATACCCTGGGACTGCAGATCATCGAGCAGTGCGCTCCACGAGCGGTCGCTGCCGCTCACATCGTGCCCGGCGTTCCTCTGCAGCGACGCGTATGCCGAGAGGCCGATGCCGCCGATCCCGGAGCAGAAGATTTTCATAGAGTAGTAGAGTAATAGAATATTAGAATATTGGGAACGTGACTCAGCGTTTTTGGACGCTTTTCCTGACTCCCCAATATTCCAATACTCCAATATTCCATTATCCTAGTCTGGTGTCCTACCAGAACCTTGAACCTGTCTCCAAACAGCTGACGATCGTCGTCGGTCTCACCGTCGTGGGGTTCATGGCGTTCGGCCTTGCGCTCTCGTTTTACAGGAACATTCTCTTCGAAGAAACGCTCCAGGCCATCGGGCGGGAAAACATGAAAATTGAAGACCAGATCCAGCGCAGCCGGGAGCAGATAGACTATTATCAGTCGGCACAGTACAAGGATAAGTACGCGAAGGAGAGCCTTGGCCGTCTGAATCCCGGCGAGAAAATCATCATCATTCAAGAATCCTCCGGCGACCCTGCCATCGCTTCCGGCAGCACACTTGCCTCCGACGAGCACCGTGAAGCCGTCTATCAGGAGCACCTGCGCGACATCCCCGTGTACCTGCATTGGGAATTGTATCTGTTTGAGCGGGACAGGATTGAGCAGCTCAAAAGAGGACTCTGATTTTCCTATTCAACAACAATTCCGAAGGCAGGCTGCAAATAGTCCTTCGTCTCGCCCGCCTCCGGCGGACTCGCTCAGGACATCAAAAAATCGCTCCTCGCCTTCGGCTGCGGGCGCTTCTTTGATGGTTGCGGGGGGAGGATTTGAACCTCCGACCTCGAGGTTATGAGCCTCGCGAGCTACCGGGCTGCTCCACCCCGCGTCGAGATTTCGAGTTTGAAGCATAAATCTTCCACTTGCAAGCAAGAAAGAAATCTGTAGAATTCCTTGGCTATGGCACATAAGAAAGCTGGTGGGTCAACAATGAACGGGCGCGACAGCGTCGCGAAGCGCCGTGGAGTAAAGCGCTTCGGCGGTCAGGCCGTGAACTCGGGAGAGGTCATCATCCGCCAGAAGGGCTACTGGTACTTCCCCGGCAAGAACACGCACGTGGGGAAGGACTGGACCATCCACGCGTCCATCGACGGCGTCGTTACGTTTGCACAAAAGCGCCGCATGAAGTTCGACGGCAACCGCGAGCGCTGCACGGTGGTGAACGTGGTTCCTGCCAAATAAGTCTCTGGCAACGGAGCTAGTGCTGCCTTTATACTTTCGTCATGTCCGAAACAGGAAACATCGACGTCGGCATGCCCAGCGAAGGCGGTTCGGGAGCTCCCGAGCAGCTGAGTGAGGCCGCGAAGGCACGGTTTGCGGCTGCCGGTGCAGCCATGGCGCAGATCCAGCGCGAGGAAAAGCGGAGCAAGAAGAGGGATGCACGCGTGGCACGCGCCATCATCCAGTTTTTGAACGACGACAAGTACGCGCATCTCTTCATTCTGATCTCGCGCCTTGTCGCTCGCGACTGCCCGTCGGTGTTCATTCTCGCAGTCCTCTCGCTCATCAATGATGAAAGTGCGACTGTGGTGCAGGAGTACCTGCAGGAGATGGGGCAGAAAACTTCCAAGGAAACGGTCGATGAAGAAATGCAGATCGTCCCGGGCGGGTCCGATGCCAACCGCACGCTCGTGGAATGGATCACCCGCATGCAGATGGTGATGTCGCTGGAGCCCGAGAAAATCCTGGTGAAGCTGATGGTAGACGAAACCAATATCGACGGAACTGTCCTGCAGTTAACCACGTTCGTATTGCAGGAGTTCTTCCGTTCCAAGGCAGGCGGCGGCAAAGAGATTCCGTTCGATAGTCTCCAGACACTCAGTATCAGCATCCTCCAGACGGTCTTCGAGCCGTTTCTGGATCTTATCGACAAGAAGCTTCTGCAGAAGCCGGGTGAAGATGACGATGACGACGATGATTAATTCACACCAGGGGCGATTCGATATCGCCCTGGGTCGCGTTTGAAGAGAAGCAAAAATCCTGCAGCGGCGTCTGCTTTACTCCCTTAATTTCCGCGTAGAGCCGGATGCGGTCTACGGCGATGTCGCACGCGGCGTCCCCGATCAGCTTCATAATCTTCTTTTTATGTACGGCGAACCGCTGCGGATGCTTGATGCGCGCCACCGTGATGTGCGGCTGAAACGGCTCGAGGGACGGCCAGGGACATCGCTTCTTCAGGCGGGCGAGATCATCGCTGAACGGGACACCGAGGTAGAGGACCCGGTCTTCGCCTCGTGATCCGAAGGTCGATATTCCCTCTGCCTTGAGGATAAACGGCGTAGATGCATCGGCGATCTGTTTGCACTTGGGTATGACCTGGTAGTACTCGATTTCCATCAACTCCTTCCAGAATTGTATCGTCAAATGCGGTGACTCCGGGTTCTGGAACCGCAGGATGTCGTCGAATGAGCTCAGTCGATGCTGCAATTCCTGAAAAGCCCATTTGGCTCTGTGCTCCAGCGGGACAGCGACGAAGACAGAATGCAGGGGGAAGCGGTTGTCCATGGAAAGGCATCGTACTACACTCACGCACTATGGCTCCAAAAAACCCTGCATCGAGACCGGCCGACGTGCCTGCGACGCCGCTTGCCAACAAATTCTTTTCCAGAGTGCGTGATAGCGACCCGGCTACACTGAGCGCTATTGTTCGGGTTGCAGACAACTTTCGGGCACTTGTGGAGGGATGGATCCGCCTGAGCAATGTAGGGGTGATTCCTACTGACACACCGGCAGCAGGAAGCGAGGTCCTTCAGAAACTCCGATCGGCTATATCATTGGATGCCATCATGGACTTTCCAAAACTCCAAAAAAAGGATGCCAAAATGAAGCACAGGGAAAATATCGATGCTTGGCAAAAGGAGACTGCTGCAGATATTGAGCTCATTTTCGCGAAATTTGTTCCGAAAAATGACTAACGTTTGAGTACCGAGAGAAATGCCTCCTGGCTGAGCGTCACCTTCCCCATCTGCTTCATGCGCTTCTTGCCTTTCTTCTGCTTGTCGAGCAGTTTGTTTTTGCGCGTGACGTCGCCGCCGTAGAGATACCCGGTGACGTCTTTGCGGAGTGCCGCGACTGTCTCGCGAGCCACTACTTTGCCGCCGATGGCCGCCTGGATGGGAATCTGGAATTGTGCCTTGGGCAACACCTCCTTCAGCTGCTTGCAGATGACTCCGCCCACATGCTGCGCCTCACTGCGGTGCACGATGGTACTGAGCGCGTCCGACGGTTCGCCCAGCAGGAGAATATCAAGTTTTACCAGGTCGCCGGGGCGGTAGCCGAGCGGCTCGTAGCTCATGGAGGCATAGCCGGACGTTGCCGATTTCAGCTTGTCGAAGAAGTCGAGCACAATGCCCTGAAGCGGTACGTCGAACGTCAGGAGTGCCCGGTCGGCATCCAGGTATTCCAGGCCCTGGTGCAGGCCGCGACGCTCCTGCACAAGTGCCATGGAGGGGCCCACATCCTGCTCGCGGCAGACGATTTCAAGCTTCACCCATGGTTCGCGGACTTCCTCGATGTACGAGGGATCCGGAAAGTCGGCGGGGTTGCTGATGCGCGCAGTGTCAGGCTCGTCTGTTTTGAGAAGGCTGAAGCGGATGACCTCGGCGGGATTGCGGGCACGGACTTTCACTTCGTAGAGCACGCTTGGAGCTGTCACCACCAGCTGGCAGTCGTATTCGCGCTCCAGGCGTTCCTGGATGATGTCCAAGTGCAGCAGGCCAAGGAAGCCGCAGCGGAAGCCGTTCCCGAGCGCAGTGTTGCGTTCCGGTTCCATCTGGAGGGCGGCATCGTTGAGTGAAAGCTTCTCCAGAGCCTCACGCAGGTCTGCGTAGTTGTCTGCTTCCGTCGGATAGAGGCCCGCAAAGACCATTGGCTGCACCTGGGCGTATCCGGGCAATTGTTCCGCACTTTCTTTGGAGGCCACAGTGTCTCCAACCCGCACATGATGGACGTCTTTCAATCCCGTGACGACGTAGCCTATTTCCCCTTCGCTCAATACCGAGTCCGACACGTATTTCGGCGCGAAGTGGCCCACGTCGAGTACCTCGAACGGGATTTTGGTGCCGAGCAGATGCATCTTCTCGCCTTTCCTGATCTGCCCCTCCATCACACGGATGTAGGCAACGCCGCCGCGGTAGGTGTCCATGATCGCGTCGAAGATGAGCGCGCGCGTCATACCTGCGGCGTCCGGCTTTTTGGGGGCGGGCACGCGTTCGATGATTGCATCGAGCACTTCGGCCACTCCCCTCCCCTCCTTGGCGGAGATGAGCAGGATGTCTTCCTTTGCACAGCCAAGGAGCTTCATCACTTCTTCGCTCACACGCTCCGGATCTGCGGCCGGCAGGTCGATCTTGTTCAGCACCGGGATCAATTTCAAGTCATGCTCCATGGCCATGTAGAGGACCGCGAGCGTCTGGGCCTGGATGCCCTGGGAGGCGTCCACAAGGAGGATGGCACCTTCGCATGCAGCCAGCGACCGGCTCACTTCGTAGCGGAAGTCCGTATGTCCCGGCGTATCGATCAGGTTCAGCTGTTTACCCTTATAGAGCATGCGAACGGGCTGTAACTTGATCGTGATGCCTCGTTCGCGCTCCAAATCCATCATATCGAGCGTTTGCTCTTTCATTTCGCGTTTCTGCAGTGTTCCCGTCACTTCGATCATGCGGTCACTCAGGGTCGACTTCCCGTGGTCAATATGGGCGATGATGCAGAAGTTTCTAATCTCCATTCCGGCGTATAGTACAGAAAAACCATCGTCTTAGCGATGACTTCTGTCCTAGAGATTGAGAAAAAGCCTATGGATCTCCGTTGCCCCTTTCACTTCGGGGTGGAAGGTGGAAGCCATGATCTTTCCTTGAACAGCCAATACGGGTTGAGCCCTGATTGAAGCCAATATTGATACCTCGCTCCCGGAAGCTGTTATTTTCGGAGCACGAATGAAAGAGACAGGTACTGGCTTAGGTATGCCAATGATCTTTACATCGGTCTCGAAACTATCGACCTGCGAACCATAGGCATTTCGATCGATGGTAATTGAGATCAGCCCTAAGGGCTGCGGAGAGTTTTTACCCGTGACTTTTGAAGAAACAATGATGGCGCCTGCGCATGTGCCGAAGACAGGCATCCCATTTTTCGCTCGTTTGATAATGGCCGCATCGAGACCGGATAGCTTTAAGAACCTGCTGATGACCGTGCTCTCGCCTCCGGGGATAATCAAACGATTGACCTGTTCGAGATCCTCGCAGGTCCTTACTTCCATCGAGGCGACTTTGAGTTGCTTGAGGATGGCAGCATGTTCGGCGAAGTCGCCCTGGATCGCGAGGATGCCGACGGTCTGCTTCTTCGTCATATTCTAAGTATAGATGTCATGGTGAGCGGAAACGAACCATGAGAGTTCGCATGTCGCCCTTCGTCTCCGCTGAAGGTGACATGCTTACCAGCCTCTTTCCTGCATCTGCGTCTCTAGGCTGGAAATCTCCAAACCCGGCATGGCCTGAGGCAGCCCCGTGGAGATCTCCGCAAGCTTCTTGGCATCTTTGTAGTGGATGGTGGCAAGCACGATAGCCTCGGCAGTCTTCTTGGGGTTGGATGACTTGAAGATGCCCGAGCCCACGAAGACGCCCTCGGCACCCAGGCCCATGAGCAGCGCGGCATCGGCGGGGGTGGCCACGCCTCCCGCGACAAACGTCACGACGGGAAGGCGCTGGTCTTTTTTAACCTTCTTCACAAGCTCCAACGGCACCCGCTCGACTTCGCACCAGGCCTGAAGCGTATTGCCTTCCATGTGTTTCAGTTCCTCGATTTCGGCTTTGATCAACTTCAGATGACGAACAGCCTCCACGACATTGCCCGTGCCCGCCTCGCCCTTGGTCCTGATCATCGCAGCGCCCTCATTGACCCTCCGTAACGCCTCTCCCAGGTTCTTGGCCCCGCAGACGAATGGGATTTTGAACTGGCTCTTGTCGACGTGATCAAACGGATCGGCGGGCGTGAGCACTTCCGATTCGTCGATAAAGTCGATGCTGAGCGCCTCGAGGATCCTCGCCTCTGCCGTGTGGCCGATACGTACTTTTGCCATGACGGGAATGCTGACCGCCTTTTGGATCGCTTTGATCAGCTTGGGGTCGCTCATGCGTGCGACTCCCCCGCTTGCCCGGATATCGCTTGGCACACGCTCCAATGCCATCACTGCGCAGGCTCCCGCCTTCTCGGCCAGTATGGCCTGCTCGGGGGTGACCACGTCCATGATCACACCGCCTTTGAGCATGCGCGCGAGGTCCTCACCGAGGATGTTTTTCTTAGCCATGGACGCGAATTGTACTGAAAATCTGGTCGGGACGAAAGGACCCTGCGCTCCGCTCAGGGCAAGCTCGAACCTCTTTGGCTTGCCATGAGGAGCCTAGCGACGAATGGTCGGGACGAAAGGACTCCCTTCGACGGGCTCAGGGTAAACTTCTCGTCCTTTCGCTTCAGGCAGGTACACGACGAAAGACCATCACGACGTAGCCGTAGGCGAAGACAAATGGTCGGGACGAAAGGACTCCCTTCGACGGGCTCAGGGTAAACTTCTCGTCCTTTCGCTTCAGGCAGGTACACGACGAAAGACCATCACGACGTAGCCGTAGGCGAAGACAAATGGTCGGGACGAAAGGACTCGAACCTTCGGCCTCCTGGTCCCAAACCAGGCGCTCTAGCCAACTGAGCTACGTCCCGCCGAACGTTATTATACCGTAAAAAACTGGATAGTGCTTTCTGATCATCGGTGCCCCAGGAGCTCCCTGTGCAGCCCCGTCGCGAAGGCCGCGAACGGGATCATGACGGCTACCAGAGCGAGACCGCCGAGAATCGTGCCTGCGGTGGTCATGAGGGGAGCAGTGACCGAGAGGAAGAGCCCCAGGATTGCCGAGAAGACCGCGCACTTCCCCAGTGCACTCCACCTGAGCGTGATCGCGCTGATTTTGAGCGTTTGGGGGACCAGCGCCGCGGCCAGGATAACGTGAACAACGATGAGCGCCCACGCTGCGCCCACGAAGCCGTACGCGGGCGTCCAGAGGACATTCAGCAGGACGGTCAGAACCACGCCGCCCGCGAGCGTCACGAGCAGGCTGCGCCAGGCGTGCTTCGCCAGCGCGACGTAGAAGCAGAAGAGCACGATGCCGTTGAGGAACATCGGAATGCTCATCAGCTCCAGTGCTCGATCGGTCCCCGCCAGCTCCGGTGTCGTCAGGTAGTCCCGAGTCGCAAACAGCAGCGTGAGGGGCACCGACCAGAAGTAGGAGAAGAGCAGGAAGATCATCCCGAGCACGATGAGGATGAAAAACGTTTTGCCCAGAAGATCGCGAACATCCTCGTTGTCCGACAGTCGTTTGCTGAGGATGGGAAGAACCGAGTTGAGTAGGAACGTGGGTACGAGAAAGGCCATGTCCTCCACCCGTCCCGCGAAGCCATAGTGTGCGTTCTGCAGGGCGAAATCGGGGCGCAGGAGCGAGATGAAGGCGACATCGAGCTGGCGGTACAGGCTGATGAAGAGATACGCGCCGCCGTAGGGCGCCGCGAGAAGCAGCATGCGTTTGAGGAGCACGGGATCGAAGTGCGGTCGGATCTTCATCAGTAATTCGGCGTACACAAACGAAATCAGGAAGAGGAGCGCCGCCCCCGCGCCACCGATCCACAAAAAGGCCTCATAGACGCGCGCGTCGGTGCTCAGGCGCACGCCCATCCAGATGAATATACCGATGCCGATTGTGCTCAGTGCGCGCTGCATCACTTCGGCGATAAAGACGAACTGCATTTTGTAGTGGATCTGGAACACGGCGCGCAGGACCCCTGCCAGCAGCGTGAAGAACGGAACGAGCGCCGCGATCGCGATGCCCGTCGGGAATGGCGTCCCCTGCCACGCAGGGACGATGAACGCGAACAGGATCGCCGACCCGAGCGAGAGCAGCGTGATACCGAACCGCAGCACCAGCAGCGTTCCGAGAATTTTCTCCTTCTCCTTTGCTTTGCTCACCTCCCGTACCGATACCGCGTACAGGCCGAAATCCGCGAGGATCGCAAAGATCTGCAGGTAGCCGAATGCGGAATTGTAGAATCCGGCGAGCTCCTTGCTGAGCCCGATCGCCACAAACTTCGCGGCCACGATGCTGAGCGCCGCCATGATCACCTGGCTCGCGATCTGCCAGAGCGTGGATGTGGCGATGTGACGGGTGGACATGGACGTGGAGTATACCTCCATCCCCCGCTCCTTCCTCCACAGGAGGACGGGGAGCTCTCGACGTATTTCAATAAGTAGTTTCCCCTTCTTCTTTGAGGAGGAGGTAGGGGTGGAGGATGGTGTACACATGTTCACCTTTTACCTTTTCTTCTCGTATTCAGAGGCGCATGATGGTTTCCTCATGCGCTATACCGTCGTCACATCATCGAAGTCCTCGGGTATCGGCAACGGTCTTACCTATGAGCTGAATGGATCCGAATTGACCGCCGGCCAGCCCGTACGTGTGCCGCTTCGCAATACGCTTGTGGAGGGAATCGTCCTTGCAAGGCAGGAAGCGGCGCAGGAGCGGGAGTACGACGTGAAGCAGATTTCCGAGATTCTCGGAAGCGATCCCCTTCTCTCCCCCGCAGCGCTCAATACGGTGAGCTGGATGTCGTCGTATTACTGTTGTTCGCTCCGACAGGCCCTTGGGGTCTGGCTCCCGCCGGTGCCCTGGTCGAACGCGCTGCCGAGGGACGCCGCCGGGTTCATGCTCGCGAACGCCTCAGTGCCCGTGACGACCGCTAAGCAGCAGGCGGTCGTGGATGCCCTGCTTGGCAGGGAATGGATGTCGCGTTCGGATCTCGTGAACGAAAGCGGAGCCAGTCCGGCAGTACTCCGGACGCTGCTCAAGAAGGGTGTTCTCCGCGAGGAACGACGACGCCCCGAGCCTGCTCCGCCCGTGAACATGAAGAACGTGCCGTTGCTTGCGGTCCCCACGCTCAGTCCTGCCCAGGAGGCGGTGTACGAGTCGATGACTCGCGACGAGCGACCGTCGCTTCTCTTTGGCATCACCGGTTCGGGCAAAACCGAAATCTATGCCCGGATGATCGCGAGCACCGTACTGCAGGGAAAGCAGGCCATCCTGCTGCTTCCCGAAATTCTTCTCACCGAGAACTTCATCGAGCGGTTCGAGAAGCTCCTTCGCCGCGACTCCATTGCGATGATCCACAGTCGCCTCACGCCGGCCCAGCGCAGAAGCGAGTGGCAGCGCATACACGGGGGCGAGGTATCGCTCGTGATCGGTTCGCGCAGCGCGCTCTTCTCTCCGCTTCGCAATCCAGGACTCGTGATTCTGGACGAAGAGCATGAATGGACGTACAAAAACGAGCAGGCTCCGCGGTATCACGCTCGCGAGACGGCCGAGACGTATTGTCGTTTCGCGAAGGCAAAGCTCGTCCTTGGTTCGGCAACGCCGTCACTGGAATCGTGGGCCAGAGCAAAATCAGACCGGTATCACCTTGCGCGCCTTCCGATGCGTTATGGCGAGCAGCCGCTTCCGGACGTCCGCTTGATTGATCTGGCCGATGCGGAGTTCGGCAATGCATACCCGCTCACCCAGACGCTCATCGCAGCGATCAAAAGCAGGCTTGAGAAAAAGGAGCAATCGGTGCTGTTCCTGAACCGGAGAGGCGTCGCGACCGCGCTTCTCTGCCTCCAGTGCCGGCGCCGCGTCATTTGTCCCGATTCCCAGCTCCCCTATTCCCTGCATCACACCCACTCGGGGCGTCCGTACCTGCTGGATCATACGACAGGCATGATGGCCGACGTTCCCGCGGAGTGCCCGCATTGCCACAGCACGCGGCTCCACAGTATCGGGGCCGGGACTCAGCGGATAGAACTGTTGCTCCAGAAGATATTTCCCTCCGCCCGCATCATCCGGGCCGACAGCGATACCATTCAGCACCCCGAGGAGATCCGCACACTCCTCCGGAAAATGCGCCAGAACGAGGCAGACATTCTCCTGGGGACGCAGTCCGTGGTGAAGGGGCTGGATCTGCCGAATGTGACGCTTGCAGCGGTACTGGTGGCCGATGTGGGCCTGTCGCTTCCGCACTTTCGCGCCGGTGAGCGCATCTTCCAGCTGCTGACGCAGCTGACGGGCCGCAGCGGCCGCGCGAAGCCGGGCGAGGTACTCATTCAGACGTTCCGCCCCGAAGCGCCCGAAATCATGGCGGCGGCAAAGCACGAGACCGAAAAATACATGGAGAACGAACTCAAGATGCGGATCTACGGCGGGTATCCGCCGGCCTCCACCATCGTGCGTCTCATCGCGCGGGGGGACGACGCCGAGCGGCATGCAAAAAAAGCGTACGTCCAGGCGAGCGCCGCAATGATGAAGCTCCGCAACGACATCAAAGTGACGGTGGCGCCCACGCTCTTCGGGGGCGGCAAAATCTGGCATGTGCTTCTGCGCGGGGCCGACCCGCAGTCGCTCTTAGGTTCGATTGACCTGAAGAATGTGGCTGTGGATGTAGACCCAGTTGAGACTGTGTAGCTTTCTAAGATTTACGTTTAAAGTTTAAGGGACGACCAAAAATCACAATGCAAAATTTTACATCTTTATTTTTTAGGCTTCCATGCTTCGCTTACACTTTAATCTTAGACCTTCAATTCCAAAATCGTCACTGGATCATTTATCTGTGCGTCGCTAGCCTGCTCTGAGTTTCCCCCCATCATCGATGCCGTACAACCGCTATCTCGCCGAAATGCTCGGCGCCTTCGCACTCACCTTCGTAGTGTGGCTTGCGACCGTCTTCCCTATGCCTGTTCCCGGTGCCGTTATGGCGGCGCTGACCCTGGGATTGTTCGTGTACCTCGTGGGAGGAGTGAGTGGTGCGCACCTGAACCCAGCCGTCACCATCGGGATCCTGAGCATCAAGAAAATCACACCGAAGGACGCCTCCATCTATGTTTTGGCGCAGTTTGCAGGCGCAAGCCTTGCGCTTCTCGTCGGCATGGGGCTCACTGGAAAAATGGCTTTTTTGCCGCATGAGGCAGATATCATTTCCGGTGTAGCGGAGGCGCTTGGTGCTTTCTTCCTGTGTTTTGCGGTTACGTCCGTTACGCTCAATAAAGTCCAGGCTGCAGCTGCTGGCGCTGTCGTCGGCGGGTCGCTCTTCATGGGCGTCTTCATGGCATCGATCTTCAGCAACGGCATTTTAAACCCTGCAGTTGCGCTTGGAATCGGTTCTTTCGGTTCCATGTATATTCTCGGACCCGTCGTTGGCGCCGTTGCGGGAGCCTGGGTTGCACGCTGGATGCAGGCCGGAAAGAAAGCTGCGAAGTGATGGTTCAGCCCCCGGCCGACTCAGCACTCCATGACATGCGCTACATAGACCGCAGGTGGTGGAGAGCGATGCCGGCTGCGACTGCGACGTTCAGCGACTCCTTCGTTCCGAGCATTGGAATGAAGACCGCGTGGTCGCAGAGTGCAAGGATTTCTTTTGGGACGCCCGATAGTTCATGTCCGACGATGATGCATACTTTTTGATCCGGCGTGAACTTCGTGAGGGGGACGGCATCAGGAAGAATCTCGAGCGCCACAATGGACCACCCCTCCTGTTTCAGTTGTTGCAGAACAGGGAGTGGGTCAGCCGCATGCTCCCAGGGCACGGTCGCTTCGGCCCCAAGGGCGGTTTTGGTGATTTCTTTGCGCGGCGGGTGGCCCGTGTATCCGGTTAAATACAGCTTCTCGACGGCAAGCGCGTCGCAGGTGCGGAAAAACGATCCGACATTCCAGAGGGAACGGACATTGAACGCCAGAAGCCGTAGGCGGGTCTTTGAAGACGTCACGGATACAGTCTATCACCCGCTGGACTGAAGCTCCGTACGACGAAGGGACGACGGAATCATGTCCAGCGTTTCCCGTAATGCCGCGCGCAGGATTTGACCTTCCATGTAGTCCGTCATGAACCCCAGAGTTGCGGATACTTCGTCAAAATACCGGAGTACGGGCTCTTTCGGATGTTCCAGGAGCTGCGAGGCGAGATAGTGCGCTATCTCCCTGATCGCATTAACCTGCTTCTCCGGTGTTTTTGCCCTGTTAAGTGCAGACAGGCGCTGCTGGATCTCCCGTTTTGTCTGACCCTCGTTCGATTCAGGTGAATGGGTGTGTTCCATAGAACCTCCAATGCTACTCCTGTTTTTTCAAACGTAAATCAAACGGCAAGAATTTCGAGCGTACCTGAATGCGGGTTGCAGAAGACTTCAAGCAGGCGGCCGTTTGCAGTCACCGCCTGGCTGCTGACCCCCATCACATCGTATGCGACGCCGGTTTCGGATCCCGTTCCGAATTGCTCGGCGGCGGTATCGGGCAGGTCTTTGCGGAACAGCATCATGCCCTGTCCAAGCGGCGCGTCCTTCTTTTTCTCCAGCTTCGCACCGGCGCTCCATTCGTGCAGCGCAGACCCCCGACGGATGAAGGCGGCTTCCTTGTTGGAGTTGAAGAGGGTGAGGTCCCCCAGGATCCTCTGCACGTCCTGCTCAGGTACGGAGAAGTATTTCCATTGCTTGAGCGTGAGTGACGGCTCGATACGCCGCGCAGTTTGCTCCACCGTCCGTTCCTCATTGTTCGTGATGAGGGCGGAAATGAACACTTCGGTCATTTTCTCCTTTCCCTGTGTCAGTGCGACCGATGATGGCGCATGCTCCGCGCGTCCGGTACGCGACCTGCCTTGTTCGATCCAGCGTTTGAGTGAGGCGAAGTACGGGGCGCCGTTCGGTGTCCGCTCCGGGTGCGGCATGAGCGCCACGACGTTGCCGGCGGCGTTGCAGATGCCGGCCGCCGCATACATCGATCCGTTGGGAGTCACGGGGACATCGTCCGAAACATTCCCCGCTGCGTCGCAGTAGGAGAACGCGATCTGGTTGTTGTTCTTCAGCTCCGCGAACAGATCCTTGTCTGCAGTCGTAA
The DNA here is from genome assembly GCA_964436765.1 of uncultured Candidatus Peribacteria bacterium. Lineage (GTDB taxonomy): Bacteria > Patescibacteriota > Gracilibacteria > Peribacterales > Peribacteraceae > CAYTEH01. Next base: position 34,032 of record CAYTEH010000001.1, read on the forward strand.
AGCGCCCCTCGCCATGCGCGATCGGCATGTGCAGGGCGCCTTCCCAATCGGAGGTCGCGCAGCGGTTCCTTCCGCCCGTGGGCGTGATCCAGACCCATTCGCTCAGGAACCCCGGCGCGTAGTGATGCCCGTTCTTCTCGATTACATTACGCGCAAGGCTCATGCGGAGGCCGCTTCCCAGGGGAATCAGCCCGCTTTCCACGAGGATCTGCGCACCGTTGCAGTTGCCGATCACCGTTTTGCCGGCCTCAGCCTCCTGACCGATGAAGTCCATAAGCGGGTCGCGCCCCGCAACCATGCCGCTCCGTCCGCGGTCCTCGTACGAAAAGCCGCCGGGGATGAAGTATCCGTCCACGTCGTTGAGCTTCGCCCGGTCGTCGTTCCAGCGGAAATACAGCGCATCCATCCCCGCCTCGCGGATGACGCGCACCGACTCGACCTCGCAATTGTTGCCCGGGAAGGAGACGACGGCAATTTTTGTCCGAGGCTGTTGCATGCAAATAGTGTAGCAGAAGGGTTAGGGCTAGGGCTCGGGCTAGGAAGCTATGGATTACCTAGCCCTAATCCTGACCCTAGCCCTATTAAAGTTTCATCAGCTCTTCCTCCTTCTTCTTCACGCCGTCCGCAATTTTTGCATTTGCGTCGTCCACGGCCTTTTGCAGTTGTTGCTGAAGGGTATCGCGGACATCTTCGTCTTTCTCTTCCTTGATCTTCGCATGCCAATCCTGGCGGTGCTTGCGGAGCGCCACGCGCGCCTCCTCGCCCAGTTTCTGTACGACTTTCGCCATGCGTTCGCGTCCTTCCTGGTTCATCACGGGCAGCGAAATGCGGATGAGGATCCCGTCGTTCACGATGCCGCCGCCGGTGTTCGCCATCTGAATCGCCTTTTCGATGTTCTGGAGGATCGACCGGTCCCATGGCTGCACTGCAATGGTGCGCGCATCCTGGACCGTGACTCCGGCGAGTGCGCGGAGCTGCTGCCTCTGGCCGTACGCTTCAACATCAATGTGTTCTACCAGTGCGGGATTCGCGCGGCCTGTCTGAAGTTTTGCAAACTCGCCTTTCAGATGTGCGATTACTTTGTCGGCTTCAGCCTGGAATGCGGCGAGACGGGGGTCGGTGGGCATAGGGGTGGTAGGAAAGAGGGAACGAAGATTGACGGAGTATAGCGTAGCACGGAAGGGTTAGGGTTAGGATTAGGACTGCATATCAAATGTAAAACCGGCATTGCTACGGCTCCTAGCCCTAGCTCTGACCCTATTTCGTTACGACCGTCCCGATCTTCTCCCCTTTCGCGGCCTTGAGGAGGTTCCCCTTCTTCTGCAAGTTGAAGACAACGATGGGCAGCTTCTGTTCCTGGCATAGACTGAATGCCGCCTGATCCATGACCTGCAGGTTCTCCTCGATCGCTTGCTTGTAGGTGAGCGCATCGAACTTTTTGGCGTCCTTGTATTTGTTCGGGTCCTTGTCGTAAATGCCGTCCACATTCGTTGCCTTCAAGAGTACATCGCACGACAGCTCAAGCGCCCTCAGTGCGGCGGCGGAGTCCGTTGTGAAGTACGGGTTGCCGGTTCCACCCGCGCAGATCACCACGCGGCCCTTTTCAAAATGGCGCATGGCGCGTCGCCTGATGAATGCTTCGGCAAGCTGCGGGATGTCGATGGCGGAGAGTACGCGGGTGTGTGCCCCCCTCTCCTCCAGCGCCGACTGCAGTGCCACGCTGTTCATAATCGTTGCAAGCATTCCCATGGCATCGCTAACGCTTCGCTCAATCTTGCTGTCCTTCGTATCGCGGAAGCGCCAGATATTCCCGCCGCCCACGACGACAACCACCTGCATTGATTTCGCAACCTGAGCGATTTGATCCGCGATATCGTCCAGCGCCTGCTTGTTCAGACCGTAGTCATCGCTCCCAGCGAGCACTTCTCCAGAGAGCTTGAGCATGATGCGCTTGTACGCCATGAGGTCAGGGGGTAACGGTGGGAGCGGGAGGAGTGGAATCCTGAGTTGCATGATTCTGCGGCCGCTGGCTGGTGTGTGCAGAGCCATTGGGCTTATTACGGGACTTTGCCATGTCGGCGACTGAGCGGCCCAGTGATGCCGCAGTCGCGACAATGATCCTCCATGCCTCGCGCACGGTCATTTCGCGACGCGAGAGGGGGCCAATGAGCGGGATATCTTTCCACTCTCCCTGCGCAGCGTTCATGAAACCAAGCACCATGCAGCCGAGAATCACCAGTTCCAGGAGCCGGCCGATGCCCAGCGGTATGAACCACACGGGAATGGACAGCAGAAAGAGAAGCATCGCCTGCTTGCTGTGGAACCGCACGAAGGGGGACTTCCCGCGCAGGATGAAGATGATCACCGACATCACCCAAAGGTAGCTGAAGGCAGCAATGTCTTTATTGTCGCGAACATCGTCGGCGCTGACGGGGGTCGAAGGTGTTTGCGATGCGTTCTCCATCGGGCACAGTGTACTGCTTTTTGTATGAAAAGCCATTCTTGTCAAAAATATCCCGGGCCAGCATGATTGCTGCGCATATTCCGATGCGAGCGACCATCCACCAGGTGCGGCACGTGTACCAGCATACCAATACCAGTTGCGGCCAGGCGTGCCTTTCCATGCTCCTGTCGCATTATGGAATTGACCGCGCGCCAGCCGAGATCCTCGATGCGAAGAATGTCTATGTCGATGACCAGGGGCACCCATGGGGAACCATGGCGGCCGACCTGGCCGCATGGTGCATCCCGTTCGGCTTCAAGGCCGAGGTGCACACGTTTGATCCGCGCGTGATCGACCACTCATGGTCGGTCCTCCCGGGTGCGGAGATCCTTGCGAAGCTAGAAGCGGTGCGCGGTTCGCGCGTGATCCCGACGCTCGGCAAAAACATTTCGAGCATATTCGTGCAGGCATACATCGATCTCCTCAGGGCCGGTGGCACGTTGCGTATCGCACCGTACGTGACGTCTTCGCTGCTCTATGCACTGCTGGAGCGGGGCCCACTGCAGGCGACAGTCTGCATGGGGGCATTCTACGGTCTTGGAAAGCAGCGCGTCGGCGACGATGGCAGGCCGGTGCTTGATGATCACCATGGCGGCATCGGCACGCACTTCGTGGTGGTGTACGGTCACGACGATTCCGGTCATTTTCTGATCGCCGACCCCTCGAAGCGCCCGGGCCTGTACACCGTCGAACCCGACAAGCTGATCGGATCGATCATGGCCGCACAGCGAGACTGCGAAAATATCGTGTTTCAGCTGCTGAGGTAATCCGACCTCCTTGTTTCGGCGCGTTGCCACTTCCTATATCCAGGCCGGTGAGTGATACTATAGTGACGTCGCGCCCCGGTAGCTCAGTGGATAGAGCGGGAGCCTTCTAAGCTCTAGGTCGCAGGTTCGATTCCTGCCCGGGGTACCACGATTTCAGGTTCAGCCACATCCAGCCGGCGCAGATCGCAAGCAGAACGGACGGGAGCAGTATGCTTGCATACGGCCCAAGTCCTGCAGTCACTCCGAGGTTCGGAGCAATGCGCCCTTGCAACAGCACGGGGAGGTAGTATTCGACGAGCGGATTGGTGCTGCCCTGCGGCGGCATCGCACTGATGATCGTGCCCACGCCTGTCAGTGCAAGCGACCCCACGAGCAACGGAGTGCCGAGGAGCCGGTATCGGCTGAAGCCCACGGCCGCCAGAATCCCGAGCAGCGGAACGAGCGGCGTCAGGTGACGGGGGCCCAGGGCCGATCCCCCGCTCGGCTCGACGTGCGACCCGATCACTGAAATATAGACAGTCGTGACTGCGAGAATTGTGATCGTCAGAATCCTGTCGCGCCGATACAGAGTGGTGACCCCTGCTGCAGCAAGCAGCAGAAACGGCGACCAAAAGAACAGTCCCCGCATGGGGCTAAGCAGCAGAAACACCATGCGCGACAAGGACGGATGCGAAAATCCGAGCACGGACGCTGGAAGGTCTGCAGGCGCTGGCCATACCGTGTACGCATATCCTACAAAAAAGGGCGTACCGAACACCCACGTGTGAAGCAGCAGGAAAAGACCGAGCGGCACGCACGCCCCTGCCATGTAGGCGAGCACTGCCCGCCTGCCCTCTCTCGCGACGAGGGGAAGCAGTGCTACTGCTATGAGCACCGTCGGGTATTCGCAGGCGACGGACAGACCGGCGCAGAGTCCCGCGAAGAAGCTTGCCCGGTTCGTTCGTTTTTTCAGAACCAGCCAGAGCGCAATCACCATCAGGCTCGCAGACTCTGCGTGCGAAAAGAGCATTGTCGCGTAGGTAAACATTCCCGATCCCACAAAGACCGCGATCGTGGAGAGGAACGCATCTCTCCTGCGCACGTAATCACAGAGCAGAAGGAAGAACAGCCCCCCGGCCACGGCACTGAGGGCCCCGACGCTCCCGGTCGTCGCAAACCAGGCGGATGCATCCCAGACGTTTGGGAGCTCAAGTCCACAGAAATGAGCAGCTAGGAGAAGTATCCAGCCGGCCACGTAGGCAGGAAGCGCAAGGAGTGCCGTGCCAGGCGCCTTATCGCTATAGTAGTGGCCTCTAAAAAATGCCTTATCCACCGTGGAGCGCTCGTACGTGTCGATCGCCATGCGGTGCTCCGTCACCATCGCATGCAACATCGACAGACGCGAGTTTTGATTTGGGCCGCTGAATTGCCGGGCGTAGCCGTATGCGCACCAGAGAATCAACACAAGCATCGCACATGCGGCCGACTGACTGAGCGGACGAGGCAGGTGCAGCATCTTCATGCATCCATCATGACAGCAAGTTCCACAGCCGACACCGGCAGCTGCTTGCTCTTTCACGTAAAGATTTTCTGGATTCAGAATATTTTTTCCGAGAGAATACAAGTTGTGCTCATGATGAAATACATCGCAGCACATCAAGAAGTCGTTATGAGGCAGCACCAAACGATGCACAAAAAATTTCCGTTTTTGCACGTTTGCACTCAGAAACACCTGATGAATTAGGCGTTCAGTTGTGCCGTTGGTAGCATGCGCCCCTTTTTGTATGTCGTCGAAGAACACCGCTGCCGGCGCATCCGCCCAGTTCACGCAGGCATATCAGATGCATGCCAAGGCCATCTTCCGCCACTGCAACATGCAGCTGCGCAACAAAGATGTGGCGCAGGAAGTCATGCAGGAAGCATTTATGAAAACGTGGGAGTATTTGCAGAGCGGCCACGATATCGAGAACATCAAGACGTTTCTGTACCGCGTCGCCGACAACCTCATAGTCGACGAGGTCCGCAGACGAAAGAGGCGCGAAGAGCTGTCGCTTGAGACGCTCCATGAGATGGGCTTTGACCCAGGAGACGATGACATGGTTCCGCAAATGGAAAACGAGATTGACGTGTGGCGGGTCCTGGCACAGGTGCGCAAGTATCGCGAGAAGGAATTCCGTATTTTGAGCATGAGATTTTTGCGTGGAATGCAGCATGCAGAAATTGCGAGCGAGATGGGAATTTCTCCGCGCACGGTAGCGGTGTACCTTCACCGTCTTCTGAAAAAGATGAAGTCAACAAAGCTGTACTAAATACGAATAGAAATTTTCCGCACGCTGTGACAATGCTGATTTGAAATATTTTGGTCGAATCGGACGTCTCTATAAGCAGTTTATCCCCTTTCCCCCTCCCCTATTTATGCTGGACCGTTTTACCAGTAATCTTTCCGCACGCTTGCGACGCATGTCGTCGCCGAGCAAAGCCGCAATCTCCACATCTGTCGTTACAGCGATGGTCGTCTGGACGAGCGGTGCTCAAGCGGCGGTTAACGTAAGCACGCTGCTTAATAACCTGTCGAACACTGTGGTCGGCGCTCTGGCCGGCAACACAAGTACAAACACGACTGGCCTTCTCCAGACGCAGATCGGTGGCGGCTCCCAGGCTGCCGGCAACGCATCCGTTGCTGATGCCGACCTCGCTGGCGTTGTGAACGCTGATGCAACGAACAACAACGCTGTTGCTCAGCTCACCGCAGGTCCCGGTCCCATCAACCAGGACATCACCGGCTCCATGATCGCAGGCACGGTCCTCGGTCTTGGAATCAACGTCGATGCCACGAACCTCACGGGCATCGTTCAAACCGCCATCGGTGGCCCCGCCAACAACCAGATGGTGGACAACGGCGTTCTTGCTGACGCCGATGTCGCTACGGCTATCGATGTCGATACGAGCAACACGCTCGCTGCTGTCCAGGCGACGGGCGCCTCCAACGTCAACCAGATGGTCGTTCCGACCATGGTTGCGGGCTCCCTCGTCGATGACACGCAGGTGGCTGACGCCAACAACCTCACGACCATCCTCCAGACGGTCGTCGGTGGCAGCGCCAACCAGGCTCTCGTCAACGGCGCAGCTGCCGTGACGAACATTTTCACGGGTCAGATGATCAACACCTTCAACGTCCTCACGCTGCTCCAGGTTTGCGGCAGCAACTGCAACCAGAACGCCGCCGTCACGATGGCCGCGCTCACGGATGCGGATCAGACGGTTGTCGGTACCTCTGATAACGTGAACGTCCTCGCTCAGACCGCTGTCGGTTCGGGCCCCTTCAACCAGGCTCTGAACAACGGGTCGCTCGCAGGCGTGCTTGCGGGTGCAACGCAGGAGATCGCCACCGGCAACGTCGTTGGCATTCTTCAGATCGGCGGAGGCGTCCAGACGAACCAGGATGCTCCCGTCATCGCTCTTGCGGGTACGGAAGCTGATCAGCTCGTCGCGGCTGATGCCGGTAACCTGAATGTCGGTCTCCAGACCGCAATCGGTGGCTCCGCATTCAACCAGCAGCTCGACAACGGCTCCTTTGCGGGCGCCGGCGTTGGTGCTGCTCAGGAAATCCTCACGGGCAACCAGGTTGGTATCGCCCAGGTGCAGGGTGGCGGTCAGGGCAACCAGTCCGCTCCCGTCATCGTTGGCGCTTTCGCTGACGCTACCCAGGTAGCAGTCGGCATGGCTGACAACACCAATCTCTTGGCGCAGACGGCCGTCGGAGTTCCCGGCGCCCAGTTCAACCAGGACATGGACAACGGTACGGCCGCCATCACTGGCGTCCTTGCCGGTCAGGCCCTTCTGACGGGCAACAGCGTTGGCATTTCCCAGATCGGCGGTGCCGGTCAGGGCAACCAGTCGGCTCCGGTCATCGCCGGTGCTGATGCCGATGCAACGCAGTTTGTCACGGGCATCGCAGCAAACGGCAACGATCTCACGCAGACTGCAGTCGGTGGTGCCGCAGGCTCCCAGGCCAACCAGGACATGGAGAACGGCAGCCTTGCCACATCCATCGTCGGTGCAGGCCAGGCCCTCGTGACGGGCAACGACATCGACGTCGCGCAGGTGAGCGCCGGCGGACAGGGCAACCAGTCCGCTCCGATCCTCGCCAACGCTGACTCCGATGCAACCCAGTTCATCATCGCTGGTGCTGTAAATGGAAACGATCTCACCCAGACCTCGGTTGGCGCTGGCAACCAGACCAACCAGGACATGGACAACGGTACGGCCGCTATCAACACGGTCCTCGCGGGCCAGATCGTTGATACGGGCAACGACATCGACGTCGCGCAGGTGAGCGCCGGCGGACAGGGCAACCAGTCCGCTCCGATCCTCGCCAACGCTGACTCCGATGCAACCCAGTTCATCGTTTCGGGTGCGGGTAACCTGAACGTGCTCGACCAGACCGCCGTCGGCGGTGCCGGTCACCAGGGCAACCAGGACATCGACAACGGTTCCATTGCGGCTGATGCCGTTCTTGCGGAACAGGACGTCGATTCCGAGAACAACATCAACGTTGCTCAGATCCACGCAGCGGGCCAGGGCTCGCAGAACCTCGTGGTTGATGCCGATGCGGACGCCAATGCAGTCCAGGGCATCGTCACGGGCGCCGGCAACATCAACCTCATCGGCCAGACCGATGTGGGAGGTGCAGGCGGCCAGACGAACCAGGATGTCGACAACCTTGCTGCTGCCGCCACGGGCGTGGAGGCTGCTCAGGACGTCGATGCAGTGAACAACGTGACGGCTGCCCAGACGGGCGTCGCCACGACTGGCGCTCTTAGCCAGAACGGCTCCATCACCCCGACCGCCACTGTGAACGCTGGTCAGGGCATCGTTGCCGGCTCTGATAACCTCAACCTCATCGGCCAGACGGCTGGAGGCACGGGTCAGAGCAACCAGGACGTCGACAACGGCACGGCCGCAGTGACGGGCGTTGCCGCAAACCAGGATGCTGACGCTGTGAACAACGTCGCGCTTGGCCAGACAGCCGTCCTGAACACGGGCGCTGCCGCCCAGTCCGCTGTCATCGCTCCCACGGCCACGGTCAACGCCGGCCAGGACGTCGATGCGGGCTCCAGCAACACGAACGTGATCGGCCAGGACGCGAGCGGTGCCTCGCAGGCCAACCAGGACGTGGATAACGGCTCCCTCGCTGCCACCGGTGTGGATGCGAACCAGGATGCCGACGCTGTGAACAACGTGCTTGTCACGCAGACGGAAGTCATCAACACGGGTGCAGGTGCTCAGTTCGTCCAGGTCACGCCGACCGCCACGGTCAACGCCGACCAGGACGTCGATGCTGACTCCAGCAACACGAACCTGATCACGCAGGATCCCACGGGTCCGGCGAACCAGAATGTTGATAACGGCACGGTCGCCGACACGGGCGTTGCTGCCAACCAGGACGCTGACGCTGTGAACAACGTCGTCGTCGTCCAGACGGGCGTTGCCAACAACGGCGCGCTTGCACAGGCTGCAAACATCGCTCCGACGGCTACCACCAACGCCAGCCAGGATGCTGATGCCGACGCGTCGAACACGACGGGCATCGCCCAGGAAGGCACCACGGGCAACCAGAACGCCACGAACGGCACCGCCGCGGGCACCGATCTCGATGCCAACCAGACGGCCGGTTCCGAGAACAACGTCCTCGCAGTGATGAACTGCAACGTGACGAACGGCGCCTGCGCCCAGTACATCGACACGGCTCCGACGTCCACGACGACGGCTGGCCAGAATGTTGATGCCAACTCCGAGAACAACACCGGCATCGCCCAGGAACAGACGGGCGGTACGGCAGGCAACCAGAACGCCGAGAACGGCACTGTTGCCGGCACCACCGTTGGCGCGGATCAGGAGGCTACCTCCGGTAACGACGAGGTCACCATCCTCACCTGCACCGTCACGGGCGGCGCTTGCGCTCAGTACACGGGTTCCATGAACACCGCAGACACCACGGCCGAGCAGAACGTCTCGGGTGATTCCGCCAACAACACGGGAATCGTCCAGGATGCTGCAAACGGCGGTAACCAGGACGCGTTGAACGCGGCTGGTGCAGCCACCGTGATCGACGCCGATCAGGACGCTTCGTCGCAGAACGATGCCACGACGCTCCAGACCAGCCTCGGCGGCGGCATGGGCTCGCAGAGCGCGACCCAGGAAAACACGGCCGACACGGATGCATCGCAGACCGTCACCGGCACGTCTGAGAACAACACCCTCCTCGGCCAGTTCAACATCGGCGGAGGCAATCAGAACGCTGTGAACACCGCAGCCGCTCTGACGAACCTTGGTGTCACTCAGAACGCCGACTCGACGAACAACTCGACGATCGGACAGATCTCCACGGGCGGCGGTTCGCAGACTGCGGACTCCACCAACACCGCGACCACGACGTCGAACCTCGATGTCAACGCGGGCTCGTCGAACAACACGGCGATCATCCAGTCGAACTAATTCCGGAATCGTCCGGTATACAAAAAAGGAAGGGGCCGAGCCCCTTCCTTTTTTTTGGAGGCTCAGGGTTCTTATTTTGTCGCCTTCTCCGGCTGGCCTTCCTTTGCTGCGTCCGCGGGAGCCTGAACGTCCAGAGGAAGCGCGAGACCGTAGTAGAGCAGGCACTTCTGCAGGAACGATTTATAGTCCGAGTGCAGATACATGTTTCTTTCCAGTAGTTGCTGGTAGGCGGCTCCATCCTTCGTGTTTTTGCTCAGTTCTGCCTTTGACATGAGAAGCTTGCGAGCGTCTGCCGAGGACTGAATCACGCAGCTCCGGTACACCCGTACAGGGCGAATCTGGAACCAGTAGAAGAGAAAAACGCCGGTGAGGGCGATGACCATTGCCCATTTGTGGGTCTTCATCCAGTGAACGATCTTCATGGGAAAAGGGGGGAGAAATTCCGCGTCCGCGGAAGCGCGGCACTGTACGAGTTCACGGCCTTCCTAGTCAAGTACGCTGTACGTTCTCAATGCCCGCACAATGTTTTGACAATACTTTTGAAGGAGGTTTACAGTGCCTCGCTATGCACAGGACAATTCTTTCCACTCTCGTTATTGTTTTGATGGCCGCTGCAGCCGTGCCCGCCACTGCGCACGCCGAAGGCCCGTTTTACCGGAAGTCATTCTCCCTCCATGGGTTCGACTCGGCGATTCTTGCAACCCTCGGCTACGGAGCAACGGCGAGCGTCAGCTACTTTGAAGAAATTGCGTCCATCACGCCCGAACAACAGTCCGAAGTGCAAAAGTACGCGACCATCAACTGCCACCCGCTCTACATCATGCGTGACGGCAAGGTTGTAGAGGCGGGCTACAACTGCGAGACGTTTTATTGCCTTGGGTATCTCAACTCCGTTCCAAAGCAGTGCAAGTCGTCGGACGGGAAGTCGTTCGGTGGGGTCGTCGAAATCAGCACCCGCTTTGCACGGCCGTTCGATTACCCGCCCCACAAGCTGTTCACGGATTTTCCGGCATCGATGCAGACCGAGGCAATGCGCAGGAGAGCCGCGGACCTCGCGCGCATCCAGTGCTATCCCTTCTACGTGATGTCTTTTGATGCCGTCATCGGAGAAGGCTACAGATGCGATCAAATAGGCTCTTATCCGAATTTTTCAAGCGCTCGCACCTGCACATACAACGCCTCCGAGAAGGCCTACGAGTGCGATGTGCCCGAGCGCCAGGGGGAGTTCGATATCCGCTACGCGGTTCTTGGCAACACCGGCCCCTTCAGCCAGTCCTCTGCCGCAGCTGCTTCGTCATCTGCGCAGTCCTCCGGCCCGCGCACCTTCACGGACGTCAAACAAGGCGAATACGGGTACACGGCTATCATGAGTCTTGCCGAACGCGGGGTCATCGGCGGCTACCCTGACGGCACGTTCCGCCCGCAGCGGACGTTAAATCGCGCCGAGTTCGTGAAAATGCTCATTGCCGGCATGATTCCGAGTGCCGTTTCAAAGGAGAAGAACTGCTTCCCGGACGTCCGCGACCAGTGGTACAGCCCGTACGTCTGCGGCATCAAAAAATTGGGATGGGTCGAGGGGTACCGCGACGGGACGTTCGGGCCTGAACGCACTATTCTGCGCGAAGAGGCGCTGAAGCTCGTGATGGTTTCTGTGACGCCTAATTTTTCCTCGGACGCACCGCTTCCTCCCGACGTTTCGGTATCTGCGTGGTACGCGCCGTACGTGCGGAAAGCGGTTGAACTCAAGATCATTCTGGAGGCTGTCTTCCGCCCGGGCGTCAATGCCACGCGCGCAGACGCCGCCGTGTGGATGTACCGCGCCGACAAGTACAAATCGAGCCGCTAGGAGGCGCTGTACGCGACTAAAACATCAAGCGAGAACGCGCGCAACATCGAACGCGTCCCGCGATTTGCCATGCCTTTTGAGACGGACGTACCATGACCCCCTTTTTTCCCCCTCGCCGATGAATGCACATCGTCCCCTGTCGTTCCGTACCCAGCTTGCAGGTATCTCTGCGTGCTCACTTCTGCTCGCCTCATTGCCGGCATCTGTCGGTGCGGTAGGCGAGCCAACCTGCAACGGTCTCACGGCCACGATCTGGGTCGATACCGGATCGAACCACTTGATGGTCGGAGGCAGTGATGCAGGAACATATCTCGGCACCATCAACGGCACGTCGGGGAACGATGTGATCGTGGGCACCGCGGGTGATGACAATATCAACGGTAACGGCGGAAACGACACGATCTGCGCTCTCGACGGCCTCAACGTGATCGGCACCGGATCCGGCGACGATTACATCCTCACCGGAAGCGGAAACGATGTCGTCAATGCGGGCGAAGGTTCCAACATGGTTTCCACGGGCGATGGCAACGACGTCATCAACACCGGCAACGGCAATGACACGGCCGATTCCGGCCCGGGCTTCGATATCTGCGTGCTCGGCGGCGGCACCAACGCGGGTCTGGATTGCGAGAGTGGAAGCGGATTCCCAGGCGGCTCCTCTTCCTCCAGCAGCTCCGCGTCCTTGACGTCCTCGTCCGCTTCCTCCGTCTCATCCACGTCATCTTCGGCCTCGTCCGCGTCCAGTTCGAGCTCGTCGAGCACCAGCTCCTCCTCGTCTGTGTCATCGGCATCGTCCTCGGTGTCCTCATCGGGCGGATCCGGAAGCTCCTCGGGTGGCGGCGACACGGGCGGAACCGTGACGGCATCGTCCGGAGGCGGCAGCGGCGGAGGTGACGGCGGCGACCAGAACGGCGGATTCCGCGGCTCGCGCTTAAACGAATCTATCGCCAAGATGAACATGGTCCTGGCCAGCTACGGCACGGCGAGCGTACCGCGCGGCGCGTTCGGTGGCGGCACCGTTCGTCTCACGGGCGACAGTCTGCGGCTCTTCTGCAGCATGCAGCGTGCGATCGTCGGCGAGGCCATTCCGTCTATCGGCGTGCTGGCAGAGTACATTGCGCTTCGAACCGGCTGGGATCTTGAATTTGTCGAGGACACGCTTCGCGATGTAAACCTGTGCGACGAAATCGTCTCGGAGCTGCGGCCAACCGTCACGGTGGCGGTCGCGTCGCCCACGCTTGTGGTGCTCGCGGACGACGGCCTGCCCGAATCGTCGAACAACGTATGGAACCTGTGCATCCGCGGCAAGGCGACGCTCGAAGACATCCGGAGCAATGAAGACGGCTACTACCACCGTTCGACCAAGACCTTCTACCCGTACAGCTGCGACCACTACAACACCGATTCCGGCGCCAACTGGGTGTCTCCCGATGATCCATTCCTCACGTTCCGCATCGAGGCACCCGCCGAGGGATCTACGGCTCCCGTCGTATCTGTCCCCGAGGGTTATGCCCTTGTGCCCTCCATCCAGACGACGGCGTCTCGCTGAACAACCTTCTATTGTACCGAAAGGGGCCCTGCGCGGGCCCTTTTCCTTATAATGAAGCCAAAATGAGCCTGTATCTTCTGTGACGCAACATGTCACATATTTCAGACGATGTACATGTATACGTTTAATTATACATATAAACAATCAATTGCTCGATTAAGTGCGTTTTTATTCAAAGAAACCCTTGCATTCTATGATTATATAACTACTATTTGCCGACATTTCCCCTAATTAGCGTATGGCGGCTCCCCTCCGTTCCACGCAGCTCGGTCAGGCCACGTCTGGATCCAGCGCGTTTTTGCGACGTGCACTTGCTACAGGTGCAATCGCTGTCTCTTTTATTTCTTGGTCGAACGTTGCAATGGCGGCGTCCAGTGGACCGCTCAATGCTGGTGCAGGAGCCACTGGTGGAGGTAGTGGCACGGCATGGTCCAATCCTAGCAATATCGCTGGTGCAGGCGTTGCAACCGCTGCATTGGACGACCAGCCTAATGCAAACGCTACATCAGAAGCCCTTAATGGTACGAATTACGGATTTTCTATTCCGACGAACGCCACAATTAACGGCATTACAGTGACAGTCAACAGGCAGAGCTCCTCCAACGCTTCCAGCGATAGCGTTCAAGACAATAGCATTCGCCTTCTCAAGGCCGGATCTGTTGTCGGTGATAACAAGGCAACGACCACAGATTGGCCGACATCACTCGGTGTTGCTACCTATGGCGGTTCTAGCGACCTTTGGGGTACAACATGGACGCCAGCACAAATAAATGCATCGAACTTCGGAGTTTCCTTGGTTGCAGAAAACGAGAGCTCGAGCCATGCCAGAACTGCATCCGTTGACTACATTCAGGTCACAGTTACATACACTGTCACATTGACCAGCCAGACGATCACAGTGACGACGGCAGCTCCGGCAAGCGCTTCCTACGGCAGCACGTTTCCGGTCGCTGCAACGGCATCCTCCGGTCTTTCGGTGGCCATTACGACCACCGGCGGCTGCACGATTTCGGGCGGCACGGTGACGATGACCAGCAGCACGACTTCCTGCGTCGTCTATTACAACCAGGCTGGCAACGGCACGTACGCTGCTGCTCCCGAAGTGACCTCGACGACGACGGCAACGACCCGTCCTCTCACGATCACGGCCGACAGCACCAGCAAGACGTACGGCTCTGCGGTGACGTTCGCAGGCACGGAATTCTCCTCCAGCGGTCTTGTCTTCTCCGATTCCGTCACGAGCGTCACGCTCTCCAGCACCGGTGCTCCGGCTGCTGCAGGCATCGGCACCTACGGCATTGTTCCAAGTGCCGCAGTCGGCACGGGTCTCAGCAACTACGCGATCACGTATTCGAACGGCTCCCTCACAGTGAATGCCATGCCGATCACGGTGACCGCCGATGATCAGACGAAGGTCTACGGCCAGGCAGACCCGACCCTCACCTACGTCGTCACGGGCACGCCCGCGAACGGCGACACGTTCTCCGGAACGCTCTCCCGCGCTGCGGGCGAGGATGTGGGCACGTACGCCATCTCCCAGGGCACGCTCACGCTCGGTTCCAACTACACGATCACGTACGTGGGCGACAACCTCACGATCACGAAGGCTCCGCTGACCGTGACCGCCGATGACAAATCTCGTGATTACGGCCAGGCAAACCCGGCTCTCACGGCTACGTACAGCGGCTTCCAGAACGGCGATGACGCCGGCGACCTCACGGGCGCCCCCGACCTGAACACGACCGCGACGCTGTCCAGCCCCGTAGGCCCCTACCCGATCACGGTGACGGCCGGTTCGCTCTCCTCCGCCAACTACTCCTTCTCTTTCGTGAACGGCACGCTGACGGTGGGCAAGATCGCTCTGACCATCACGGCCGATGACGATTCCAAGGTGTACGGTGACGTCGTTTCCTTCACGGGCAACGAATTCACGCAGTCCGGACTCGTCTCCCCCGATTCCATCACGAGTGTGACGCTCACAAGCGCAGGTGAGCCTGCAACCGCGACCGTTGCCGGTTCGCCGTACGCGATCGTCATCAGCAACGCTGTCGGCTCCGGCTTGGGCAACTACAACATCACGTACGTGAACGGCTCCCTGACCGTCACGACCCGCCCCGTCACCGTGACGGCCGACGATAAGAGCAAGGAATTCGGCGATGCCGACCCGGCTCTCACCTACCAGATTACGAGCGGTTCCCTCGCGAACACCGACGCCTTCACGGGGAACATCACGCGCACGGCCGGCGAGACGGTGGGCAACCACCCCATCACGCAGGGCACGCTCGCGCTTGATGGCAACTACAACCTGAGCTTCGTGAATGGTACGCTCACGATCACCGATACCACCGCTCCAGTCATCACCCGCACGGGTGCAGCGGAGGTGACGGTCTACCAGAACGCCACGTACACGGATGAAGGCGCGACGGCGTCGGATGCCGTTGATGGCGACCTTACGGCCGAAATCGTCACTGTGAACCCCGTTAACACGGCGGTTCTTGGCGATTACACGGTGACCTACGACGTTGCAGACACGGCTGGTAACGACGCAGTTCAGGTGACGCGCATTGTGCACGTAGTTCCCGTCCCCCCGGGCACGCTCACGGTCATCAAGAACACTGTCGGCGGCGACGGAACGTTCGACTTCAGCGGCAATGGGACCATCGGTTCGTTCTCCCTGACCACGGTCTCGGGCACCGATTCCGAGGATTTCTCGCTTGAGCCGGGCACCTACACGGTTACCGAAACCGTTCCGACGGGCTGGACCATGACGGGCAACACCTGCACGGATGTTGCAGTCACGTCGGGCCAGACCTCCACGTGCACGATCACCAACATGAAGAACGGCACGATCAAGCTGACGAAGAATGCTCCGGGTGCAGCCGTCAACCAGCACTTCACCTTCACGGGCGATATCAACGGCCAGATCAAAGACGGCCACACCAAGACCCTCACCGTCATCCCGGGCACGTACACGACCACGGAAGTGGGCGAATCGGGTTGGACGCTCGTGAGCATCGTCTGTGATGCAGGCGGTTCCGGCAACCTGGGCACGTCCACCGCCACCTACACGGTCACGGGAGGCGAGACGATCGAGTGCGTATTCACGAACAACCAGAGCGGCGGCGGATCTTCCTCCAGCTCCAGCAGCTCGGTGGCGTCCAGCAGCAGCTCGTCCAGTTCCAACGGTCAGGTCGTGATCTGCCACAACGGCAACACGCAAACGGTTAACCAGAGTGCGCTGAGCGGCCACCTCGGCCACGGCGATACGGAAGGTCCGTGCGGGTCGAGCTCATCCAGCTCGGCTCCGGCCAGCAGCTCCTCCAGCAGCGCGCCTGCCAGCTCCAGCTCGTCGTCCGAGTCCAGTTCCTCCAGTGAGTCTTCTGCTTCGTCCGATGCCTCTTCCTCGAGTTCCGAGAACCAGGTCGTGATCTGCCACAGCGGCAACACACAGACCGTCGGCGAGAGCGCGCTTGGCGGCCATCTCGGCCACGGAGATACGGAAGGTCCGTGCGGATCAAGCTCATCCAGCTCCGTACCGGCGTCCTCCTCCAGTTCCTCGACCCCGGCGAGCA
>CAYTEH010000001.1:50845-81150 GCA_964436765.1 uncultured Candidatus Peribacteria bacterium
AGCTCATCCAGCTCCGTACCGGCGTCCTCCTCCAGTTCCTCGACCCCGGCGAGCAGCTCGTCCAGCTCTTTTGCAAGCAGCGATTCGTCATCCTCCCAGGCCTCGAGTTCCAGTGAAGCAGCAAGTTCCTCGTCGGAAGCTGCCAGCTCAAGCGTTGCCTCTTCTTCATCCTCCGAAGCCGCATCGTCAAGCAGCGCCGCCTCCAGCGAGGCTTCGTCCTCTTCCGAGAGTGCTTCCTCCAGCTCCGGAGCAGCCTCGTCCAGCAGTGCTCCCTCCGGCTCCAGCTCCTCCGCAGGAAACGGCTCGTCGTCCAGCTCAAGCAATACGGGCTTCACGTTCACGGTCTGCCATGACGGCAGCAACCTGATCGTTGGCATCGATGACCTCGCCGGCCACCTGACGCACGGCGATGTGTTTGGCGGCTGCGATTCGTCCAGCTCCAGTAGCGCAGGAAACAGCTCCAGCCAGGGATCCTCGAGCAGCGAGAGTTCCGGCTTCACGGTCTGCCACGACGGGGTCACCACGACTGTGAGTGTTGTTGACCTCGCAGGTCACCTCCTCCACGGCGATGCACTCGGCGAGTGCCCCTCGAGCGGATCCAGCAGTTCCACGGGAGCCAGCTCCAGCGCAGGTTCCACCAACGAGGGCGGCTCATCGAGCTCCTCGGGATCTTCGGCTCCCGCTGAGCCCCTGATTTCGGGCCTCTCCGTCAGCGATGGCATCCCGGCTGGCAACGGCGGCTCGCTCGGCAAGAACTCACACATCGTGCTGAACCTTGCACGACGCCTTGCAGGCAACATCGCTCCCGGCGCGTTCGGTGGCGGTGCAGCCGACTTTAACCCGCAGGAGGTTGAATATCTTTGCAGCATCCAGCGTTCACTGCCCGCCAGGGCTTCCATGGGCTTTGTCCGCACAGTCGCCGACTATCTCTCTGTCGTCATGGGCCGTCCGGTTCAGACGATCATCGACGCCCTCCTCGACCCGACTCTCTGCAGCGATATTTCCGCCTCACTCCTGCCGGGCAAACCGGTAGCTGCAGCAGCCCCCACGGCGATCCCGGTGAACAAAGACGGCTTCCCGGTCTCCACGAATGCGACCTGGAACCGCTGTTTCGAGGCCACGTATGGCAAGTACGTCCTGACGAAATTCGACATTCAGGGCAACCCCGACAAGGATAAGGACGGCACGCCCCGAGACTGCGCCTACTACAACCCGAACCAGGATGGCATCTGGAACTTCCCGTACTACACGGGGAAGGCATGGATGACCCAGTTCTCGTTCGGCTACGACTCCAGTACGAAGACATACTCTCTGCCTGCCGGATTCGTCCTCCAGACTCTGGAGAAGGTTGTGCAGAAGTAATTGATCACTTAAACAGCAAACGGCCTCCTGCGGGGGGCCGTTTTCAGTATGCACGGGTCCATTTGATGTTAGCAGGCCTTTGCCTCATACTGTCGCCGCTTTTTCCAACCCACACCATGAATACGTCAACGCTTCCCTCTACCAAAGTCATCTGCACGCTTGGACCGGCAACGCTTACCGAAGAAAAGATTCTTCGCCTGGCGCA
Organism: uncultured Candidatus Peribacteria bacterium; assembly: GCA_964436765.1. Classification (GTDB taxonomy): domain Bacteria; phylum Patescibacteriota; class Gracilibacteria; order Peribacterales; family Peribacteraceae; genus CAYTEH01. The sequence goes on from CAYTEH010000001.1 coordinate 52,413, forward strand.
GTCGGGCATGAACATTGCTCGTCTGAACTTCTCGCACGGCAAATGGGAGAACCACCTGCAGAGCATCAAGATGATCAAGAACGTCAATAAGAAGCTTGCGACCCAGAAAGGACAGGCGTCCTGCATTGCGATCATGGTAGATACCAAGGGGCCGGAGGTGCGCACGGGCGTGGTGGAAACCCCCATTGTTGTCTCCCCGGGCGAAGACGTCATTTTTTCCTTCAAGCCAATAAAAGAATCGAAGCTGAAGGTGATCGCCGTAAACCACGAGCACTTTGCCGAAGATGCGCAGGATGCGGAATCAATCATCCTCGATAACGGCAAGATGAACTTCACCCTGAAAAAGGTGCTAAAAGACGGCTCTGTCGTCGCCACGGCCATTGAAGGCGGCTCCATCGGCTCCCGCCGCCACGTGAACCTGCCCGGAGCGGACCTCCGCATCGACTCCATCACCGATCAGGACTGGGAAGATATTGCGCACGGGGCAGCCGAGCAGGCCGATTTCTTCGCCCTCTCGTTCGTGCGTGAAGCCGACGATATCGAGCGCGTCCGCGCGTTCCTGAAGAAGAAGAAATGCAACGCGCAGCTCATCGCCAAAATCGAGACACGCAAGGCGGTCGAGAATATGGCTGGGATTGTGGACGCTTCCGATGGAATCATGGTTGCGCGCGGAGACCTTGGATCCGAGGTTCCCTTCGAGCGGATCCCGGTCATCCAGCAGGAACTCGTGTCGCTGTGCCGTTACTCTGGAAAACCCGTCATTGTCGCCACCCACATGCTCGAGAGCATGATCGACAACCCGACGCCCACGCGTGCGGAAGTCACCGACATCGCCCATGCTGCGTCGTCCGGGACCGATACGACCATGCTTTCCGGCGAGACCGCGAACGGCAAGTACCCGTTCAACTCCCTCGAGGCCATGGTGCGCGTCCTCTCAGCGACGGAAGCCCACCTTGCAACGCAGCGGGCCATGGAGCCGGCGCTTGTACGCAACGAGAACGAGGCCCGCGCCGAGGCTGCAGTCACGCTCGCAACCTCCACGGACTGCGCCGCGATCGTCGTTATCACCAAATCGGGCCAGACAGCCAGGGACATCAGCAGGTTCCGCCCCGCCCTCCCGATTATCGCATTCACCCCGGAAGAGTCCTCGCAGCGCGGCATGCAGATTCTCTACGGCGTCACGCCGCTCGTGATCGGGTTCAGCTCCACAGATCCGGAGCGCACCGTCGCTGCCGCCTTTGAAGCAGGGAAGAAGCGCGGTCTTCTTGCGAAGGGCATGAAGTGCGTGCTCGTGTCGGACTCCAAGGCTCATGATGCCGTCGTCCGCACGGTGCAGATCCGTGCTATTTCCTAAGCCACGGCTCTTCGCAAACTGTGGAGCAAGCGTCCAGAATCAGTTCGTTCCCTTGAGCGCCAACTCCGCATCGGACTTCACGTAGGTCGGCTTTGTGTACGGCTTCATGGCCTGAATCTGCTGGTCGTTTTGGAGTTTCTCCAGCGCCTGGGCTTCGGCAATCTGCATATTCAGCACTTCCTGATTCAGCAGCAGCACAGAGCGCTCGTTTTCGAGTCGGCGGAGGCTGTAGCCCTTTGTCGCGTTCGCATTCTCATGGAACAAAATTAGAATAGCCAGCAGCAAAATGAGGGTACCGATGCATACCATAAGAAGCATCGTGCTCTGGTTCACCAGCCTTCCCAGCGACAAGCGCCGCGGAATCGGAGACGATGCTGGGAGGGTCGGTGTCACCTTCGGATGGTGGGACGATGTTGAATGACGCGAAACCTGGCACTTCGCGAACGGGGGTTTGCGCGCTGCTCCTCGTCGGAGGGTACCACAGGTTTCTTGGTCAGCGGGAGAAATTTGGCTTCCTTTGCAACGCCGCCTGTGTGGGGATCCTGTATGGGCGTCGTCAGCGCACGGAACGCCTGCTTGACGAGCCTGTCTTCAAGCGAATGATAGCTGATGATGCCGCAGCGCCCTCCGGGCGCCAAGAGGGCGGGTATTGCTGCCAGAAGGGACTCGAGCGCTCCCAGCTCGTCGTTGACGGCGATGCGGATCGCCTGGAATACCTGCGGCAGCACTTTGGGCGCCCGGTAGGTAAATACTTTTTCCGTGCAGGCCTTGAGATCGTCCGTGGTCCAGTCAGTTCGGTCTCGTGCAGCGGCGAACATGCTGGCAATGTTTCGTGCAAGGGAGCCTGCCCGTTCCACTTCCCCGTACACCCTAAGCGCCCGGGCGATATCGCCTACATCGGAATTGGCAAGCAGCGCCCAGGCCGGTCTCCCTACCGAGCGGTCCAGGCGCATATCGAGCGGAGCCGTCGCACGAAACGAGAAACCGCGGTCCGGATCGTCGAGGTGCGGTGAGCTAAGCCCAAGATCGGCGAAGACGATGTCAAAAGGACCAGGAGCCAGCGTGGCAATGTCCCGGAAGTTGCCATGGAGCAGGGTCATGCGTCCTGCAAACGGCGCAAGACGCTCGGCAGCCAGCCGTAAATTGTTTTCGTCTGCGTCCACCGCAGTCAAATGGCCAGTCGGGCCGATCGCCTCCAGAAAGGCACTGCTATGACCCCCGAGTCCGAGAGTCACATCGAGCACGCGGTCTCCCGCCGTGGGAGAAAGAAGTTTCAGTACGGGGCTGGCAGTCCCGTCTGCGGTATGGAGCACTGGAATGTGCCGGTAGGAGTTGCTGTGCTGCACAAGAGAAGCCTACGTGCATTCTTCCATCAATCAACTCATTGGTATTGTCTTTCTGACGAGAAATACCCTGTATACAAAGTATGATCACATAATTGTTCAAGAATCAGCCATTATTCGCTAAGTGCTTGAATTTGTCCATTAATGAGCAAATCAAGACCGTTTATGGAGATTGACATTTTGCCAAAAAAATATATATTACTACACTTTGCGACACCCCCTCCTCCTCGCCCTGGGACTCGTTCTCATGGCTACGGCAATCCCCGCATCAGCCGCCTCGCTTATCCAGACGAGCGAATGGAAGCCGGCAATCGGCGATGAACTCATTGTGGACGTCGAATCGAACACGGGCTATTTGATCCATACAGATGGAAGCTACCTGCCCTTTCTCGTCGCGACGGGTTTGCAGAAGAACATCCGGTATCTCGGGCGCACGTATTTTGCCCAGACCCCGCTGAAGGAATGGGTTGCGAAGGAGAAGAAAATCCAGACAGACAAAGTCATGTTTGGCAAAACAGGACGCTTCTTTCGTCTCTTTGACGGTGGTACGGTCTCGACACCGTACGGTATCCACAGTTTCAAGTATGTCGATGACTGGATGAAAGACGAGGACCGCTACCGTTCCTACGGCTGCGTCGTGGTCACCGAAGAAATCCTCGATATCGTGGAAGACACTTTTTACCTCAATGGCAAGGCCCTGAAGGTGAAGACGATCTTCGGTCTCGAGCAGTTCATCGACGAGCTTGCCGAGCGGGAACGCCCCCCGATGTCTCTGTATTATTAGGCTATAGTCCGCTGGTAAAGCACAAAGGATCGGATTATACTTTTTGGCAAGGAGAGGTGCCTGAGTGGTCGAAAGGGCCGCACTGCTAATGCGGTATACGGTGTTAAAACCGTATCGGGGGTTCAAATCCCCCCCTCTCCGCCAGCCTTCGCGCAGCGAAGGTTGCTTTCATAGTTTTTGCAGCTGGTATTTTTTGCAGGAACAAAGCTGCTGCGGCAACGGCTGGCAGTCCAGCAACGACGCAGGATGCCGGCTGGCAATTTACCATGCCTCCGCCCACTCGATCTTGCCCGATTCGAGCCGATACGCGCACCATTCGCATGCGGGTGAGGGAGCCGGAGGACGCTCGCGTTCCAGGCACGTCCGCGCTTCATCGAGGGCATCCTCCACCCAGCTGCAGTCGCCTGTGTAGGAAAGAATCTGCATGTGGAATTCCAGTCTGCCCCCGAAATGCTCTTTGCCGCTGTTGCCGTTCACAAAGACAAAGTAGCCCATGCTGCTGACGGGAAACCCGTGTGAGCGCAGCAGCCACTGATACATCTCCATCTGGCGTTTGTACGCCTGCTTCCACGGTCCATCGAGCGTGATGCTTTTCTGCGTGCTTGTCGCTTTGTAATCCACCACGTGCAACGACCCGTCCGAGGACTGCCACAGGTCATCGATTGCTCCGTAGAACAGGAAATTCGTCGCCGCATGCTCCACCTGGATCCCGTGGAAGTTATCACGCCAGGAATCGAGCTCGGGATGCTGAAAGGGCACCGCATCGATGCCGAACTCCGTCATGAGCTCGTGCGGGGAACCGCGCTTGCGGTGAGCATCGAACTCCCGCTTCAGCAGCGCGTCGACCGCGACATTCAGCGTGAATGGCGGGCCTGACGGACGCCCGACGCCCTTGCGCCTATCCAGATAAAAGCAGCGCGGACACTCCAGAAACAGTTCCAGTTTGCTCCGGCTAATCTTGTAGGGAACCGACGACTCGGGATCGAACAGATTACGCGTGCGGACGCCAGACGCAGGCGCCGGGGGGTTTCTGCCATTCATATGATGCCTCGCTGGCATGGAAACATCGTACGCGTGCGAATAGATGCACGGCAATGACGGAGGAATCCCGCAAGCAGATGCGCGTGCAGGAATGCTCATGCCTTGTATACTTCTCGATAATTTATCCCTTTTCACCCCCCGCTATGTCCGCACTCGTCAAGCCCGTCACGTGGCTCCTTGGAATCGTCTTGCTCCTTGTGGGCATTCTTGGATTCTTCATGCAGCCGATTCTCAGCCTGTTCGATGTGAACACGCTTCATAGCATCGTGCACGTCGCAAGCGGCGCAGTCGCACTCATCGCCGCCTCCATGAGTTTCTCTGCCTCGCGCATGTATCTGATTGTCTTTGGCATTGTCTACGCAGTCGTCGCGGTCGCGGGCTTCATGGCCCTCGAGCCGGTCGTCAACATGCTGATGCTCAACACCGCCGACAACTTCCTGCACGTGGCCATTGCAGCCGTGTGCCTGATCATCGGCTTCGGATCGAAGGCGTAATTGTCTCATTCATGATGGAGCCCGGGTAATCCGGGCTCTTTTCATGTGTCACGAAACTGCCAGGCCCTTCACAAGGCTCCACTGGGCCTTGAGGGCTTCCATCCTGGCATGCAGATCGGCCTGGACGAGCATGAGGCGGCGCTTCTTCAGACGCGTCGTCCTGAGCAATGTTCGATGCATCGCATCGAATGCGCTCCCTGCTTCGCTTTGGAACGCTTTCAATTGGGCCAGCTGCGACGGCGTGAGTGAAGCGCGCACGGCCGCGGCAGAGAGCGCCGCCACATCGGATTTCGCCTGTACGACCGATGCGATCAGCTCATTGCGCATGCCGAGCAGGTTCATATGAGACGCAAGGGCACGCGTCTGCTGTGCATGTGCGGCGTCGGCGCTTACCCGCTGCACCTCCCACACGAGGCCGGCTTTCTCCCAAGCCCGGATGATGATGCCGGACAGATCGAATTGCCACCATCGCATGCCATGGAAGGCATTGCGCGGGAATGCATGGTGATTGTTGTGCCAGCCCTCCCCAAACCCGATCAGACCGATGATCCAGTTGTTACGGCTTTCGTCGGTTGTTTCATACGGACGCTTGCCGAACGTATGGCAGATGGAATTGACGCTCCACGTGATGTGGGTCGTGAGAAAAATACGCACGAGTGCGCCCCAGACGAATCCCGTCCAGCCGCCAAGCAGGAGCGGCAACCCGAGCGACAGGAGGATCCAGAGGTAATGGAAACGAGACACAAACTGTACCGATCGATCGGCCAGCACTTGTGGTGCCCAAACCCGCACGTCGGCGCTTTCATCGCCCAGCATCCAGCCCATGTGTGCATGCCAGAACCCCTCCAGCGGGCTGTGCGGGTCGCCATCGTCATCGGAATGTGCATGGTGCTTGATGTGTGTGGCCATCCACTGGTCCGGAGGACCCTCGAATCCCATGCATCCGGCAATGAGAAGGAGTACGCGAAGCCATTCCGGCGCCCTGAAGCCCTGATGCGTCAGCATGCGGTGGTATCCAATCGTAATCCCCAGGCCCGTCACAAGCACGAACAGAAACATCAGTGCGATATCCGACGGAAACACGTACCGCTGCCACAGCAACACGATCGCAAGCACCACTCCCAGAAAGGGAAAAGTGACAATCGCGAGAACGGCAGATTTGAATGCAAGGCCGGGAGGTGGTTTTGCCATGAGGCAAGGATACGGAGGACGCAGGTGCTGACAAGCCGAAGGTGCGGAAAAAATACGCATCCATGGTAGAGTTTCCCTGTTTGCCGCATGCCCGCACTATCATCGGCCTTGATCTCGGTGGTACGAAGACGGCAGTCGCGCGCTTCAAGACGGATTCCTGGAAGCTGGAGGAATATGAACGGCCCTCCACCGATACGACATGCGGATTTGAAGGGGTCTTTGAGGACAGCATCGCTCTCATCGAAAAACTCCGCACGAAAGACACCGTCGCAATCGGCATCGGCATCCCGGGTCTCCTGCGCCAGCCCGAGGGGCATTTGATCCATGCGCCGAACATTCCCGGCGGAACCGATATCGCGCTGAAGAAGATGTTCGCGGCGCGGTTTGATCTCCCGGTCTTCGTCGAGAACGACGTCCGGTGCTTCACGCTTGCGGAGGCAACGCTTGGCGCGGGCAAGGGCAGACGCGTCGTCGTCGGACTGACGCTCGGGACGGGCGTGGGGGGCGGCATCGTCATCGACGGCAAGATCTTCCACGGCGAGCACGGGTACGCGGGCGAAATCGGCCACATGCTGCTCAAGCCGGGCGAACCTCCATACAAGACAAAAGACATGCGGGGCGAAGTGGAGCAGTTCATTTCGGGAACGGCGATGGGCAAGCGGTGTGAGGAGGCAAAAAGCCCGGAGGATTATCTGAAAGACGGCGGCACGTGCTCGTTCATGCAGCCGTCGCTGTTCAGAGAAGTCGCCTGGACCATCGCGAGCATCACATACTTGGTGGACCCGTCCATCATCGTGATTGGCGGAAGTGCCGGACGGGCGCTCAAGCCGCACCTAGCGTCGATCGAGAAAGAGCTCAAGCAGTGGTTGTTGCCGCACACGCCGATGCCCGAACTCGCCATCGCGAAACTGGAGCACCCGGGGACGTTGGGGGCTGCATTATTGTCTCAGGCACTGTGAAGGAGTGCGTGTACAGTGTAAGAGAAAAACAACATATAAATTAAAGCGCCTACACTAGTTTTACTGTCTGTCTTTGAAATTCAATCTTCCCTTATCTCTATGCAATCCGCGACGGATTCTTGAGATACTGCGTCCCGTCAAATGCCATCGTGAGATATTCCTTTGCTGAATCCGCGTACTCGGCGTCGTAATGCAGATCCTGATCCAGCCACAGGCGCGTGAACTCGGTCACATCCACCGCCCCCTGATAGCCGTTATCTTTGTTCTGCACCTGGCCGTTCTTCATGATCTTATAACTCCAGTGAAGGTGCGGACCTGTTGCGTCACCTGACTTCCCCGACTTCCCGATCGGGTCGCCCTGGTAGATCGCCTGGCCGTTTTGGACGGAGACTTCCGAGAGGTGTGCCAGGTAACTCTTCCTCTTCGCATCTGTGATGATCACATGCAGGCCGTAATCGCTGGTCCCGTTATCTTTGACCTCGGCTACGCCATCATGAGGAGCATAGACGACTGTCCCTTCGGGGATTCCAAAGTCGATACCGTTGTGCCCTGCCATCCCGTATGGCGCGTATGCGTCGGCGTTCTGACCGAACCCCTGGGTCACGAGCGGTTTGCCGGGAAGCGGGCTGAAGATCATAGAATCAGTTCCAGTCGGAATGGAAAATACCGTCCTTGTCGTTGCGTTTGTACGTGTGTGCGCCGAACAGGTCTCGCTGCGCCTGAATCAGGTTCTGCGGCAATGTGTCCCTGCGGTACGTATCGAAATACGCGAGGGACGCGCTCATGGCGGGCGTCGGGACGCCCTGCGAGACTGCGAGCGTGAGCAGCCTGCGCCAGTGTTCCTGCCGCTTGCCCGCAAAGCGGTCCATCAGGGCCAGTTGACCGTCATCGCTTCCCGAGAGTGCGGCCTGGAACACGGGCAGGAGGGTGGAACGGATGATGCAGCCGCCACGCCAAATGCGAGCAACCTCGCTCAAATTGATGTTCCATCCATAGTCTTCCGATGCCTTCCGGATCATCTCAAAACCCTGGATATAGGAAAGGATGGTGGAGAGCTCCAGCGCGCTCCTGCTCATGATCGCGATGTCGCGAGGATCGGCAGACGAACCGAGCAGCGCCGTCGGCATACGCTTGCCGGTGGCGCGCATGCCTTTGTCGCCCGACATGATGCGGGCATCGACGGCGGCCGTGATCGTCGGAATGGGAATCCCCAGGTTCATCGCGGCCTCGGTGGTCCACTTGCCGGTGCCCTTCTGCCCCGCTTCGTCCAAAATCACGTCGATCAGGTCCTTGCCGGTGTCCGGGTCTTTCTTCCTGAAGACCTGGGCAGTGATCTCGACGAGAAACGACCCCAGATCCTCGCCCTTGTTCCATTCCCCAAAGAGCTGCGCGAGATCGGCATTGGAGACGCGCCCGAGGCTCCGGAGCACGTCATACGTTTCGGCGATGAGCTGCATGATGCCGTACTCGATGCCGTTATGGACCATTTTGACGAAGTGCCCCGCGCCGTCGGGACCCAGGTGCGTCACACAGGTGCCGCCGGCCCCGTCTTTGGCAGCCATCTTCTGCAGGAGCGGCTCCATCACTTTGTACGCCTCTATATCACCGCCGGGCATGATGCTGGGGCCCCTGAGAGCGCCCTCCTCGCCTCCGCTGACCCCCATGCCGAAGAAGTGAATCCCCTGCTTTTTCATCTCCTGTTCCCGCCGTCGCGTGTCGGTAAAGAGACTGTTGCCGGCATCGATGAACATATCGCCTTCGTCCGTGTACGACAGCAGCTCCTTCATCACCGCATCCACCGCATCACCGGCCTTCACCATCAACACGATGGGCCGTGGCGGCGTGAGCGCCTGCCGCAACTCTTCCAATGTATGACATGCGACAAAATTGCCTTCCGATGCATACTTCTTCATGAATTCGTCTGTTTTTTCAACCGTGCGGTTGAACACGGCGACTTTGGCGCCGTTGCGCGCCGCGTTGCGCGCGAGGTTCGCGCCCATGACGCCGAGACCGATGACTGCGAGTTGCATAACGAAAGTATGAATGAAGAATAAAGCATTGTCATCCTGAGCTTGTCGAAGGATCGACGATGCGCTGTCTATGGTTCGACGCGCTCACCATGACAGCACTTACTTTGCACTTACTTTCTCCCAATCCTCCATGAACTTCTTCACGCCGCTGTCCGTCAGCGGATGCATCGGCAGCTTCTTGAAGACATCGTAAGGAATGGTGCAGATGTGCGCTCCAAGCCGAGCGGCATCGACGATGTGGCGGGGGTGACGCGTGGAAGCCACGAGCACTTCGCAATCAAAATCGTAATTATCCCACACCTCCATGATCTCGGCGATCAGGCCCATGCCGTCCTCCCCTGCGTCATCCAGCCGGCCGATGAACGGGCTGATGATGCTGGCGCCGGCCTTGGCCGCCAGGATCGCCTGCGGCACCGAGAAGATGAGCGTCGTGTTCGTCTTGATCCCCTTCTTGCGGAAGTGACTGAGCGCTTTCAGGCCTTCGGTGGTCATCGGGACTTTTACCACCACATGCTTGTGCCATGCGGCGTACTCCTCGCCCTGTTTGATCATGCCCTTGGCGTCGGTCGCGGTCACCTGTGCGCTCACGCACGGAACGTGCTTGCACATCTCGAGAACGACTTTCTTGAAATCCTTTCCTTCTTTCATCACGAGGCTCGGGTTCGTGGTGACGCCGTCGAGCACGCCCCACGAGGCGGCTTCGGCGACCTGTGCGACATTGGCGGTATCGAGGAAGAGTTTCATGTTGGAGAGAAAACAGCGTCAGCATACACGGGGGCACCGCGTAAGACAAAAGACGCCTGCGTGTCGTATACTGCATCCAGATGCTTTCCCCGGCCCGCACCTTCGGCTTCTTCTTCGCCATCGGCGTGCTCCTGCTCGCCGCGGGGCTGTATAAGGTCTCGTCAAGCCCGGTCCAGTACGACTTCCCGCTCGTGCGCGACGTGCAAAAGGCGCTTGAGGATGCCACGAACAGCACCGGCGCCGCCATTGGTGTCGAGAAATTCGTGGAGACCACCGATCCGCCTGCAACGACGGTTCAGGCCATGTCGTCGCTCGCACCCGGCCGCGACGGGCTTCCGCCCACAATCCTCATCGAAGTGCCGTTTTTGGTGCAGGCGCCCACGGGGAACTGGGACATGCCGTACCAGGAAGCCTGTGAAGAGGCGTCCATCATCATGCTCCACCACTTTATCGAGGGGACAGCCGTGACGCCCGCGCAGGCGGACGAGGAAATTCTCAAAATGGTCGAATGGGAGAACGCACGGTTCAACTACAGTGCCGATATCACCATCGCCGAGGCCAAGCGGGTCGCCGAGGATTACTACAAGCACCGCGGCCAGCTGTTCTACGATTTCACGATCGACGACATGAAGCGCCTGCTTGCCGAGGGGCACCCCATCATCGTGCCGCTCGCGGGCCGCGACATCGGCAATCCGTACTACAGCGGTGAGGGCCCCTGGTATCACATGCTTGTCGTCACGGGCTACGATGGAAACTACTTCATCACCAATGACGTCGGCACCAAGCGCGGTCGCAATTTCCGGTACCCGCAGAAGCGCCTGTTCGACGCGATCCACGACTGGACGGGCGTGAAGGAGGATATTCGAACCGGACGGAAGGCTATGTTGGTGCTGGAGAGGTGAGGTAGACTGCGCGCATGCGCCCACCCAAAGAATCACTCACCGGAGACCCCTCGGCAGTGCCGATGTCATTGCATCGCATCATGAAGGCGTCGGATCCCGTGGAATCCGTGTGGATCGGTCCCAATGACGCGAAGCAGCTCTCAGCAGACGATCGGAAGGCCTACGACCTCGCACACACTGTCATGTGCCATTTGGCAGTGCAGGCTCCCACGAAGCACTCCTCCGGCCACCCCGGCGGCATCCTCTCGGCATTCACGTTCGCCTATCTCCTCTCCAAGCGCCGCGATCCGTCGGTCGATCAACCGCTCCGGATCAGCGCCGGTCATTTGTCTCTCCTCTCTTATGGTCTTCAATGGCTCTTCGGGCGCGAAGGGAAAGACAAACGACTCCTGAGCCCGCAGGCGATCATCGATACGTTCCGCACGCCATCAGGCCTGCCGGGCCACGTCGAAGCCGGCATCGGAGATATTCCCTTTGGCACCGGGCCACTGGGCAAGGGCGTCTCGCACGGGCTCGGCACGGCATTCGGGCTTAAGTATCTGAAGAAGAAAGGAATCGTCGACGTGCTGCTTGCCGACGGCGACGCGCAGGAAGGCCAGGTGATGGAAGCGTTCCGACTCGCATCGCATTTGAAGATCGACAACCTGATCGTGCACGGAGACTGGAACGATATCCAGCTGAGCGACGTGCCCTCGAGGACGGTCGCGGCGGACTTCGCCTCCATCGCCGCCGCCTGCGGATGGAGGGTGATTGAAGTACAGAACGGCAATGACCCGGCCCAGGTGAAGGCCGCGCTCGAGCGGGCAGACGGCTTCGTTGGCAAAGGCCATCCGATCTTCGTCTGCTACTACACGACCATGGGCTACGGGGTGAAGGTCATGGAAGACGGTTCCAATACCGGCAAGCAGAATTTTCACGGATCGCCTCTGAAGAAAGAAGTTGCGGAGGAGGCACTGAAGCTGTTGCAGCCGCTCGATGAAGCCATGAAGGCATACGAGCCGTTCCGGAAGAAAGAAAAAGCGCGGTATGCCTCGAAGCCGCCTGTGGAAACGAACATCATCCTGCCCTGGAAGACAGCCGGCTACACGCGAACGGTGATGACCGAAAAAGGCGCGGCACGCCAGGACTTCGGCGCCACGCATCTGAAGGCATTGATGAAAATCGATCCGCGCATCGTCGTGCTCCATGCCGACCTGGCGGGCTCCGGGGGCTTCGACAAGGTGCAGAAAGAGTATCCCGACCGCGTCATCAACGTGGGCGTCGCGGAGGCGAACATGTACATGATGGCGGCAGGCATGCGCCAGGCTGGGTTATTGCCCGTCACGTATACGTTCGCGGCATTCGGCACCAACGAGGCACGGGCCAATGCCCGCCTTATCGACGTCAACTGCGGGCACACCCGCTGCGGGGTTCTCCACGATTGCACGCATGCGGGCCTGAGCGTTGGCGAGGACGGCGAAACACACCAGGAACGCAACTACCTGAATATCCCGCTCGATCACACCGACGTCTGGATGCCGGCGGATTCCAACCAGGCCGCCGCCGCAGCCGAGCGCGGGATGGAGCTGATCGCCGACGGCTCGAGAAGCGTGTACGTATTTTTCCCGCGGAGTGGACATGCACAGCTCACGACTCCGTCAGGAGAGGCGATCTACGGAAAGGAGTACGTTTTCGACGGCAAAATGGATCTGATCCGCGGAACGGGCGGGCTGGACGATGAAGTGACGGTCCTTGCGACCGGCATCGCAGTGCACGACGCCGTCGCGGCGGCGGAGCGGGCCTGGGCGGAGGAGAAAGTGAAGGTGCGCGTGTTGAACGTCGCATGCATCCGGCCGCTCGACGCAGCCTCAGTCATCCAGGCGGCGCTCGAGACCGGCCACCTGGTCGTCGTGGAAGACCATCACAGCGAGGGCGGCCTCGCGAGCCAGGTTGCCGATGTCATCGCCGACTTCCAGCTCCCCTGCTCCCTCAGGCGCCTTGGCGCGAACCAGTACTTCCCCTCGGCGAAGGCGGATGATCTCAAGCTCATCGCCGGGCTCGATGCCGACTCTATTTTCGATGTCGTTCTCGACGAGCGGACATCGGAAGTAAGCGGCGGCGAGGATGTGTTCGTCACAACGATGTATGCCCTGACGAAAAACAAGAAGCAGAGCAGGTTCCGAGCCTCCGTGGAACAATTTGTGGACCGCCTGATGGACGAAAAGGGATACCTGGAAGCGCTCCGGGAAAAATGGAAGAAGCGCTACATTCCCGAAGGCAAAATGCCAACGAACGAATCATTGAGGATCAATTTCGAGCGTTCCTAAGGGTTATCATCCGTCCGTCGACTCACACACTGCCGGATGGCGGAGGAAAAGGCTGGCTTCTCATTCCACTTCTTTTGCTATGAATCTTGTGTGAGAGTCTGGAACAGTGTGCGTGGCGGAGGGAGTGGGATTCGAACCCACGAACCCCGTAAGGGGTTACCTGATTTCAAGTCAGGCGCCATCGACCACTCGGCCATCCCTCCGCATGCCAGTGTACAGGCCACAGCGGCCTTTCTGAAGATTCAAAATGCGCCCCCGCCCCGGGAGCGCTTCTGCCTGTGTACATCTCCTATTTCCCCGATTGCGAGACCCTGTAGATCATCCATGCCATTTCCCCGCGCGTGATGGGACGCGCAAGAGCGCGCTGCGAGTTCGTATCGATGCCCGGGGGGACGGCGCCCATGCCCGTAAACACGTCCACGTAGACCGTGTACCAGTTGTCCGTGGGTGCGCTATCCCGTCGCACATCCACGCTAAAGACGCGGGCGATCACCTTGGCCGCCTCCACGAACGATACGGGACGCTGTGGACGGAAGTTGCCGTCCGGGTAGCCGTGCACGAGGTCGTTCACTGATGCGACGCAGACGTCCGCTGCGAACGCCGCTGTTTTCGGGACATCATGGAAGAAGACGGTTGATTGCCGCTCGGTCGTGTTCTCGAGAACACAGTTATCCTGCCTGCCGTGCAGGAAGAGAGGATTTGTCATCAGGTGAACGAAATCCGCGCGCGAGATCCGCCGATTGAGGTGAAACGTGCCGTCCATGTACCCAAGGAGCACGTCGTTTGTGCGCAGGTACTCCACAGCCTCAAAGTACGGGCTGCTCCTCGGCACATCCGCGAACGGTTCACGCGGTGAGTTTGGCAGCTCTGCTGCCAGCGCAAGCGAAGTAAAAAGGAATACTGAGCAGAAGACAGCCAGCACTGCCGATGGAGAATAGAGAGAGCGATACTGCATGGGTAAATATGAGGAAATAATTCTAGTTGCCTGTTACGACACTTGATCTCGGGAACTCTTACGGTGCTGGAGCATTGTCACCGGCGACGCGAACACTCTACGGGCCCAGATCCTGCAGCATCTCGCCCACCCCTGAAACACTGGAGTCGTTGCCATGCCCGGTGCCGGACGAGCTCGTGATGCGTTGCACGGACTCGCTCCTCGCGGACACAGATTGGGCAGTGATGGCACTACCATCGACCGCGGATTGTCTGAGGATGTCCTCGATGTCGTGTATTTCGATTTCAACGTCGCGAGCCGCCGCACGCGCTTCCTCCGTTTTGCCGCTGCCCAGTCCGGCCCTTGCCCGTTCATTCAGGCGCTGGGCATTCTTCAAATGTTCATCGAGAACATCTCGCGCCTCCAGTGGCAGATCCGGAAGCTGCTGACGATGGCGCTCGATTTGCTTCGTTGCAGCATCAATCATGTCCTCGACTGACGCCGCGGCGGTAGAATGGGAGCCGGACGAGCTGACCGCTTTTTCAGATGCGTGCGATGCACTGGAACCAGCGCGGCCAGTGTTCCGTAGCAGTCCTTGCACCTCGGAGGGTAGCGCACCGCCAGATTCAATGAGGTCATCGAGCAGGCGCTCATGCTTGCGAAGCAGTTCGCCGGCATGCTCGCGTACGAGCGCGGCGGCATCCGCCCTGCCGCGTGCCTCAAGCTCCGTTGCAGCCTTGGTGACAGCGTTCATCTGTGCATCCACCGCAGCCTTCACCTGTCGCTCGGCGTCGCCACTGAGCCTGCCCGCCTCCTGCAGGCGCGAGACTTCTTCAAGCCGTACGCCGAGCCGCTCGGCCTCGAATTCTGCACGGGCGTCCGGGTCTGTACGAAGCGCCCCGCGCACGCCCTCGTTCACATACACCTTAAAGGTATACAAAAAATCACCGGGCAGCGACGACTCCGCCGCGGCCGATACGCCTGCGCCGCAGAGGACGAACACAGCCATGGCTCCGGACAGAAGCGTCAGCGGGCGAAGGAGCATCAGGAGCCGGCTCGCAAGCGACTCCGGGCCGGCCGGCGTCTCGGCGAGCGCGCCCGGCACCGCAGGATGCTCGCGCATGTGACGGAGGATCACATCATCCAGATGCGCTTCCTCGGTATCAGAAAGCGTGATTTGCCTGGCCTCAGCGAAGAACTGGCGTGGCTCCATTTCGGCTGTAAGACACTCATCGGCGGCGTCTCTTACAGGGTGCGCCATTGCTGCTTCGATGGACCCATACACCTTGCCTGATTCCCGCAGGCTCAGCCGCACCTGCCGGGCACTCTGCCAAAAATGATCAAGAGCGTCACTCATTGCCAAGATGGGCATGCAGCTGTTTGAGCCCGCGATGGATGCGAACCGAGACAGCGTTCGGCGATTCCCCCGTCAGCTCGGCTATTTCGGCGGGCGAATAGCCTTCGATGTAGCGCAGGGTCACAGCGTTACGGTAGGGCTCTTCCACTTTCGAGAGCAGGTCCAGCACCCGCTGTTCCTGAATGTAATCGCGCTTGGACATATCGTCTTCCTCGCCGGGGTCGAATCCCTGCTCCTGCAGGGCATCGAGCGACGACTCTTTCTTCTTCCGTGTTCCATTGATAATGAGGTTCGTCGCCACCCGGTAGAGAAAGGCGCGCGTGTTATCGATGTCGTTTCCCGCCGCAAGGTACTCCCATGTTTTCACAAATGTCTCCTGCAGCACATCCTTTGCCAGTTCCCTATCGAAGACCCGGAAATAGCAATGACGAAAAATTGCATCTTTATATTCGGCATATGCTTCCGGAAATTTTGCCGCTGCTTCGGATGCAAGAATCTTCATGTCGCGCATGTGAGTCTACACTGGCGGGAGCATTGGGGCACTACCCGATGCATTGAGCGCTCGCCAGCACCAGGAAGAGGATTGAAACAGCCTGACAGACGTGAAGTGCCAGACGCGTCATCTACCGCCCGGAGCGAAACGAAGCGCCCGTCAACGTTTTTTACTTGAAACCCGGACGGGAACCCCTCCAGAACCCGCGTCATCTTCTTGCCTATGGAGATGGCTTTCAGTAGCCTCAATTGTAGCCTCTGGCTGCACACTATGACTGCTCAAAACACCCGTACGACGCTCTGTTCCGTCGGCATCATTATCACGTCGGTTCTCGGATCCGCTCCTGTCGCGCTCGCGCAGCAGAAGCAGGCGTTTACAGACGTCTCGCCGAAACATTTTGCATACGAAGCAGTGGAGTATCTCTACCAGCGAAACATGCTGGAAGGGTATCCCGACGGCACGTTCCGGCCGTCGAACAAGGTAAACCGCGCCGAGGCCCTCAAGCTGATCGTTGATCCGCTCATGACCGACAATGATCGAATCCGTAAGGCACCGTCGCCGTTCTCGGACGTATCGGACAACGCCTGGTACCTTCCGTACGTTGAGTGGGCACGCATGCGCGGCGGCATCATCCAGGCGCCTCCGGTGGCAAAAGCATTCGAGGCTGGGAAGAACGTCACCAAGGCCGAGTTCATTAAAATGTTTCTGACCAGCCGCGGCATTGATCCCAAATCCTTCAACGACATCCAGCTTCCTCTCTCGAAAGACGTGGGCAACACGAAGGAATGGTTCTACCCGTATATGCGCTACGCGATTGCGAGCTCCATGACTGCAGCCTCGCAGGACGGCCTCTACAGTCCCAATCGGGATATCACGCGTTCGGATGTCGCCATCTTCCTGCACCGATTTTTTCTGTACCGGCTCGGCCAGCGCACACAGGCCCTGCTTTCTGAAACCGAGCGGGAGCTCGCTAAAACCATCGACGCGCTCGCCGCGAACAACCCGGCAGCCGCCGACTACACGTCGGCACGGGCGCTGGTGATGATGCGCGGCGCCCTCGACGTAAAACCGTCGGAAAATATGGTGAAAGCCGTCCTAAAGGTGACCGAAGGCTACCGTTCCCTGGTGCGTGCATTCCGTGCATCCAAAGAGAAGGACTGGCAATCGGTCGTGAAGCTTGCGGGGGACGCGTTTTACCTGGGGGATCAGGCCAGGAAGGCATCCCCCAACGCAGAAACGCTTGCCTCCCAGCTGCAGGGCTACGCCAAAAGCTTCGCCGACCAGGCACGGAGCGAAATCAAGAAGTAGCTATACTATAGAATATATTGTATAATACGCACATGGTGCTTGAAGTGTTCCCCGATCCCGTTGAGCACGGAAAACAGGCGATCGGACGCATAGCTACAGAGGCGTCCGCGAAGCGCAGCCCCGACATCGTGGGCAGAACGGTGGATGCAGTGACGCACGGTGTCTTTCAGTCGGTGAAGGAAGGGGCGAGGGTGCTGGTGGATTTTGGCCTGGTTCCTGGAATGAAATTGACAGCAAAAGCAGTGAAAGGAGCCGTCACGGGGGCGATCGGCACGACCGGCACGCTCCTCGCTTCCCTCCCCGTCATCCCGACGCTCCACGGCGACTCTTCCATGGCGAGCGCAAATGACCTACGGTTTGGACGTGCAAGCATCTTCCCCCGTCCAGCCGCCGATACGCTTCAGAGCCCGCGTGATCCGCGGAGCGGGCAGGGGCAAACAACTGGGAATCCCGACACTCAACCTCGAGCTGCGTGAGGTTCCCGCAGAACTGACTGAGGGCATTTATGCCTGCTTCGTCATCATCGACGGATCGCGGCTGCAGGGAGCGATGCACTACGGCCCGCGCCCGGTGTTTAAATCCGGCATTGCCTGCGAGATTCACCTGCTCGACACGGCGATCGACGAGCCCCCTCGGGACGTCGACGTCGACGTCCGGGGACGCATACGGGAGGTACGTGATTTTCCGTCCACGGCTGCCATGCTACTGCAAATTAAGGATGATATTGCGGCCATCCGATCTATACTTGGCGCATGCTCGGACAGCTCAAGCAACTGATCGGCCAGCGTCACCCCGCCCGCCTCGCCTGGCATTGGCTGAAGGCACTGATTGCGGCGCTACAATGTGGTTTCCCTGCGCGGAAGCTGTTCGTCATCGGCATCACGGGCACGGACGGCAAGACGACGACAGTCGCCATGACGGCGCACATTCTGCACGCGGCCGGCATCGCGGTTGGCGCTGCATCGACAAGCTTTTTTCGAATCAAAGACACCACTGAGAACAATCCGACACACAAGACTTCCATTTCGCCGTCCGCCTTCCAGGCATTTTTACAGCGCTGCGTGGGAGCGGGATGCACGCATATGGTTGCCGAGATTTCCTCGCACGGGCTTGTGCAGCACCGGAACGATTTCCTGTGGCCCTCTGTCGCCGCCATCACCAACACCTCGCCGGAGCACCTCGACTACCACGGCACCATGGAGCAGTACCGCGCCGACAAAGGCATCCTGTTCCACATGCTCCGGGGCCGCGGCATGAAGGTTCTCAATGCCGACGACGAGACGGCCGCGCTCTACATGCGCATACCATCGCGTGCGTCGACTTTGTATTCGGCTTCAAAGGATCCGCGGTCGGGTACCGCGCTTTGGCTCTCCACCGTCATCGGCACGCCCACGTCGTCCGCCGCGCGCCTGCACGTGAGGGTACGCAGCGGGAGCGCCGATACCGAAAGCGCTCATGACTTGTCGCTGCCGGTGCCGGGTACGTTCAACCTGGAAAACGCGATGTGCGCCATTGCGTGCGCCATGGCGGCCGGGGTGAGCCCCGAGAAAGCGGTGCAGGCGCTGCGCGGCTTCGCGGGGGTGCCAGGAAGGCTGGAGAAGATTGAGGAAGGCCAGCCCTTCTCGGTCTACGTGGACTTCACCGTGACCCCTGCCTCGTACAAGAAAACGCTGTCGGCGATCCGTGCCACGCTGGCGCCGGGCAAGAGGCTACTCGTGCTTACGGGCAGTTGCGGCGACCGCATGCCCGAGAAACGCCCCATGATCGGCAAGATCGTCAGCGAGACAGCCGACGTGATGGTGGTGAGCGAAGACGAGACACTCACCGAAGACCAGAATAAGGTGATAGACGAGGTGTGGTCGGGCATCGACCAGAGCCTCACGAAGGCGCACCGGATCTTCGACCGCCGCGAGGGCATCGCTTTCCTGTTGAAAGAAGCCAAACCCGGCGATGCCGTGGCCCTCTGCGGCATGGGCGCGTGCACGACCATGCAGACGAAAGAGGGTCTCCGCGAGTGGGATGAGCGGGTGGTGGTGCGCGAGCTCTTGAAAGGGCTTGTATAGTGCCATCTATGATCGTGATCGCCGGAATCGACGAAGCAGGACGAGGCGCCCTCGCAGGCCCGGTGGTTGCAGGGGCATGCGTGCTGCCATTCGAGCTCCAGAAACGCCGCTCGGCCAGGCCGCACTGGTCGCCGTTCAAAAAGAAGCCTGAGCGTGACTGCATCATCGCCGACAGCAAACTGATGACGCCGGAGGAACGTGACTATGCCTACCAATGGATCATCACCAACTGCGCATTCGGAGCTGGCGTTGTCGGTCACGACGTGATCGACCGCTTCGGCATCCTGCATGCCACGCAGAAAGCAATGCTGCTTGCCCTCGAGGAACTCAGGTCGAAGGCCGCAGTCACAGAGCTCCTGGTCGACGGCAGGGATGCGTTCCGGTTCCCGCTTCCGCACCGTTCCATCATCCGTGGTGATTCCCTGGAACCCTGCATCGCCGCAGGGTCGATCATCGCGAAAGTGACCCGGGACCGGCTGATGATCGAACATGCGAACGATCACCCGCGATACGGATTCGAGACCCACAAAGGTTACGGCGCCGAAAGTCACATCACCGCCATCAAACAGCACGGGCCCTGCGCCATTCACCGCGCCACGTTCCTCACGCGGATACTCGGGCCGGAGCAGCTGGCGCTCGTGTAGTCCACCACCAGACGGCAATGCCCGCTATAAATACCGGAATCGTGAGCAGCTGCCCGCGCGTGAGCGTCACCGGACCCATCATCAGCGGTTCGACGGTTTGTACCCTGAGGAATTCATTCAGGAACCGTCCTATGCCATAGAGCATCAGGAAGAGCGCGGCCCCCCTCCCATGAAACCATGTTGCCATTCCCGCTGTTCTGTAGAGATACACGAAACAGACTCCGGCGATCATCAGGTCTTTTCCCATCGCGTAGAGCTGCGTCGGGTGCCTGAGGCCCTCGACTCCCGGAATGGACATGCCCCACGGGAGCGATGTGACGGACCCGTAGAGTTCCAGATTGATGAAATTCCCGAGGCGCCCGAGCGCAAGCCCGATCGCGACCGGCACGATGACGATGTCACCGACTGTCCTGATATTCCAACCTCGCTTGCCGCAATACAGGATCATCAGCAACACGACGCCGATGAGGCCGCCATGGAACGACATGCCGCCTTCCCAGACGTACAAGACCTCTATCGGGTGAGCCAGGTAATACCCGGGCTGGTAGAAGAGGACGTACCCCAGTCGTCCGCCTGCGATCACACCGATCACCGCCCACGTGAGCAGATTGAGCCAGTCATCCTTCGGGGCGTTCATACCCCGGTACCGCTGCAGCCTCGGAAGAAGCACTGACGCCGTTAAAAAACCCAGCAGATACATGATGCCGTACCAGTGGACCGAAAAGCCCAGGACACTGAGGGCAACGGCACGGGAGGGAAAAAATTCGATCATACGGGCATATACTAGCGCCGAAAGAGGGCTTACCATAGGCCTATGCTGATCCTCGGTATCGAGACATCGTGCGACGAGACCTCCGTCGCCGTGGTGGAAGACGGCGTACGGGTGCTCTCGAACGTCATCTCGAGCTCCAAAGCTGCATTCGAGCGCCTTGCCGGCGTCATACCCGAGCAGGCCGCGCGCAAACAGATCGAATGCATCATCCCTGTCCTGAACGATGCGATGACACAGGCGACGGTGTCGTGGAACACGATCGACGCCATCGCCGTCACAAAGGGCCCTGGGCTGCTCGGTTCGTTGCTCGTGGGCACCGCCACCGCGCGTGCGCTGGCCTCCGTACACGCGAAGCCGCTTATCGGCGTCCACCACACACTGGGGCATCTGGTATCCACCTGGCTGGAACACGGGATGATCGTCACAGACAGGTCGGCGGTTCCCGGCTTGCCGGAGTTCCCGTTCATGACGCTCTCGGTCTCGGGAGGGCACACCGACCTCTGGGTACGCACGTCGGCCGTCTCGGGCACGCTCGTCGGCCGGACGCGGGACGATGCCGCAGGGGAAGCATTCGACAAAGGTGCGAGCATGCTCGGGCTTCCATACCCAGGCGGGCCGTCGGTCGCGAAGGCCGCGGAGCACGGCGACGAAAAACGGTTCCCCTTCCCGCTGCCGCTCCATGGGGAAGACACGCTCGATTTCAGCTGCTCCGGTCTCAAAACAGCTCTCCGGTACCTGCTACGCGACCAGGGCGTCACCGATCCGGCGGCGATGCCAGATCAGTTGAGAGCCGATATCGCGGCCTCGTTCCAGTACGGTATTTGCAGGCACCTCTTGGACCGCGTGACGCGCGCGCTGGAGAAGCACCCGAACATGAAGGAACTGCACATCGTCGGTGGAGTATCTGCAAACAGCCGGTTACGCGCGATGGCAGCCGAACTGCTGCCGCACATCTGCGTGCGCGTTCCCTCGACACTCGCCTACTGCACCGACAACGCCGCTATGATCGCCTCTGCGGGCTTTTTCCTGCTCCAGCAGGATCCCGATACGGCACGATCAGCTTTCGCGACGACGGCATCGCTGTCGCTGGAGGAAAGCCTCCTGAGCCGCTGAAGCCGAATGCTCAGTAGCCGCCGGTGAATGCGGGCAGCAGCGCGCCGAGCACGAGGGCAGCAACACCGCAGGCAGCGATGGTCCTAATGAGGATGAGCTTGGTCTTCTTCTTCATGGGGAGGGGGTTACGTCGATAGGCATTTCCTTGCTGTTCCTGTTGCCAAACGCGTCCGTGACGGTGAGCTTCACCCTGTACTTTCCGGGATTTCCGCCGAACACGTGCACGAACCGTTCCTCGGGACTCTGCGCGACGATTTGCCCGGGCTGAGCATCGTACCGGACTTCCCACTGGTATGCATTGGGGGTGCCGGCGGTGCACTCGGGATTAAATTCAACGCCACCGCCCTGTTCCAGGCTTGTTCTGCTCGGAATAAAGCAGGCGCTCAGGAGCGGCTTCCTCACGACGATCGTACGCCGTGCACTGTATTCTTTTCCCGTTGCGGTGACGATGGTGAGAGTGACTTCGTATTCTCCCGGGGCGGTATACGTATGCGTCACAAACGCATCAGAACGCTCATCAACGCTGTTATCGTCGCCGTAGTTCCACCGGTAACCGGCAAACTGTTCCCCTGGGGGAATGAAGCTGTTCGAGCCGTCCAGCGTCACTGTCAACGGTGCCGTTCCGCCATCCGGATTCACATCGATCACGGGCTCGACGGTGGGTGCAGTCACCTGGATGGTGATGGGCTTTCGCATGACCTTTCCATCGGCGTCCTGACCGACGAGCGTCACGTAGTAAATACCCTCGCGCCTGTACGTGGCCTCGAGCGTCGTGCCCGTCACCTTCGCTTCCGTGCCGGGCGCGTACTCCCACTGGAACTCGACAAGCGGCCGTGCCGTCTTGGGCGTCAGTGCGAATTTGAGCGGCACATCGCCGTTGATTTTGTCTCCGCGCACCTCCACGTTGCCCTCGAAGCGCAAATCACCCAGTGACAAACTCTGTGCAACGCGGACAATCGTCGTCAGCTCCGCAAGCTGGCCGCTCTGGCTGCGGACCCGCGTGATGAGCGGGAAGATCCCCGGCTTCTCGTACGAGTGCCCCACCCTGCGCAGGTCAGCCCCGCGCTCCTCCTTGCCATCCCCGAACTGCCACAGAACCTCCTTGATGGGAGTGGTGGTCCTCAGCTGGAACAACGCCCCGAACGGCGCCGGACCCACCAGGTTCTTTGGCTCCGATTCCACCGTCACGGGAAACGGCAACGGAGGGGGGTTCTGCACGGTCACCGTCTTCTTAAACGTGAGCTGGGCTTTGGTATCCGTCGTCACCCGCGCCGACACATCGTAGTCACCGATCGCATAGAAGGTATGCGCGATGTCCGTCTCGGTCTTCAGCTCCGGATCCGTGCCGTCCCCGAAATCCCAGGTGACGTCGACCATCGCCTTGGGATCTGCAAAGAGGTCTTTGACGCTGAAGAGCACAGGCTGCTCCACGATGGGGCTGGCGGGCGTCACCCCGAACACGGCCGTGGGAATCGAAACGCGCTTGGCCGCCGTACGCATCGCATTGCCGTCCAGGATGATGCGAACGGACGCAATGAAAATCCCTTTCTTACTGTAGAGCACCGTCGTCGTGGGCTGCAGGCTGTCGTCGTTTGCTTTACCGTCGCCATCCGTATCCCAAATATACCGTGTGGGGCGGTAGCCGAGGTTCCGCAGAATCTGGGCCGCCCGCTCGGCACTGAACGTGACCGAGACAGGCGCGACAAAGTCCTCAATTTTTTTGGGCGCAAGCACATCGAGCGGCAACGACGGCTCTCGATTGATTGCAAACGGCACGATGACGCTGATGGCCAGGCCAGGAATGAGCGCAAGGACAAGCAGAAGAAGACTGCGCTGTCGCAACGCAATGGAGACGTTTGCTTTTGCGATGCGTCTGAATGCGAAAAAGCCGCCGCCGGCCAGCAGCGCCACTCCGATCATGACGCTGATCATTCCCGCCGACGTCAGCGCCTGGCCCTCGCCTGTCGGGCTCGGCAAGAGCATTAGGAGCGCCAGGCACCACAGCACATATGCCGAATAGACTGAACCCAATGCAATGATCACCTTCTTCCTTGCGTTCTGGAACCCGGGCGGCTCGGGCTGAACCAGCGGTAACTGTTGGACCTGCGGCATGGGCTTCTGCGCCGGAGGGGTCGCCTGTGGCGGGGCAAGCCCGTCAACGGGGTGCATGTCGCCTGCGGAGGGAATGTTCTGGGCGTCTGGCATGGGTCAGGGCTGTACGGGAGCGGTGCGGAACATATCGAGCAGCGTGGACTCGCTCTCCAGAGGCACAAGTGAACCGGCCTCAGGAAGAAGCGTGCCTCCGTTCGACGCGTCATTCAAGAAGTCCGTTGATCCGAAGGTCTTCGCGGATACCGGAGGGGTGATGGCGGGGGCATCGTTGTGGCCGCTAAAATCGACGGCGAGATCAATGCGGAGTGTCTCGGCACCTTCATCTCTGCGCCGGATATCCCATGTGACGCGGTGTACCAGGAACGTGCGTGCATCCACCCATAGCTGACCGGTGGCGCTGTAGTGGGAGATTTCCAGCTGTGCCGCCTGTTCGTCGAACTCCTGCTTTCGTTCCTGTGCCTGCTTCTTCAGGTACGAAACGAGACTCTCCGGATTCACTGCTATGTCATACACGTATGCCCTGTTTCCGTGGATACGGCGGATCCCGTTGTCCCGCGTCACGGTAATGACCTGGCTCTGCGCGAGGAGCAATCCCGGATCCGGGCTTATGGAGGCGCCAGGAGCATCGGCGCGGGCCGAGTTCATCTTCCACCATTGGCCCCCAAACGTCGTCAAGGCCTCTGTGGGAAGCAAGGGGTGCGGCGGACTCACCTCGGCGGAGCGCAGGAAAAAATAGGTCGCCCGGGACTCCTCCGCGACCGTACTGACGTCGAAACGCACGGCATGAGTTTCCACTCCTTCCACTGTTCCATCGAGAACGATATCCGCCTGCGTCAGACGACCGTGATCTTGCGTGACTCCATGCACGCTCAGATGGGCAGTGCCCTTCAGACCTGTGTTCATGCTGGGGGTCCCCCATACGTCTGCGGCAACATCAAACACCACCGACTGAAGCAGTCCGCTTTGTGCCGCCGCCTGCTTCATTACTTCCTCAGCAGGAAGCACGCTCTTTTCGCTGCAGGAAGAAAGCAAGCCGAGCGCGATGCATCCGATCAAAATTCGACGCATGATCGGAGAGAAGTGTGCCAGAATTCCAAACCCGATGCCAGCGGAAGCACATCTAGCGCGTACGCAGCGTCGCCTCAATGTCTCCCGGCTCCTCGATCCTGAGCCTGACCGTTCGCCGTCGGCTGGCCCGCACATCGCCCTTCAGGAGCCAGAGCACCGTATCCCTGGACTTGAGCGCGTAGGGATTCGTCAGGCGAATGGTGACTGTCCGGCCGTCCATCGCCGGCATCCTCTCCGACAGAACTGTGCCGTTGCTCGCCTGCAGGTACAGGTTTTGCAGATCGGTGCCTCGCGCGGATCCGTCATTCGTGAATGTGACCGCATGCACGTCCTGCTCGCGCCGTCCGGACGCCTCCAGCCGCACGCGGGCGAGGACTCGCCGCTCCCCATAGGTGAGCGGCACCGGGAGCTCGAGGTTCGACACGTTGATATCGGCGTGCATATTGTTGCCGCCCGCGGTGCTGAAGAGACCCTGCACTTGCTGCTCGACGGTGACTCGACCCGGTGAATGGAGAACGATGTCGCCGCTGGCCACGGAAAACACGTGCTGACCGGCCACCGCAGCGTCTTCGGCAAAATCCGTGACGATATCGATGGTTGCGAAACCGCATGCGGCAATGGAGAAGCCCCGCAAACGGAGGGTTGCCGTCCCGCTCCGCTGGAGCGCCGCCACAGGCGATATGCGCCGTCCAGCGACCTGCGCGTACACATGTTCAATGTCCGACCTGGCTCCAAGGCCCTTGTGACGGACCGTAATCGAGTCGATCATCGCGGGCGATGCGCATGATGCGACAGTCGCAAGACGCAGCACCGTCACCCGCGTGGCGCCCTGCGCGACGGACCGGGAAGGGGACGTGACGGTCACCTGCACATCGGCAGGAACAGCCTCGGCGTGCACCGCCGGAAGAATGGCAAACAACAACGCGAGAGCGGCCGACAGCATCATGCGTCGCATGATATCCCGCATCGGGGTCCACGGCGATTATTTTCCCGACTTCCTAACGCAGGTCTCGTTCGATGATGGTGCCCGAACCGGGCAAGCGCCGCCCGTGGCTGGACGCGGCCGCCATCATGATGCCATCGAACACCGAGCCCGTGATGATGAGCAGTGGAACCGCCAGCCACCATGAGTAGCTGATTGCGAGATACAGACCAAAGATCCCCCCCGCAATCGCTCCGACCCACATCTTCCTGCGCCAGAGCACACGAGTCATCAGGTATTGCAGAGCAATGAACAGCACTGCCAGTGCCCATCGCCCGAACCCGCCGCCGAGTGGCTCGTCGTAACGATGAACGGTGTACTCGCCGCTGATGTGCTTTTGGATGGCATCCACGGCCGCCGTTATACCCTCGATGTACTCGCCCCTCATGAAATGAGGCTGGATGTCGGTGGCGATGATGCCGGCTGCCACTTCGTCCGACAATGCCAGAGACGCGCCACTCCCGACGAGCATGACTTCTTCGTGATCCGCAAGCGTTGCCGCAACGAGCACGTCCCCGCCGCTACCCGTCTCCAGACGCCATCGCGCAGCCGCCTGCACGGCTGCATCCTGCAGCGTGGAGCCCGTCAGTGACTGCATCACGAGGAACGCAATGCTGTGTCCGCTCTCGCGCGCGTAGGTGCCGAGAGATCCCTCCAGTCGCTCTTCCTGATCGTCGGTGAGGATATCAATAGTCTCGGTGTAAAAACCGTCATTCGGCGGCGTTTCGAAATTCTGTGCTGCCGCCATCGAGTGGAGCGACAGGAGTGCGCAGAGTGAAGCCGTGACAAAACGGATGCGGAACGGTGTCATAGGCCGATGATACCACGCCTCAGCGCCGGAAGCCCCTGCTGCCGCCCCTGCGATTCCCGCCCGGCCTGCCCTGCCGAAACGACCTCTCGGGACGCTCCGACAGCTGCGACGTCGCGCGCGCCGGCGGAAGGTCGGTGGGAAGAACCTTGCGGGGCAAGGCGTTCCTAATCAGGCGCTCGATATCCATCAGGTCGCCCCGCTGGTCGGGGGTCGCGAACGACACGGCGCGTCCCTCGTGCCCCGCGCGCCCGGTGCGGCCGATACGGTGCACGTAATCTTCGGGGTTCTCGGGCAGGTCGAAGTTCACGACGAGTTCGATGTTTTTGACGTCGATGCCGCGTGACGCGATATCGGTCGCCACCAGCACGCGATAGCGCCCGGTCTTGAATCCCTCCAGTGCGTCGCGCCGCTGCGACTGCGAACGGTTGGCGTGGATTTCCGCCGCACTCTGGCCCATATCCCTGAGCGACTTGGCGATTTTCTTGGCGCCGTGCTTGGTACGCGAGAACACGAGCACGGTCCCGTGGTATTCGGTGAGGAGCTTTTCGAGCAATTGCAGCTTCTGCTGCTTCTCCACCACGAAGACCTCCTGAATCACCTTCTCGGATGCGGTTCCGGCGGGGGCGATCTCCACGCGCACCGGAAGCTTCATGTGCGAGGTGGCGATCTTCACGATCTGCTGGGGCATGGTTGCCGAAAAGAGCATGGTCTGGCGATCGCGCGGGACGACTGCCAGAATCTTGTTGATCTGCGGGGCGAAGCCCATGTCGAGCATGCGGTCTGCCTCATCCAGCACCAGCACTTTCACGGCTTTCAGGGTGATGAGATTCTGTTCCAGATGGTCGATGAGCCGCCCGGGTGTCGCAATGACGATATGCGGGCGTTCCCGGATCGCGCGGACCTGGTTGCCCATGGACATGCCACCGATGAGGACGGCCGTACGGAATCCGAGCGCGTGCCCGAGCTTCCGGAAGGTTTCGTCCACCTGCAGCGCGAGCTCGCGCGTGGGGAGGATCACGAGGCCGTTGCCGCCGAAGGCACGGAGCCGCTGCATGAGCGGCACGCCGAATGCGAGCGTTTTGCCCGTACCCGTCTGCGCGATGCCGATGACGTCCTTGCCCTCCACCGCCACCGGGATCGACTGGAACTGGATGGGGGTGGGCACGGTGTACTTGAGCTTGCCGAGCACGTCGAGCAGCTCAGGCGAAATGCCGAGGCCTTCGAAGGAATGTTCTGGGATCGCCGGAGAGGATTGCGCACTCATTGAGAGATGATCATAGCAGGTTTTTTCTCACGTGAAAGCCGAAATTCCAAATTATTCCTCTAGTATCACGGCCATGCTCGAAGTCCTGATTCTTCTTGCGGTGCTGCTGCTGATTC
The DNA here is from genome assembly GCA_964436765.1 of uncultured Candidatus Peribacteria bacterium. Taxonomy (GTDB): domain Bacteria; phylum Patescibacteriota; class Gracilibacteria; order Peribacterales; family Peribacteraceae; genus CAYTEH01. The sequence goes on from CAYTEH010000001.1 coordinate 80,598, forward strand.
CCCGGACGCCGCAAAACCTCCTGTGGGTCTTCATCGCCATCGCCGTCATCATCCCGGGCACCTATGCCAACTGGAAAGGAGCCCCGTTCGTGCCAACGACCCGGCGCGTTGTGAAGACGATGCTGAAGCTGGCGAACATCAAGAAAGGTGAAAAAGTGTACGACCTCGGTTGCGGCGACGGCAGGCTCGTGTTCGCGGCGGCAAAGAAGCGCGCCCGGGCAGTCGGATATGAATTCTCTGTTCCCACGTTCTTGATTGCAAAATTTCTCTCGCTGTTCCACCGCGGCGCCACTATCCAGATGCGCGATTTCTGGAAGCAGGATTACACGGATGCCGACGTGATCTTCTGTTACCTTCTCACGGAATCGATGCAGACGTTCAAAAAAATCGTCTGGCCGCAACTCAGGCCCGGCACGCGGGTGGTATCGCACTCCTTCAAAATGAAGGGCATCGAGCCGGTGAAGAAAGAGGGAACGGTGGTGATGTATGTGAAGTAGGATGGTCGGGACGAAAGGACTCCCTTCGACGGGCTCAGGGTAAACTTCTCGTCCTT
>CAYTEH010000002.1:0-80493 GCA_964436765.1 uncultured Candidatus Peribacteria bacterium
GACGGATGGGGTCCATTGAAAAAGAAGGGAACGACCTGAAGCATACTGTTTCGCTCTTAGCAGTGCCACCCTAGACGCCGGTTCAGCGCCGGATATCCGTCAGGGGATTCTGTGTTTGCGGCTCGTTACGACGGATATCGGTCAATGGTTCTTGTGTGCTTGGCTGATCATCGCGAAGAATATCTGCCGGGGGATTCTGAGCTTGCGGTTCTGTCAGACGGCGAATGCCTCTGATAACAGATTCTGCGATACGTCCTCCTATTCCAATTGCTCCGCTCTCCAACACATCCCTTGCGTTCCCAAGTTTCGCTCTATTCTCAATGATGATTTTTTTGCGGAGCACGTCCAAGCGAAGCTCTCCTTTTTCAGGAACTGGGGGATCATTTCTAGGCTGTTCAGGAGGCATAGTTAAGTATTGGTATATTTATATTATACAATATAATTTGTAATTATGCAATATTTCTAGTCTTCAGTTGTGTTGTACATTCGTTTGAGAGATTTGCTCCATATTGGCAATTGGATCTCTTGAAACTACGGAATACCATTTCGCCATAGCATCTCTCCTCTTCCTCACCGGCGACGAGCGGAAAGAGATCTGGCCCCGCCTGTCCGATGTCATCAAGCAGGAGTGGGAATCGCGCGTGCGGGAAGAAATCATCGACGCCTACGAGTCGGCAGAAGAGCTGGAGAAGCGCATGGCGCAGTCGCAGCTGGGAAAAAGCCCCGCCATGCAGGCGCTTATTCAGGACGTCGCCCAGAACATGGTCGATGGCAAAAGTATCCAGGATGTCTCGGTCGCAGGCATTCCCGATGATCTCGTTCCCGATTTTCTCTACAGCATCGGGGCCTGCGGCGTCTCGGCGCTGCTGCAGATGATGCTGCAGAACCCCGAGTTGAAAGCGAAAGACATGGAGCAGGTCGCGGCTTTGAGCCGCGCCCGGCACCGCATCCTTCAGATCAACGCCGTTCTCACATAATCCCTTCCTATGGTCGAATCCATCGAACTCCCCCCGCGCGTCATCGACGCGCTCCGCGAAACCCGCAACGGCCGACAGGTTCTTGCAGACCTGATGCCCAGGTCCGAGCGGCAGGGGATTTTGGGGACGATCTGGGACTATGCCAAATGGCCGCTTCTTATTGCAGGTGGATTGGCTTTGGGAAGCCATACAGGAGCATCCCGCCGCATCCCCCGCGTGGGCCAGTATCTTGATACCGCGGGACGCTGGATTACTGATACTGCCGTCCCCACTGCCGGAAACTTTATCAGCACACACGCACACACATTCTGGGATTATCTGCAAAGAGGATGGAATGGAATCAGGGGGATTGCGGCTCCGTGATTCACGCACTTACGCGATTATCTTCTTCAGTACTGGACGCAATTTGAACACGGCCATCGCTCCGATCGTTGCGAGCGGACCCTGCACGCGCTTTTCGTCGATCTCGAATCCCGCTTTTTCCATTTCCGCACGCAGGGCCGTTTCCGAAATTTTGAAGTCGCCGCGTGACATCGCGAGTACCGCATCCCTCGTCCCGTTTCCTTTTTGGAGAGAAGCGAGCTCACGGAGAAATTCTTCCGCTGCTGTTTCGGCACGGACCATATCGCCTGAGATCACAAGAGTATTGATATTGCCGACAGAGTCCATCACCAGCCTCACTTGTTCCATCGACTTTTCCGCTTGCTCCGGCGCACCTTCGTTCAAGTCATCCAGCAGCGTTTTTGCTTCTTCCACAGCCAGCTTCCCATGCTTCTTCCGCTGTGCGTCATCGATGATATGCGCGTACCAAATTACGGCGCGCACCTGTCGCTCGCGCGCATCCACGTACTCGGGAAGGAACTCGTCTCCCAGAAAATACGCACCGTCTTTTTTCAGTTGCGAGTGAATGTTCGCAAGATACGCGTCGGACTTTTCTCCTTTTTCAATATGGTGATGCACGCCCTGGGTGAACGCGGCGTCCAATGCCTGCGGATGCCGGTACGTCGAAAAATCGGCTTCTTCGATACGGATCCGCGCGTTTGATCGAATCGACTCTATGTTCCGTGCGTAGTCCAGGAAAGAAGGGGAGATGTCGATGGCCGTCAGGTTGACGTTCGGGACTTCGCCGATCATCCCGGTGATACGGCCCGGCCCGCAACCTGCTTCCAGCACTTCCGCCGACGGCATGTTTCTTACCTGCTCCCTGAGCATCTCTTGTATATCCGTGTCGGACTCCGGGATATAGAGATGTTTCGCAATTGTGCGGTTATACGTCTCCGCATCGATGATTTGGTCGTAATGGGGGTGTTCGACCATAGAATGGAAAATATACTGTACTACGCGGTTTTTTAACAATATTCAGAGATGATCGATTCGTGCGTTTCGCGGGTAGAAAACCCGCTCTCATATGTAAAAATGACGTTGACGCCACGTAATGTCATCCTTACACTCTCCCAGCTTTCTACGTAGTCCCCTGGACTGCGTACGAATCCTCCTTGTGTTCGAGTTCGGCTTTCCACAGCGGAAATAACCGAGCCAGATGAACCTCCAAGGTCCTCGGTACGTCCGCCTCCGGCGGCCTACTCGGACTGACAGGACAAGGATTACTTACTCTTGGGCCATGCCCATCCCCTCACTCGGTCTCTCCCCAAGGGGAGAGAAGTAGAGGTCACAATTCTTCTATGATCGGTCTCATCGCTCGCAAAGTCGGCATGTCGCGCATCTTCTCCGCCACCGGGGAATCCATGCCCGTGACGTACCTGGCGATCGAGCCCAACACCATCGTCCGCACCAAGAACAAGGAGAAGGACGGCTACGATGCCGTCGTTTTGGGTATTGGCGCCAAGCCGTGGAAGTCGCGCAAGGGCAAGGAAAACGTCCGCTACGCCCGCCAGAAGGAATGGAAAGTCGATTCGCTCGAGGGCATGGAACCGGGCAAGAAGCTTACCTCCGAACTCCTCCCCGCCGAGAGCATCGTGACCGTCACGAGCGTCTCCAAGGGTAAGGGTTTCCAGGGTGTCATGCGCCGCCACCACTTCGGCGGCGGTCCCGCCACCCACGGTTCGCACTTCAAGCGCGAGCCGGGTTCCATCGGCATGCGTACCGATCCGGGTCGCATTTTGAAGGGTCACCGGATGGCCGGTCACATGGGTAACGAACAGGTCACGCTCCAGCACCGTCCGGTCGTGGCTTCCGACAGCGAAAAAGGAATCATCGCCATCAAGGGTCCCGTTCCGGGTCCCAATGGTGCGATCGTGTTCGTCACCAAAGAATCCACCCCTGACGCCAAGTAACCATGACCATCGATATCTTCACCTCCGCCGGCCAGAAGAAGGGGACGCTCGAGCTCCCCGTCGAACTCTTCGGACAGCCCATCAACCAGGGCCTGATCCACCAGGCGCTCGTCCGTCAGCAGAGCAATCGCCGCAATGCCATTGCCCACGCGAAGAATCGTCACGAGGTGGCCGGTTCCACCCGCAAGATCATCCAGCAGAAGCACACGGGCAACGCCCGCCGCGGTTCCATCCGCTCCCCGCTGCTCCGTGGCGGTGGCAAGGCCTTCGGTCCCCGCAACGAGGCTAACTTCGTCAAAGACATGCCGCGCTCCATGCGCCGCACGGCCCTCGTGTCCTCCCTCAGCTACCAGGCCAAGCAGGGGTCCATCGTGGGTCTGGAAAGCTACCCCGATACCATCAAGACCAAGGCGCTCGTCGAGCTTTTGGGCAAGATGAAGATGGAAGACCTTCGCAAGATCCTCTTCGTTCTTCCCGAGAAGCACCATGCGCTCCACATGTCCTGCAGGAACCTTCGTTCGGTGAAGACCGTCCTCGTGGGCTACATCAACCCCGAAGACATCGTCGGCTCCCGCAAGATCATCTTCGTGGGGGACGCCATCAAGAAGGCTGTCGAGATCTTTGCCAAGAAGACGGAGAAGACGAAGGCCAAGGCCGCCGCAGCCGATGCCGCACCGAAGAAAGAAGTCAGCAAGAGGTCGAAGACGGCCAAGAAGACTCCGTCGACAGTCGCAGGAAAGACTCCCAAGGTATCCAAGAAGAAATCGTCCGCTTCCTCCAAGTAAATGAATCTCGCTCACGTCATCATCGGCCCCGTGGTCACCGAGAAGGCCGAGCGCCTGAAGGCGCAGGAGGGCAAAAACGTCTATACCCTCTGGGTCGCGCCCACCGCAACGAAGATCGACATCAAGAAGGCGCTCCTCCGTCACTACGACGTGACTGCCGCGAGCGTGCGTGTGACGAAGACTCAGCCAAAGACCCGCCTGCTTGGTGCCGGCGTGGTCATGGAGAAGCGTCATCCGGGCAGGAAAGTCATGGTCACTCTCGCCAAGAACAGCAAAGCACTCGATCTCACCTCCTTCCGTTCTTAATCCGCCATCATGGCACTCAAGAAGCCCAAACCAACGACTCCCGCACGACGTCAGATGACGATCGCGGATTTCAGTGGGCTCACGAAGAAGCGCCCCGAGAAGTCCCTCGTGTGGGGCAAGCAGCGCATTTCCGGACGCGATGGCCGCGGCCAGGTGAGCATCCGTCACCGCGGTGGCGGTCACAAGCGGCTCTACCGCATGGTTGATTTCAAGCAGGTGCATAAGTTCGGCATCCCGGGCACCGTGACGGCGCTGGAGTACGATCCCAACCGCTCGGCCCGCATCGCCCTCATCCACTACGCCGACGGCGAGAAGTCCTATGTCCTCGCGCCGGAAGGTCTCAAGATCGGCGACCAGATCGTGGCCGGCGAGCGCACCAAGGTGAAAATCGGCAACCGCATGCAGCTTCAGCACATTCCCGTGGGTTACCGCATCTTCAATATCGAAGTGCAGCTTGGTCGCGGCGGCCAGATTGTCCGTTCCGCCGGTACGGGTGCCACGCTCGTGGGCATCGACGGCGACTACGCCATCATTCAGCTCCCCTCGAGCGAGATCCGCAAGGTCCGCAAGGAATGCAGCGCGACCATCGGCACCGTCAGCAACCCCGAACACAACCTCATCACCATCGGCAAGGCAGGCCGTACCCGCTGGATGGGCCGCAAGCCGCAGGTGCTTGGGAAGTCGATGAACGCGGTGGACCACCCGCACGGTGGTGGTGAAGGTCACAGCCCGGTCGGTCTCAAGTATCCGAAGACCCCGTGGGGCAAGCACGCGCTCGGCGTGAAAACACGTCGTCCCAAGAAGAGCAGCGATCTCATTGTCCGCCGCCGCTCCAGGAAGAAGAAGCGCAGGTAGACCTCTACCCCCACCCGGTCCGCTCCGCGGACCACCCTCCCCCGCAAGCGGGAGAGGGTTCCCTCCCATCCAGTCTCTTACCACTCTATGTCCCGCTCGCTCAAAAAAGGCCCGTACGTCGACCCCAAGCTCTTCAAGAAAGTCATGAAGATGGTCGAAGCCGGTGAAAAGAAGATCATCAAGACCTGGGCGCGCGACTGTGACATCCCGCCCGAATTCGTTGGCTTCACCTTCGCCGTCCACAACGGAAAGGAATTCCCGCCCGTCTACATCACTGAACAGATGGTGGGTCACAAGCTCGGCGAGTTCGCCTGGACCACCAAGTTCAAGGGCCATGGAGGCAAGGCCGCGACCACCGTCGCCCCCGCCCCGACGGCCGCTCCCGCCGCCAAGTAGTCCTCATCCGGCGCTGCGGCGCCACCTTCCCCCTCCGCTAGCCTCCTTCCATCCCTCCGCACGTCAACTACCACTCACCAATGAAAGCCTCTGTCCACTCCGTCCGCATCGCGCCCAAGAAAGCCAACCTGATCGCCAGGATGGTGCGCGGGCTGAGCGTGCCCGTTGCGATGGAGCAGCTCCGCCGCACCAACAAGAAGGCAGCCCGCATCGTCGAGACGCTTCTGCGCTCGGCCATTGCCAACGCTTCCCACAACGAGAAGCAGGACGCCCAGACCATGGTGATCAAGACGATCATCGTGAACCAGGGCCAGGCCTATCGCCGCGGTATGCCCATGGCACGCGGTCGCCAGCGCCCGTTCCGCAAGTTCCTCAGTCACATCGATATGGTCCTCGGGTACCCCGAAGATGAGGTCGCTCCCGCGAAGAAAGCAGTCAAAGAGCCTTCCCAAAAGGCGAAGACTACTGTAAAAACGTCCGGTTCCTCGAAGAAGAAGGATGTTTCTGCTGCCAAGAAATCCATCAATTCCGCTCAGGACAAGTCCGATTCCTCCGCTTCCTAATTATGGGTCAGAAAGTTAATCCCAACGGCTTCCGCATCGGTTTCACCCGGAACTGGCCCTCCACGTGGTTCGCGAAGGGCAAGAAGTACAGCGAGTTGCTCCTCCAGGACGTGAGGATCATCCGGTACATCAAAGAGAAGTTCAAAGAGTCCGGCATCAGCACCATCGAGATCGATCGCGGCAAGAAAGTGACCGTCACGATCGCCACGAGCAAGCCCGGCGTGATCATCGGCAAGCAGGGAGCAGCCATCGAGGAGCTCCGTCTTGATCTCGAGAAGCGCTTCGGCGGATCGTTCCAGGTGGAGATCCAGGAGGTGCGCGCCCCCGATGCCGACGCCGCGATCATCGCCGAGAGCATCCAGGGCCAGATCGAGCGCCGCATGCCCTACCGCCGTGCGTGCAAGATGGCCATCGAAAAAGCCATGCAGGCCGGTGCCGTCGGTATCAAGATCACCATCTCGGGCCGCCTGAACGGCGCCGAAATCGCCCGCGACGACCTCTTCAAGGAAGGCAACGTCCCGCTCCAGACTCTCCGTGCCAACATCCAGCATGCCAAGCGCCATGCCGTCACGAAGTTCGGCACCATCGGCATCCAGGTGTGGGTGTACAAAGGAATGGTGTTCAAGAAGATCCAGCAGGTGCAGTCCGCAGCCCTCAACTCCGCTAACCAGAAAGCAGCCTAATTTTCTACCCCCACCCGGTCCGCTCCGCGGACCACCCTCCCCCGCAAGCGGGAGAGGGTTCGCTCACTCCTCCAGCATCACTCCTCCGTCATCATGTTAGAACCCAAGAAATTAAAGTATCGGAAGCATCACCGCAATCGCGGCCAGTGGTATGGCAAGGCGACGCGCGGCACGAGGCTCTCGTTCGGCACGATCGGCTTGAAGGCTCAGACAGCCGGCGAACTCACGGCACGCCAGATCGAAGCTGCACGTCGCGCTGCGATGCACGAGCTTCAGCGCGCAGGCAAGATGTGGATTCGCGTCTTCCCTCACACCCCCGTCACCCGCAAAGCAGCCGAGGTGCCCATGGGTGCCGGTAAGGGTTCGGTCGAGTACTACGCCACAGTGGTGAAGCCCGGAACGATGCTCTTCGAACTCGATGGCATTTCCGAGGCCGCCGGCCGCCACGCGCTCACGCTGGCCGCCCACAAGCTTCCCGTCGCCACCAAGATCGTCGTGAAAACCGCTACTACCCGCACCGCTTAACATGGCCACCTCCGTTTCCTACGCCGAGCTCATCAAGATGTCCCCCAAGGATCTCGAAAGCGAGATTCGCGAGAACGAACTCGCCGTCCAGAAAATGCGTGTGGGCATCACGATGGGTCGCGAGAAAGACACCGCCCGTTACCAGCGCGCCCGCCGCCAGCTTGCCCGCATGAAGACCGCCCTTACGGCAAAAGTCGCAGAAGAGGCGTTGAAGGCGCCGAAGAAAGCAGCTACCATGCCCGCTCCCGACGCCCCGAAGGCGGCCCATTCGACAAGCTCAGGGCAGGCTCTGAAAAAGGCTCCCGCCAAAGCTAAAACCCGCAAGACTTCCTCTCCCAAGGCTTAACCCATGCGTACCAAGCAAGGAACCATCACGTCGGCCAAGATGACAGGAACCGTTACGGTGACCGTTCACCGCTCGGTGTTCCACCCTCTCTATAAGAAGAGGTTCCGTGTGAGCAAGAAGTTCCTTGCAGACACGAACAAGATGGAAGATCTGGGCGTGGGCGATACGGTGGAGATCACCGAGTGCCGCCCTCTGAGCAAGCGCAAGTGCTTCAAAGTCACGACCGTCCTCAAGCGCGTGCCCCGGGTGAGCGAGATGGTGGAGGAGAGCGAGCTCCAGCGCGCTATCAAGAGCAAGGCCGCCAAGAATGACGATACTTCCTCCTCCGATTCCAAATGATCCAGCAGCAGTCCATGCTCGGCGTCGCGGATAACACGGGTGCCAAGACCGTCATGTGCATCAAAGTGCTCGGCGGTTCCCGCAGGCGGTACGCCGGCATCGGCGACCTGATCAAAGTTGCGGTGAAGGAAGCCGCCCCGCGCGGCACGGTTCGCAAGAAGACAGTCGAACTCGCCGTCGTCGTTCGCACCAGGGCCATGACCCGCCGCAAGGACGGTTCGGGCATCCGCTTCGACGACAATGCATGCGTCATCATCCAGAAAGACGGGATGCCCAAGGGCACCCGCGTATTCGGCCCCGTGGCGCGTGAACTGCGCGCCAAAGGCTACCAAAAGATTATTTCCCAGGCCCCCGACGTACTATGAAGATTCGCGCAGGCGACACGGTTGTCGTCATCAGCGGCAAAGACAAGGGTAAGAGTGGCACCGTTCAACGCGTGTTCCCCCAGGACGGCCATGTCGTCGTCGCCGGCATCAACTTGCGTATCCGCCATGTGAAAAAGACGGCACAGGAGGCCGGTCGCAAACTCACCTTCGAAGCAGCTTTCCCCATCAGCAAGGTCATGATCATCGACCCCAAGACGGGCAAGCCGTCGCGCGTCGGCTTCGAGGTGAAGAACGGCAAGAAGACCCGCATCAGCAAGAAGAGCGGCGCGGAAGTGGTGAAAGCCAAGGCCAAGGTGGAGAAGAAGGCCGCAAAGTCGTCGAAGGGAACGGAGGGAGCAAAAGAGACAAAGGACGTTGCTGAGAAGAAGACGACGAAGACGGAGGCCGCTCCCGCAGGCAAGAAGCAGCCGTTCTGGAAGAAGATGAGCTTCGGCAGCGCCGCCATGGACGCGAACATCGACGAGCAGTCGAACATGGAAAAAGATCACACCATTCCTTCCCAGGAGCTCCACGTCCGCAAAGGCGGCCGCGGTACCTAATCCCCCATGACTAAGTACGAATCCCTCCATGACAGGCTCCGCGGACCCATCGCCAAAGCGCTCAAAGAAGAGCTGAAGGTCGATAACGTCAACGCGCTTCCGAAGATCAAGAAGATCATCGTGAACGTGGGTATCAACAAGATGAAGATGGACAGCAAAGAACTCCACGAGTACATCGCCGAAAGCCTCAAGAAGATCACGGGCCAGAAGGCGGTCTTCACCACCACGAACAAGGCCATCTCGAACTTCAAGACGCGCGAAGGCGGCATCGTCGGCTGCGTCGTCACGCTCCGTGGCAAGCGCATGGAGGAGTTCCTCGATCGCCTCGTCAGCTACGTGCTTCCCCGCATCCGCGACTTCCGCGGTCTCCCCACGAAACTCGACGGCCGCGGCAACTATGCCATCGGTCTCCGCGATCAGACCATCTTCCCCGAACTTCCCCCTGCCGACGCCGGCCGCACCTTCGGCATGCAGATCCAGATTACGACGAATGCCGGTCGCGACGATTATGCCCGTGCCCTGCTCAAGCACATCGGTATGCCCTTTACTCCCGAGCGCAAGAAAGCGGCTTCCGCGCCGAAAGCTTAACCCCTATACTGTCAGCCCTCATGACCCGAATCGCCCTCGTCAACAAGCAGAAGAAGCAGCTCGCAATCTACTTGCGGGACATGAAGGCTGGCAAGAAGCCCAAGTTTCCCACTCGTATCTACAATCGTTGCAAGCTGTGCGGCCGCCGCCACGGGTACATGAGATTCTTCGGTATCTGCCGCATCTGCTTCCGGGAACTTGCCACGAACGGCGATATGCCCGGCATCAAGAAATCTTCCTGGTAACCATTCCTCGCTTCGCTCGTCAGGGCAAGCTCCCGTCTCAATCGTCCTTCCTCTCATGACCAACGTAAACGACCCCATCGGCGACATGATCACCCGGATGCGCAACGCGCAGCACGCCCGTCGCCAGACCTGCAGCTTCCCGCACTCGCGGATCAAACTGCAGCTGTGTGAGCTTCTGAAGGCCGAAGGATACCTGGAGGCAGTGGAGGTGGTGGGCCAGGAGCCCAAGCTTCAGATCGAGGTGACGTTCGACAAGACCAAGCCGGTCTTGACCCTCAAGCGCATCAGCAAGCCCGGACGTCGCGCCTACAGTGCGGCCGCTGAGCTGAAGCCCGTCCTGCATGGTTATGGCATTGCCGTGGTGACCACGAGCGAAGGCCTCATGACCGATACGGACGCCCGCAAGAAGAAGATCGGCGGTGAAGTTCTTTGCACCGTTTCTTAAACCCCCATGTCACGAATTGGAGCAAAACCAGTGGCCGTTCCCTCCGGAGTCACCATCCAGGTCTCCGGCCAGAACGTGTCCGTCAAAGGTCCGAAGGGCGAGCTGAAGCTCACGCTGCTGCCCGAGGTCACCGTTACGGTCGACGGCTCGGTGCTGAAGGTCACCCGCAAGGATGACAGCGACGATGCACGCGCACGTCACGGTCTCACGCGCATGCTTTTGAACAGCATGATCATCGGTGTCGACAAGGGCTTCGAAAAGAAGCTGGAGATCATCGGCGTCGGTTACAAGGCGACGGTGAAGGGCAAGACGCTCGGTCTGGCGCTCGGACACTCGCACCCCATCAACTTCGCCATCCCGGCCGGTATCGAAATCGTTCCTGACGAGAAGAACAAGAACATCATTGCCATCCGCGGCATCGACAAGCAGCTCGTCGGTCAGGTCGCATCCGACATCCGCGGCCTGCGCCCGCCCGAGCCCTACAAGGGTAAAGGCGTCCGTTACCTCGGCGAAGCCGTCCGCCGCAAGGCAGGCAAGGCTGCCGTGGCCAAAGCGGCTTAGTTTCCTATCCCCACCCGCCCCGCAAGCGGGAGAGGGTAACCCCCACCTCATCACTCACTGACAATGTCCCGCCCCACGAAGACCGACCTCCGGCAAGCTCGCAAGCGTCGCATCCGCGCCCGCGTCCGCGGCACGTCTGCCCGCCCGCGCCTCAGCGTGTATCGCTCGCTCACGCGCATCATCGCGCAGGTGATCGATGACGAAGCCGGCAAGACGCTCGTCTCGGCCAGCACCACCGAAGTGAAATCCAAGCTCAACAAGGACGGTGCCAAGAAACTCGGTGAACTCATCGCAAAGAAAGCCAAAGATGCCAAGATCACCGCCGTCGTCTTCGATCGCGGCGGGTACCGCTACCACGGCCGCATCAAGGAAATGGCCGACGCCGCGCGCGAAGGCGGCCTCACATTCTGATTTCTTCCCTTCGCGGCCATAACGGCCGCGCTCCTCAATTTCTCCTCCTATGAACGCAGCAGCAAAGACCTCCCGGCCCGACCGCAAGCGCGGCGACCATCGTCGCCAGCGCGAGCCGAGCGAATTTGCCGAGGCGACGCTGAGCATCGACCGCGTTACACGCGTGGTGAAGGGTGGACGCCGCATGCGTTTCCGCGCCATCGTGGTTGTGGGTAATCGCAAGGGCAAGGTGGGTCTCGGCACCGGGAAGGCCACCGAAGTCCAGGCCGCTGTCAAAAAGGCCGTCTCGGCCGCCAAGCGCGCCATGATCCGTATTCCGCTGAAGAACGGAAGCATCCCGCATGCCGTCGAAAAGAAATTCAAGGCCGCGCGCATCCTCATCATGCCCGCCCGCCAGGGTACCGGCATCATCGCGGGTGGTGCTCTTCGCGTGATCCTCGATCACGCCGGTGTCAAAGATTGTCTCAGCAAGCGCTTCGGTTCACGTAACAAGCTTGTGAACGCCCAGGCAACCATGATCGCTCTCGGCATGCTCAAGCCCCTCTCGGCCGCCGACGCCGCAGCCGTGGCCTCCACGGAAGCGCCCAAGCCCGGCACCGAGCCCGGAACTCCCGCCGCTTCCATCCGCGAAGTGACCAAGGAAGAGGTCGTGAAGCAGCAGCAGATCCACCGCCAGGGTCAGATCGAGGCGTAATTCCTGCCGCCGGTGGGGATTTTCCGTACTTCGTATGTCACTTTCGAGGAACCCGATGTGCACAGACGTCCATGAGTTCACGCCGTACCCGGACGCGCGACCACTGGTGAAAGCGCTTGTCTCAATGGCGTCTGCAGATGAGGCACGCATGGCCTGCCAATGCGTTCATCCTGCGAAGAAACTCATACGCCTGTATGGCAAAGAGAAGGAGCCGTCGGACGTATTGGACGTACTCGTGGAAAAAGTGTGTGCTGTTTGCCAAGAAACTGTCGCCCTGATCAGGATGAAAATAGATAAATCGTTCCTGAAAAGAGTCGACCGCAAGGACACAAAATAGTCTCCGTGTTAGACTGCACACGTGCAGAAGGCGATCCTCATCATCGCTCAAACGGGATATCAGGACGTCGAACTCGACGGCACACGGAAGGGTCTTCTTGATGCCGGTTTTGACGTTACGCTCGCGAGCATCAAGGCGGGTCCGTGCGAAGGCAAATTCGGGGGAGAGGAGAAGGCATCGGTCGCGCTCAAGGACGTCGATGTCGCGGACTACGACCGCGTCGCCTTCATCGGCGGGCCCGGCGCGAACACGCTCTATCAGAATAAAGATGCGCAGCGCATCGCCATCGAGACCGCTGCGGCGGGCAAGCCGCTCGGTGCCATCTGCATCGCGCCGAAAGTCCTTGCGGTCGCGGGCGTGCTGGACGGCAAGAAGGCGACGGTCTGGAACGACGACGGTGATCAGGCGGGATTCCTCGCGCTTCACAACGTCCAATACACCGGGGAAGACGTCACGGTCGACGGACTGATCGTCACGGCGAACGGGCCCAAGGCGGCCATCGCATTTGGGAAAACACTGGCATCTATGTGAGAGTTGGCGTTGTGCGGGGTCGCCGTCTTGTTGCCCTCACCCGGTTCGCCCTGGGCGAACCACCCTCTCCCGCAAGCTCTCCCTCGCTACGCTGGGGATCGCGCGGGAGAGGGGAGCCCTCACCCGGCGCGCGGCGCGAGCCCTCACCCTTCCTCTCCCACTGCGGCGGGAGAGGGGATAGAGGAAAAAGCAAGAAACCTGCTGCTTGTTATCCAAGCCAGTGTCCTCTCTGTCACAATTACTTTTGTTCTATGGTTTTCCCTCCGAAGTGCTGCACCCAGATGCCCGCGGTGAGGCCGATGCCGATGTCGGTGAACGTGGGCGTCAAGATCGCCCGTCGATGCGAGGGAGAAGCCATCCATGCTTCCACCACTTCTTTGGCGGAGCGCTGCCCGCGCGCGATGTTCTCGGCCACCGTATAGCGTGCGACGCAAAGGCATGTAAGTTCGTAGAACGACCGGTAGTAGCCCGAGGTTTCAATGCGGCTTTGGAGCGTATGGCCATCCGGATCCTGATGGCCGAAGAAGCCGCGCGTGGCCATGTCTTCGGCATAGGCCTGGGCCGAGATTTCGAGCGCGATATTCCGCTTGAGGATGGGCAACCCGGCTTTGCGCCGTTCGGCATTCGTCAGCAGGAGGATTTCGTCCCGGATCCCAGGGATGTTCTTTGCATTCTCGTACGCGGGCGGAGGCGGAGGAAGGGGAGTCGGTTTCTTGAGCACCAGGCTCGATGGAGCCTGCATGAGGATCGAATCCTCGGTTTTTGTGGAAATGCGGTCGTAGAGCGTGAGCTGGTATGTGGCCTGCTTTTTCGCCAGGTCCACTTCCTTCAGTGCGGGGAGATGCTCGTTCGCAAGTTTTTGGCTCAAAATCCTGAGAGCCTGCATCGCCTCCTCGTGCGTCAGCTCTTTCTCGCCGTTCAGTTTCGACTGGTCCGTGTCGGCAGGGAACAGATTGAACTTGCGCGCGATGCCGGCGTACGGCGCGTACCACGATGCCGCGACCACGTCCTTATAGAGGTAGGGGAGGTTCAGTTGCAGCCCGAACGTCGTGGAGAGCATCTTCAAAAACTCCGAACGGAGCACGACGTCGCCCGGACGAATGTTGCCGGTTCCCGGTTGCGTTTCCAGTATCCCGTACCGCGCGGCGAGGGTCACGTAGCGCTCGAACCAGTCGCCGCGCTTCACATCGGGGAACTTCCCCTGGGAGGAGACATCGGGAATATTGGTCGCCTTCAGGCGTGTCTTGAGAAGAATCATCGCTGCTTCCGCGCGCGTCACGTTCGGGGTTTGATACTGGACCGTCGCCGCAAACGTACCCGTCGGGAGCGTGACGAGGAGTAAAACTGCCAGAAATCGATGTATAAGCTTCATTTTTGTACGTGTGTGTACACTGAACTTATCTATTATTATATCATTTTTTATATTTTTAAGCAATAAGCCGCCTGGTTGCCATTTTTGCACGTAGAACCCCTTTGACCCTTCCTCTTTTTCCCTCTATGATGCCTTCCCCGGGTAGTCATGTGCTGCCCCTAGCGGCCAGAACCCTTCGACTTCGTTCAGGGGTGACGGCCACGCTTCTCATCTTTCCTATGCTTCACCACTTCAAGCCAGCCAAGGGTTCGCGTCGCAAATCGAAGCGCGTCGCGCGCGGCAACAGCGCAGGCGGCGGTACCACCGCAGGACGCGGTACCAAAGGCCAGCAGTCTCGCACGGGTAAGGGCCGCAAGTTCGGTTTTGAAGGTGGCCAGGTTCCTCTGCTCATGCGTCAGCCGAAGCTTGGCGGTTTCACGCACCCGCGTCGCGAGGACTACGAGGCGATCCCGCTCCAGGTTCTCGAGCGCAAGTTGAGCGCAGGCGCATACGACATCGCCGCTCTCCGTGCGCAGAAAATTGTTCGTCGCAGCGGGAAGGTGAAGATCCTCGGCGGCGGCGCTCTCACGAAGAAGCTCGACTTGATCGTGCATGCCGCGTCGAAGAGTGCAAAGGACGCCGTCAAGAAGGCAGGAGGTTCTATCACGATTGTTAAGGATTAATTTCCCCCCATTCCCTTTTTCCTAAGAATTATTTCTCCCGAGTCCCCCTCACCCTGCCTTTCCCCCCTGTCGGGTGGAGAGCGGATAGAGGAATCAATAGCGAACTGGGAGAAGTCACTTCCACTCCAAACCTGTAGTCCAATGTTCAATTATATCCAGCAGCTTTGGCGCTCAGAGGACCTTCGTACGAGGATCCTCTTCACGATTGCGATGCTTCTCGTGTATCGCCTCATCGCCCACATCCCCGTCCCGTCCGCGGATCCCATCGCGCTCCGGCAGTTCCTTGCGACGCGGGGCGGCGGCGGCGCGCTCGGGGTGTTCGCGGCCCTCACCGGCGGCGGGCTCGATAACTTCTCGGTGGCATTGCTGGGGCTCTCGCCCTACATCAACGCGTCCATTATCGTGCAGCTCTGCACGGTGATCTTCCCCAAGCTTGAGGCTCTCAGCAAAGAAGGCGCCCAGGGCCAGCAGGTACTCAACCGCTACACGCGCTGGATCACGTTCCCTCTCGCCTTCGTTCAGAGTTACGGCTTCCTCATCCTGCTCGGCCGCGGCGGCGTGCAGCTGGTGGATACGACCTTCCCGGCTGTGCTCGCACCCATGCTGTTCGTCACCTGCGGGTCACTCTTCCTCATGTGGCTCGGTGAACTCATCACCGAGAAGGGTATTGGCAACGGCGTTTCTATGATCATCTTCGTCGGCATTGTCGCCAGCATCCCCTCACACTTCGCGACGCTTGCGGCGGATCCCACCAAGACCGGTCCGATGTTCCTGTTCCTCATCGTCTCGCTTGCGCTACTCGTGGCCGTGGTCCTCTTCACCGATGCACACCGGCTTCTTCCCATCACCTACGCCAACCAGGGCGCGGGACGCGGCGTGCAGGGAAACATCCCCATCCGTCTGAACCAGGCCGGCATGATCCCCATCATCTTCGCCGTTTCGCTCATCACGTTCCCGGCGATCATCGCCCAGTTCCTCCAGACGGCCCCCCGCTTCGCGGGAGCGGTCGGCTTCATCAACACGTACCTGAACTCCCAGAGCCCCAGCATCCCCTACATGGTGGCGTATTTCCTGCTCGTGATCGCGTTCACCTACTTCTACGTGTCCGTCACGTTCAAGCCCCAGGAGGTGGCCGAGACCATCCAGAAGCGCGGCGGCTTCATCCCCGGCGTACGTCCCGGCGCGCAGACGGCCAAGCTCCTCGAGAAAACCAGCAGCCGGCTGAACCTGTGGGGCGGCGCGTTCCTCGGCATCGTCGCCATCATCCCGCTGCTTTTCACGCGCTACACGACACTTGGCTCCACCGAGCTGCTCATCTCCGGCTCCGGCTTGATCATCATCGTCGGAGTCGTGATGGAACTGATCCGCCAGATCAACGCGCAGATGCTTGCGCACGATTATGAGAAATTAGTTTAAGTATGAGTAATCCAGGAGAAAATCCACCGACAGACCCGGAAAGCATTCCCGTAGATGGTGACATGTCCCCCGAGGAAGCTGAAAGATTACTTGCAGGTTCTTTGGATGCCTTACGCGATTTATGGAATGATTCGGAATTAGGCCCGGTGATCCGTGAGTTAAATCCGGATGGTATTCATGGATCAACGCTCAAGAAACCGAATGCATAACCAAATATTCTGATATTTCTCTATGGATCTAGTATTATTCGGGATTCAAGGAAGTGGCAAAGGTACACAGGCAAAAAAACTTGCTGCTGAATTCGGTTATGACATTTTTGAGGCCGGCGGTGAACTTAGAAAGATCGCTGCTTCAGGGTCAGAACTCGGCCAAACTGTGAAGTCCTACATCGACGCGGGCAACCTTGTGCCGCACGAGATCATCATGAAAGTGGTGAAGGAGGCGATCGGCGCGCGCCCCAAGTCACAGAAAATTTTGTTCGACGGCATCCCGCGCGACGGCAACCAGCAGAAAGACTTCGATGCGATCATGAAAGAGACCGGACGCGACTTCAAGGTGATCCACCTCAAGCTCGATCCAGAAGAAGGCGTGCGCCGCATCTTCGGCCGCGCGAAGACCGAAGGCCGCAAGGACGACAGCGACGAGGCGATCATCCGCAAGCGCATGAAGACCTTTACCGAGAAGACGGTGCCGGTGCTGGAGGAGTACAGGAAGAGGGGACTGGTGACGGAAATCGATGGGATGAAAAATGTTGATGAGGTGTATGCGGAGATGAAGAAGATGACGATGTCATGGTGAGTCCTTCGTCAGGCTCAGGACAGGCTCCGCGAACCATGACTGCAGGACGTGTCGCATGTCTCCTTCGACTACGCTCAGGATGACATGCTTTGCTGATCTGGAATTGATAATTCTCTCTTTGGTCATTAGGCTTTAGTCATCTCCTCCTTCCAGATTCTCACCCAGGCCCAAATTTCTTCCCTCCGCAAAGCGGGGAAGATCCTGCGCGGGTGCCTCGACCATACCGCCAAGGCCGTGAAGCCCGGCATCACCACCGGCGAACTCGACCGCATCGCCGAGGAATTCATCCGCTCGCACGACGGTGCCACTCCCGCATTCAAGGGCTACAACGGTTTCACGGGCACCATTTGTGCCTCGGTGAACGATGAGTGCGTGCACGGGATTCCGGGGAAAAGGGTACTGAACGACGGCGACATCATTGCCATCGACTGCGGTGTTATCTGCAATGGCATCTACACCGACGCGTGCGTCAGCGTCGGAGTCGGTACCGTGAGGCCGGACGTGCAGACGTTCCTGCAGGTCTCACAAGAGGCGCTGGAAGAGGCCTGCGCGCTCGTGCGTCCCGGCGTGAAAGTGGGGGATTTGTCCTCCACCATCCAGAAGTACCTGGAGACCCGCGGCTATTCTCCCGTCAAAGGCCTCACCGGGCACGGCCTCGGTACTACGCTCCATCAGTTCCCGGACATCCCCAACAGCGGCCGCGCCGGTACGGGGCCCGCACTGCCCGCAAACATCGCCATCGCCATCGAACCCATCACCGCCATGGGCGGCGCAGGCATCAAGGACGGTGACGACGGCTGGACCATCTTTACGGCCGACGGGTCCCTGTCGGCCCATTTTGAGCATACTATTCTTGTCACGCACGACGGTCACGAAATCATTGCCTGAAAATAATGGCTTGCAAGAGCCAAAAAACAAGAAATGTCGGGCGCACTTTTCTTCCTGACAGAGGGTATTGTCTGTATGTTATTACACAACATTATATAATTTATTCAACATTAAATTTCATAATAGGGGTGATTCTACATCCCTGCGGCTTGCTGATGCATAAATCCGTCTGTAGGATCTCTCGGCTCTTGACCCGCTAATTCTCTGTGTCCAAGGATGTAATCGAACTGATGGGCGTTGTGGAGGAAAGCTTTCCGAACGCCACATTCCGCGTCCGTGTGACCAGCGAACAGGCGAAGGATCATGAATTGCTCTGCCATCTGGCAGGACGCATGCGGATGCACCGCGTGCGCATCCTTCCCGGTGACAGGGTGAAGATCGAGATGACTCCGTATGACTTGCAGAAAGGGCGTATCGTCTACCGCTTCCCTGCACACGGACCACTCATCCAGCCGGGCGTACCGCCCACACCGGGTTCTCCCTCCTCTCCGGCAGGGGTTCCCGTCCCTCCTCCTTCCGCCGCTTAAATCCTCTCCCATGAAAGTCCGCGCTTCCTGCAAACCGATCTGCAAAGACTGCCGCCTCGTTCTGCGCCGCAATGGCCAGGGTAAGATGGTGCGCAGAATTGTGTGCAGAAAGAATCCCAAGCACAAGCAGCGCCAAGGATAGTTTTCTGCCCCCATCCGGTCCGCCTAGGCGGGCCACCTTCTCCCCGCGGGGAGAAGAAACTTACTTCTCCTCTTCCTCCGTCACATGCTCCGCATCTCAGGCGTCGTCCTCCCCGGCAACAAGCGAATCGAGATCTCCCTCACGGCGATCAAAGGCATCGGACGCTCGCTGGCCAAGACGATCCTGAAGGACGCGAACGTGGATTTGGCTGCGAAGACGGACTCTCTGACCGAAGCCGATGCCGCACGCATCCGTTCGCGCGTGGAGAAGGAACTCACCGAAGGCGAGCTTGTGCGCAAGGTATCCATGGATATCAAGCGTCTCACCGATATCGGTACGTGGCGTGGCTATCGTCACCGCCGCAAGCTCCCCGCCCGTGGCCAGACATCCCGCCGCAACGCCCGCACCAAGCGCGGCAAGAAGAAGACGGGTACGTCCGGACGCACGGTGTTGACCAAGACCTAATCACCGGCAGGCCGGAAGGCCTGCCCTCCATCTATTTTCCCCTATGGCTGACGATTCCGTTCTCGCAAAGGCACTCGAAGGTGGCGATCCTGTGATCGCTCCCCCCAAGGCGGCGGCCGAAGCCGGTCCCCGCAAGAAAAAGAAGATCAAGCGTACGCTTACCAAGGCGCGCGTGTGCATTCATGCAGGCGAGAACAACACAATTGTCACGTTCACCGATTTCGAAGGAAACGTCTTGGCCTGGTGCAGCAGCGGTGCCGCTGGTTTCAAGGGCACGCGCAAGTCGACCCCGTACGCCGCTAAAGTCGCCGCCGAAACAGCCGCAATGAA
Source organism: uncultured Candidatus Peribacteria bacterium (assembly GCA_964436765.1). Taxonomy (GTDB): domain Bacteria; phylum Patescibacteriota; class Gracilibacteria; order Peribacterales; family Peribacteraceae; genus CAYTEH01. The sequence goes on from CAYTEH010000002.1 coordinate 19,407, forward strand.
GGTGAAGCCCTATGGCGTGGAAACCGTGACGGTGGAGGTAAAAGGACTCGGACCCGGTCGCGAGCAGTCCATCCGCGGACTCCAGGCCGCCGGCTTGGCCCTCGATGCAATCATTGATACCACGGCCATTCCGCACGGCGGCTGCCGCCCTGCCGGACGCAGGCGCGTGTAACCCCCACCCCCGGCCCCTCCCCCAGCGCTGCGGCGCAGGGAGAGGGGAGCACCTCACCTCACCACTCTCTCATCTATGAAGTACAACGGTCCCAAAGCAAAGAAGGTACGCCGCCATGGCGTGAATCTCTACGGCAGCGACAAGTACGACAAGATCCTCCAGCGCAAGCCGTACGGTCCGGGCAAGAACGCGAAGTTCCGCCCCATGGGCAAGCCGTCCGAGTACTCGCAGCAGCTGAAGGAGAAGCAGAAGGCGCGCGATATCTACGGCCTCTCCGAGCGTCAGTTCCGCCGCATGTACGACACTGCAGCCAAGATTCCCGGTCAGACGGGCGATGTGCTCAAGCAGCTGCTTGAGCGCCGCCTGGATAACGTCGTCTACCGTGCCGGCTTTGCCAAGACCCGCCTCCAGTCCCGCCAGCTCGTGGGCCACGGCGCCTTCCTCGTGAACGGCGTGCGCGTCACGGTGCCCTCCTTCCAGGTGAAGCCCGGCATGAAGATTACGGTCCGCCCTCAAATGAAGAGCTCGCCGGTCTTCCCGCCCATTCTTGAGGCCAACCAGAAGTACATGGCTCCCACGTGGATGAAGGTGGATGCCGGCTCCCTGAGCATCGAGGTCATGACCCTGCCCACGGCTGCAAATGCCGAGCAGGCAGTCGAAATGCGCCAGATCATTGAGTTCTACTCGCGCAACTGATCTGATCTTTCCCTCCCTTTGCCTGTCTTTTCACTCGCGGCCGGAGCGGCCGCATCCCTCATTTTTCTCCCTTCCGTATGCACATCATTCAGGAAGAAATCGGATTGCCCACCTTCACAGTGACTCAGGTGAAGAAAGGGGATACCACTCACGCCGTGTTCGCCATTTCCCCGCTTCCGCCCGGGTATGCCATGACGCTGGGAAACGCCCTCCGCAGGACGCTTCTGAGCAGCCTGCCGGGTGCGGCCATCACGTCCATGCGCGTCTCGGGAGTGCAGCACGAGTACACCGCCATCAAGGGTGTTCATGAATCGGTGATGGACATCGCGCTCAACATGAAGCTTCTGCGTCTCCGCAAGCACACGAAGGAGCAGGAGACCATTTCGCTCGAGGTGAAGGGTCCCATGGAGGTCACCGCAAAGGACCTGAAGGTCAGTTCCGATATCGAAGTCCTGAATCCCGATTTGCCCCTCTTCACCGTCGAGAAGGGCGCCTCGGTCGACATGCAGTTCACCGTCGAGAAGGGGGTGGGGTACGTGCCGGCGTCCGAGCGCAACAAGAAGCAGAACGAACCGGGCCTCATCTACATTGATTCCATCTTCAGTCCCGTTCTCAAGGTTCGCTTCGATGTCGAAGCCGCCCGCGTGGGCCAGCGCACCGATCTCGAGAAGCTGTCGCTCGACGTGCAAACCAACGGCTCCCTCACCGCAGAGGAGGCCGTGCAGTTCGCATCGCAGCTCATGCAGAGCTACTTCGGGTACTTCGGTTCCGACAAGAAGGTCGTGGAGCCCGAGTTCGTTGCCGATTTCTCCCGCGCGGCCAGCGCCCAGGTTGATGACGCAACGCACGCTCCCGTCAAAGAGAGTTACACCCCCATCGAGATCCTCAACTTCTCGCCGCGCACCCTCAACGCCCTCATCAACGCGGGCGTGGGAAGCATCGAGCAGCTCAGCAAGTGCACCGAAGCCACCCTCAGCAATTTCCGCGGGTTCGGCGCCAAAGCCCTGGATGAGGTCAAGAAAACCCTCGGAGACCGTGGTTTGAAGCTCGCAGACGACGCCGGAACGATCGATGTTTGAGTATTGAAAAATCGCTGAAATACGGTATCCTTTCTCCCCCGGAAATCCCACGTCCCAACTCCTACATTCCAAATGCGTCACCGCAAGTCCCGCCTCCGGCTCCGTCACAAACCCGCGTACGCGAAGGCGATGCTGCGCAACATGCTCACATCCGTCCTGCTCTACGAATCGATTCGCACCACGAAGAAGCGCGCCCAGGTGGTGCGTCCGCAGGTGGAGAAACTCATCACGATCGCCAAGACCAAGCAGCCTCACGTGGCCATTCGCGCCATCAACACGGTCGTCACCGATAAGAATGCCTCCCGCAAGCTCATGGAGGTGCTCAAGCAGCGGTACGCGTCCCGCACCTCGGGCTACACGCGCATCGTTCCGGTGGGTGCACGCGTCGGTGACGGCGCCATGCTCGTGACATTGGAATTGGTCGACGGGAAAGATGTTGCTGCGGAAGCCCCGGCGCCAGCTCCCAAGAAGAAGACCATCAAGAAAGAAGCTTCCACCAACGCCAAATGAAGACCACCATCGTTCCAGTGCAGGCACAGGCAAAGTGGTACACGATCGATGCCACGGGCCTTACGATCGGCCAGGTGGCGACCAATGCCGCCCACGTCCTTCGTGGCAAGCACAAGAAGGAGTTCTCGGGCCATCAGCTCTGCGGCGATCATGTTATCGTCCTGAACCTTGAGAAGCTCTCCGTGAGCCCCAAGAAGCTCCTGAACAAGCTGTACTTTGATCACACGGGGTACCTCGGCCACTGGCGCAACATCCCGCTCGGGGAAATGATGCGCAAAGATCCCCGCAAGCCCGTCCAGATCGCCGTGAAGGGCATGCTCGCGAAAAACCGCCTCAGCCAGCAGATGATGAAGCGCTTGCATCTGATGGTGGGTGCCGAGCACAAGTATGCCGCCCAGAAGCCCGAACCCCTTACCTTCACCATATGAGCAAGCAGTACATCGGAGCCATCGGCAAGCGCAAGACCGCGATCGCACGCGTGAAGCTCTTCCAGGAGGGTTCTGGTGAGGCCACGGTGAACGGCATGAAGCTCAAGGAGTACTTCCCCAGCACGTACAGCGAAAACGCCCTTGCACCGCTTGCGCTCACCAATCATGCCAAGTCGGTGGATGTGGAGGTTCGCGTTGTGGGCGGCGGCAAGTCGGCGCAATCCGATGCCATGCGCCATGCCATCAGCCGTGCCCTGCTCCTCCTGAACCCCGATCTCCGCAGCGACCTGAAGCGCGCCGGATTCCTCCGCCGCGATAGCCGCATCAAGGAACGCAAGAAGCCCGGTCTCAAGCGCGCCCGCCGCGCACCGCAGTTCTCGAAGCGCTAAAGGCGCGCCGCAGCCTGCTCTGAGCCTGAGCGAGCGATGCGATTTGAAGGGTGTAGCAAGCGTTCATCCTCTGAAAAACCTCATCCGGCGCTTCGCGCCACCTTCTCGTCTCTCCCCGTGCTTTGCACGACTCTCTCCCTGCCGGGAGAGGGAAAATGGTCAAAGTTCTTCTCTGAGGAGAAGGGAAGAGGACATCCTTTTTCAGGCTGCCTCGATTTTTTTCAAAATCTCCTCTTGTTCCGCATCGTTGCGGGCCGTTTCCACGCCTCGGGTTCTCCCGCTGCGGATGACGCGGGGCACGAATCCAGGATAGATCTGATTCACCTTTGAGCGTGCCTCAAGATGGGCCCGGCCGTAGGGCAGCCGTTGCGGGGGCGACAGGTAATAGAGCAGCATTCTGTTGTAATACGACGTAGCGTTGCCATCGGCCGCGTTGCCGGGGACGATATTCGGGATATCTGATGCCTGCACGAAAACGGTCATGCGCCGGCCTTCCGACGTGTCCGTGGAAAATTCGTCACGGAAGAGCGCAGCGTAATCTGCCTGGGCGAATCCGCCGCTGAAGCAGGCATTCACATCGAACGTGAAACGGCAGTCGGTGAATTCGTTGCATACAGCCACGATCTGCCGCGGAGTGACAACAAATTCCTGGCGATCGGGTCCGGGGGTGCTGAAGACCAGGGTGCCTTCTGTGGTGCCGTGCGCGGCGACCATGATGTAGAAATCGCGCACAGGAGGGGTCGCGGCACGCATTGCACGCACTCGTTCGCGCATCATCGCGAGCGGATCTCTGCTCACTTCCATCACGTGATCCCCGGATGTGACCATGTTGTAGCCCAACTGCCGGAGCAGTTTGGGGTAGGTGCTGAACTGGGTACGTTCCCAGGGGTCATTCATATCAAGCAGTCCGAACGCGCCCACCGGGCGGTCGCGGGGCAAGTCGAAATCGCGGACCCCTGCGGCATCGTCCATGCCGCTTTGGCGGTCTGCAACCGCCTGTGACATGAGCTTTCGCACAACCTCGAAGTTAACGCGCCGATTTGCGAACATGAGTGCGGTGGGGATTGCCGCAGTCGTTTCGGGATCGCTTTCCTTGCGGATGACGCAGTGGTTTGGGTTTCCGGTGCAGGGGAGAATATGCCAGCGGCCGTTGAAAAGGGCACGACCGGACACGTTCACGTCGAACGAAAATTCAGGAAGGTTCGTGAGCCGATTGATGCTCTGGCGGAACGTGATGCCGTTTTGCGAGCTGTTGTTGTCACACAGAAGCAGTGCATCCCTGGGCCCTTCCAGCCACATGGTGCCGGCGAGGCGTTCCGCCGAATCGGCCGGTATCGCGGCCGCCGCCAGTTTGTACTGGGCTTCCATCCATTCCTGCTCGGTGCGGTTGGGGGTCTCGATCCGCTCGATTCCCCGCATGATTTCCACGCGCTGGGCCTCGTTTTCTCCGGCAGAGCCCTGCGCGACAGGGCGCTGGAGCATTTTTGCGTGATACTGCTTCAGTCGTTCCTCGTATTCGGCCATCTCAGCATTCGTTTCTTTCAAGCGCCTGGAAACTGCATCCGACGGCGAACCCGCCAAACGAGGCGTATCGGCTGTTTCCCGACGTCCTTCCTGTTCGAATCCAGACATGGGAGAAGAGGAAATCAGGCGACGACCGTCATTTTCACGTAGTACAGGCTCTTGCCTTCGTCGGTATCCAGGATGAACTTCGCGTCGAGCTGGGCCAGCTGCATGATGGTCTGGCACATTTTCATGAGCATGTGGGGCGGGAGGCCAACTCCTGCTTCCAGGCACGTGGCGCACAGGCCCGCGGCGTCCTTGGAGCGGATGAACTTGTCTCCGCGGTCCACGATGACGTTATAGAGGGATTCCTGGATGTTCAGGACGTACTTCTCCACGTACATTTCGAGATCCTCCACTGGCAGGTCGTGCACTTCGGGGAGAGCCTCGATGATATCGAGGTCGCTGTGGATGGCGTGTGCGATGCAGGCGTCGATCGTCATGAGAGGGGGTGGGTATGGATGTTTGTTTTTGGTGTTCCGAACAAATCCAGACATGATAGCAAAAATAGGCGTTTTCCTCAAGCGGTTCTCCCCTGCCAATCACACGGAAATGCAGTTTTGTGCTATTTGCTAATATATTAAAAATATTATATAATACTATTAAATCATTTACACATTTCCACACACACATATGGTGAAAAGTGCACTGCCCGACGCTACTGATGACGTCCTTCACCGCCTTGAGGCGAAGAAAGTCGAGCTGGAACGCTCGGTTGAAGGTGCAGACCCTGCAATGAAGATCGTTGGGATCGTCCGCAAGCAGATCAATACGCTGACGACCGCGGTGGACCAGTATCGCGCCACGCGCAACATCCATGACGATCGGGTGCAAAAGGGTGTAGCCCTTCTTCAGGCCGACCACGACCGGATAGATACGATCTGGCGCCGGGACAGGAACGACGGCGGACACCAGCATTTTGCGGCCAACAGTGCTGCCTGACGCGTCATCACTTGGACGTCCAAAGGGCCGCAAGGCCCTTTTTTATAGCAAACATAGTTGGCCTGGTTTAGAGTTTTGCGGATGGAAACCTCTCAGATGCCCTCTCTGCCCTCCTGGAAGACCGTGTTGATCGTGATCGGGGCATTTTTTGCCGCCACGCTGCTCGTGTACGGCCATTCCATCAAGGGCGAATTTGTCCGCTGGGACGACGGCATGCTCGTGTACGAGAACCCCGCAATCCGCGAGATCAGCCCCCGGACGCTCACGCACATCTTCACCACCTACGATCCGGAACTCTACATCCCGCTTACATTCCTCAGCTATCAGATCGATTACCAGATCGGCGGCATTGGCGCGACGCAATACCACCTGACGAACTTCCTGCTCCATACCTTCAATGCAATCCTCGTGGCCTGGCTCGTGTTTTTGCTCAGTCGCAAGGGCTTCGTCGGCATCGTCTGCGGGGCGCTCTTCGCGCTGCATCCGCTCCATACCGAAGCCATCCAGTGGGTGAGTGCGCGGAAAGACCTCCTCTCGACGTTTTTCTTCCTGCTCTCCATCATCGGGTATATCTATTGGAAGGACCGCGATGACCGTCGCATCTACATCTGGAGCCTCGTGGCCTTCACGCTCGGTCTCCTCTCCAAAGTGATGATCATCACGCTGCCGGTGATTTTGTTGCTGGTTGATTTTTTGGATGGACGATTCGTAGGGGCGATTCGCGAATCGCCCCTACGGAAGACATGGCCAATCCTGAAGGAAAAAATCCCGTATCTGATGCTCGCAGGAATATTCGGTATCATCGGCATTTTCGGCAAAACGGGCGTGATCCAGTCTTCCACGTTCAGTGGGAAAATCCTCATGGCGTGCAAGAGCGCGGTCTTTTACCTGCAACAGATCTTCTTTCCCGTACATTTTTCGCTGCTGTACCCGTACGTGAAGCCCATCACGCTCGCCTCACCCGATTTTTACATTCCCGTTCTCACGCTCCTCATCCTCGCCGCCGCCGCGCTCTACTCGCTCAAGTGGACGCGCGTCGTCGCCTTCGGTCTCCTCTTTTATATCGTCACCGTCGCGCCCACATTCCTCAACTTTGCGAAGGGCGGCGAGATGGATGTGTATTTTGCATCGGATCGCTACGCGTACGTTCCCTCCATCGGTATTTTCTTCGCCGCCATATGGCTGCTCTATGAATTCGTCATCATGGGGCGCGCAAGCCAAAAGCAGACCAGGGAGATCATCGTCACGTGCATTGCCACGGTCATCCTCCTCGCATGTGCGGCGAAGGCGTACGCGCAGTCGATGGTGTGGAAGAATACCCAGGCGCTCTTCGAGAACGTCATCCGCTATTACCCGGAGTCGTCGCACGTCGCGCACAATAACCTGGGCAACGTGTACCGCCTGCAGGGCGATCTGACGAAGGCCGAGAGCGAGTACAAGCAGGCGATCGCCATCAAGCCGCATGCGAAGACCATCAGCAACTTAGGAGTCGTCTATCGCAGGCAGGGGAATTTGGGCGTAGCGCTCTCCACGTACGACGAGGCGCTGAAGGCCGATCCGAACAGCAAAGAGGCGCATTTGGGCCTGGGTCTCGTGCATATGACGGAGAAGAAGTTCGCCGACGCGGCTGCAGAGTTCCAGAAGGCCGTCACGATCGATCCGCTCTATGAAGAAGGCTTCACGAACCTGGGAGCCGCGTACGTGTCACTTGGCCGTCTTCCAGAGGCTATCGAGCAGTACAGGAAGGCGCTTGCGATCAACGCCTTCTTCCCCGATGCGCACTACAACCTTGCTGTTGCGCTGGAGGAGACGGACGACGTGAACGGAGCCATCAAAGAATATGAAGAGACGGTGCGGCTGGTACCAACCGTGATTCCGGCGCGCATCAACCTGGGCATCCTGTACCACGGGCAGGGGCGGGTGGAGGATGCGCGGAGGCAGTTTGAGGAGATCTTGAACATTGATCCTACGAATAAGGCGGCGAGGTCGGCGTTGAAGCAGATTGGAAAATAAAAATGAAGATCGAAGGCTGAAGATCAAAGTTTTCGTTCTTTGATCTTTGATCTTGAAATTTAGAACAAGATTGAGGCCGTGAGCTGGGGCATCGCCATGCCGGCGCTGAGGGCCGGGATGAGCAGGGCCATGAAGACGCCAAACAGGCTTTCTGCTGTCGTGAGCGTCCTCTGCAGGGAAACGGAGGCCATAACGGAGGAGGAAATTGGTATTAATAGTATTTTAACATATTTATGTAATATTTGCAAATTACGATTCAGTCCGTACAGACGCTTTTTCCTGCTTCGATGATTTGAGCCCGGTGCAGCATCACCGCCACCCCTCGATACGCCCTTCGACGAGCTCAGGGCTACTCGGGATGGCTTATGCAAGCACTTTATATAGATCCGCAGATATTTGCTCCTGCTTGTACTAATTGTGCTCTGTGAAGCATCACCGCCATTTCGCCGCGCGTGAGCCCGTCGTCGGGACGGATGCGCAGTGTTTCTTTATTGCCGTTCAGGATGCAGCGTTCTGCGGCGGCGTACACCACGTAGGCGAACCAGTCGGTGTCGCTGACGTCGATGTACGGGCGTTCCAGGGTTTTGCGCTCCCAGCCGAAGATGCGCGCGAGGAGCGCGGCAGCCTGCGCGCGCGTGATGGGTGATTCGGGATGGACGCGGCACGGACGGGAGCCTCCTGCGGCGAGCGGAGTTGAACCGTAGCACTCGCGATCGCCGCGGACCCAGCCTTCTTTTGCCGACTCCTCGATGATCCCGTAGTACCATGCATCTTTTTTCACGTCATCGAAGCTGGGGAGCATCGGCGGCGTGCCTGGTTTGATGCCTGCAATCAACATCACAAGCTTGAGGAACTCGGCACGCTGTGCGGGTGCCGCCGGGAAATATTTCTGTTTGGACGCATCCAGAAAGCCATCGTGCCGAAGTGCGAGGACGCTTTCTTCGAACCAGGAGCCGGCGGGCACATCCTGATAGGTTGCCGGTTTCACCGATGCGCTGGATGAGGCTGACGCGGCCAGTACGGGCGTCGAGGTCAAAAAGAGTGAAAAGGCGAGGATCAGGGGGCGTTTCATGGCGGCGACTAGCGTATCATAGGGCCGTGCAATTCCCGTCCTTCTCCAAAAACGGTCAGGTGCTGCCGTTTGACCAGGCTGTGATTCCCTTCACGAACGTGGAGTATGCGTACGGGTTCGGTGCGTACGAGAACATCCGCGTGGCGCACGGAACATGTTTGTTTCTGGACGATCACGTGGAGAGATTGCTCAACTCGGCAACTATTATCAGTCTCGGCCATCCGTTCGACGCGACCTTGATCGCCCGGTGGACGCAGGAACTCGTCAGAGAACTCCCCGACGGCGTCTTCAATCTCAAGGTACTGCTGATCGGGGCGCGTGAGCCCGAACAGTGCCAGCTGATCATCCTGCCGCTCTCACCGTTGTTCCCCGAAAAGCGCGTCTACACCCAGGGCGCCGTCACCATCACGTTCGCGTATGAACGCCTCTTCCCGCAGGCCAAAATCCTCAACATGTTCCCCAGCTACTACGCGTTCAAGAAAGCGAAAGAGGCAGGCGCGTACGATGCGCTTTTGATCAACCGTCGCGGATGCATTACTGAGGGGACGCGCACGAACTTCTTCGCCATCAAGGGAAAAACCATCCACTCGCCGCCGGCCGAAGAAGTACTGGAAGGCGTGACGCGGAAGCACGTCCTCGAGGTCGCGGCGAAGCACGGGTATCCGATCGAGCATCATGATCTGCCGCTCGCGTCGATCGGGGACTATGACGGCGCCTTCCTCACGAGTACGGGAGTGAAGATCGTGCCCATCAAGAATATCGATGGGATGGAGTTTGGGATCCCGGAAGAGTTGAGGGGGTTGATGAGGCAGTTTGATGAGTTTGTGAAATAGTCCCTCGTACGAAAATGGCTCCGCCATTTTCTACTCGGGATGACAGGGATTTTTTATCAGCAAGCCTCGATACGCTCGTGCTTCGCACGACCTACTCGGCTGCGCCGAGTGGAACCCTGCGGAGCGGGGTTCGTATCGAGGCGCTCTTTCACGTAAACGCTTTGTCATCCCGAGTAGCTCGTTGCGGAGTAACGAGCGTACGAGGGATGTACAAAAAACGGGGACCATTCGGCCCCCGTTTCCATTCTTTCATGTGAGAGATTCCTCGCTCGGTCTCTCCCCCGAAGGGGGAGAGAAGTAGAGGCAATCTATTTCTTCAGAATCGCGTCGATCGCGCTGTCGAAGCTGGCCTGGGGCACTGCGCCCGAGATCATCTGCGAGGTCTTCGTGTCGTTATTGATGATGAAGCTGCCCGGGGTGCCGTTGACGCCCGCGGCGGAGCCCGCGTTCATCTGGTCCTGGACTTTCTTGGCGTGCTTGCCGCTGCTGACGCAAGCGGTGAACTTGGCTTCATCCACGCCTGCAGCCTTGGCGAGAGGAGCGAGGTTGGCAAGGTCAGCTGCCTCGTAAACGGCATCGGTGAACTTCCAGAAAGCGTCGTTGCCACCCAGCTCAGCCACGCACTCGGACGATTCGGCCGCTTTCTGCGCGTTCGGGTGGAAACTCAGTGGGAAGTGGCGGTACACCCAGTTTACGTCATTGCCGTACTTGGCCATCACCGCTTTCATCGTCGGGTGGTGACGCTTGCAGAACGGACACTCGAAATCGGAGTACTCGACGATGGTCACTTTTGCGTTGGCGTTGCCGCGTACGTGGTCATCCTTGCTTACCGGCGGGACGGGACCGGACGGGGCTTCGGGGGTGGGAGCCGATGGCGTGGGCGTGGGAGCCTGCACGATCTGGGTACCGCCGCCACCGCCGGGGCTCATGCGGCCCAGGCTGTAGCCCGCGGCCATGCCTACGACGCCCAACGAGAGTGCGAGGCCGCCGACGAGGCCCCAGAGGAATCCCGTCGTGACGGGGGAGGAAGAGGAGGGGTGGGAGGAGGCGTGCTCTTCCCAGCGCATTGCTGACATAACGGGAGAAAGAAAGAAGATAAAAAGATTGGAGATTCAAACAGGTCAGATGACGGTGAAGGATCCGCGCACCATGCCCATGGAACAACTGAAACCGAGCTGTCCCGGGCGGGGCGGGGTGAATTGTACCACGTTCATACCCCTGTGCATGGGCTGTGAAATATTCAGGCTGGGAATCACAAGAACGCTCGTGCAGCCCTCGGCCGCGTCGCCGTTGACGAGCCAGCGGACGGGAATTCCCGCGCGTACCGTGAGACGGCTGGGCTCATAGTAGCCGGGGCCGATGGTCATATTCACTTCCTGCACGCCGTTATGCACCGGGGGCGCACCGGCCAAGACGGAGTTGTCGAAGACGGTCAAATCCACTCCCGAGAGGGTGAGGCCGCTCTGGATATTCCACAGGGCCAGCAGGAAGACGAGGGTTCCCGAAAAGCGGAGAAAGAGCCGTGACCACGAGCCGCGGGCCGTGGAAGAAATGGCGCTGAGGCCGATGAGGGACGGCAGTGTGCCGAGCGCGAAGAACGTCATGATGAGCGCGCCGTTGAGAAAGCTGTGCGACGCGAGCGCGGCGAACTGGAGGGTCTGCGTGAATCCGCAGGGCAGGAAGAACGTCAGGGCGCCGAGCGCCATGGGCGCGAGGGGATGGCGGCTGCGCGTGAGCCGGGCGATGGATTTTTGCAGGCGTTTCGGCGGCCGTATGGGGCAGCTTCCTTTGGGAATGATCTCGAGGATGACGAGGGCCATGTAGAGCATGACGATCGCGATGGCGATGCTCATATAGCCTGCCATGCGGGGTGTGAGCGTAATCGCCTGCCCCAGCAGTCCCGTGAGTCCTCCGAAGACGAAGTAACCCGCGATGCGGCCGGTGTTGAAGTGCAGGAGCGGCTTGGCCCGTTCCCAGGCTGTTTCCGATCCGTGCGTCTCGTTGTATGTGGCGGCCATTGCGAGGAGCAGCCCCCCGGTGACGGCAAGACAGCTGCTCGTGCCGGCGACAAGTCCGATGAGGAAGACTCCCCCAAGAGACGCCGCTTCCGTTGTGGACGTGGCGAAAGACACAAGGTTGAGCGTCGAGAGCACAGTGTATCCCGCGAAAATGAGCACGAGCATGGCGCCGATCTCCAGCCATTTGCGGCCGCGCGCTCCGATGGTGGATATCGTCGGGATGGAGCCATCCATGATGGAATAGCCCGCTTCGGTAACCGTAGCGGTAATGAGCGCCTCGTCCGGGATCTTCCTGGCATCGGCCGTGAGCTTCGCTTCGCCCGTGCGCCAGTTGATGGTGGCGTCCAGTACGCCCGGCACTTCCATCAGCCGCTCTTCCAGGAGGAGCTCGCACGACCGGCAGGTCATGCCGCCGATGCGGATGTGCAGATAGCGTTTGCCGGTGGAATGGGAAGTCGACATATGGGTAAGTGAAAAGTGGAAAGTGAAAAGAGAAAAGTTTCCTGCAAAAAACAGGACGACTTCATCTCTCGCGATCCATATTCATTCCCGGATGACGACAGCATCGATGCCCTGCGGTCTGGGCGGGGATTCGTTGGCGACGATGTCCGTATTGCAATCGGCGGGGATCCGGGAGATCTCGACGATGGGTGAGGGCAGGGTCGCAGGCTCCGTCGCCGTGGGCGCGTGCGATGCCGTCACAAGCGGCTCCGGCGTGCGCATCTTCAGGCAATGCCCGTCGGCGCAGCCGCCCTGCATGGATTCCTGCTGCCCGCTCGCGAAGCTCATCAGCTGCACCGAGACGCACACGACTCCTTCCTTGGGCGTCATCGCGACGATGTCCACGTTGGTACCCGCCGTTTCCTGCGCCATGGCGGCCACGGGGGCGAAGCACAGCCCGCCGACGCTCACGTGCAGGGAAAATGCGGCGAGGAGCAGGAAGCGCTTCATCTGGATGTATTATAGGTTTTTGGCAGCTGGAAGTCCACGGCGATACGCGTGGCGCAGCCCTTGCCAAAGTGATCTTTTCGAATCACAATAGGGCGCTTTCAGTTATAAGCCGCTGTAGCTCAGTGCCCAGCCCCGCGGAGCGGGGCGTGGTAGAAAAGCTACAGCTCGATCCATTTATAACTCTGTACGACAAGTCATTCGGGCCGCTGTAGCTCAGTGGTAGAGCAACGGTATCGTAAACCGTGGGTCACCAGTTCAATCCTGGTCAGCGGCTCCACTCCCTATGAGATCGACCTTACTTACACGTATTGAAGACGGGGCAACTACCGAACTGGATAGGCGTTTTATGGAGGAGAAACAGCACCTTCGAGATACAGTAGGTATCGTTTCCGTTATTGATGAAGCACTCAAAAATGTGCGTGACCCGTCTCCGGAACTCGTTGATGCATTACGGACTTTGAATCGTGGAATAGCAGAGGTACGTGAACGACTGGAGATTCTTTCCTAAGTCATCTGTTCTATCGGCAGTCAGAACGTCCGAGAGCGCAGAAAGAAGCCACAAAGTCGCATATCGAGTTTTTTTCACAACCGGGCATCATCGACACGTTTTTTTGGCTGGATAGTATGGCAGTATGGAACACTCCGCCCTCCTCTGGTCCTCCCTCAATATCCTCACCAAAGACCGTTACGACGCCATTCTGCAGGTGTTCGGATCGCTCGACGAGGCGGAGGACCACATCAGCGAAGAATTCCTGAAGGGCCTCGGATGCCGTAGCGAGACGGTCCTGCGCGTGTTAACCCAGGTCGAGGAATTCGACCGAGCCCTTGTGGAAGGCGAAATCGAGAAGAAGGGTGTCAGGTTCATGATGATCGGAGACCCGGCCTATCCCATCCGATTGCAGGAGATTCCTGACCCGCCGGTCTTCCTCTATGCGCGCGGGGACCTCTCGATCCTCGATCAGCCCACCGTCGGGCTCGTCGGTACGCGGGCGATGAGCCGGTACGGGAGGCGCATCGTGCACGATTTTGTGCCCGACTTCGTGCGCGCCGGGATGGTGACCGTGAGCGGGCTTGCCCTCGGCATCGACGCCGAAGTCGCGGAGCAGACGATCAAGGCCCGCGGGAACACGGTCGCGGTGCTCGGGCACGGGCTCTCGCGCATCTACCCGCAGGGGAACCGGACGCTCGGAGAAGAAATCGTCGCGGGCGGAGGATTGCTGCTCTCCGAATTCCCGATGTTCCAGGAGCCCGAGCGTTACATGTTCCCGTCCCGCAACCGCATCATCGCCGGGCTCTCGCTTGCGACCGTGGTACTCGAAGCGCCCGAAGGAAGCGGAGCGCTGATCACCGCCGATCTCGCGCTCGATTACAACCGCGATGTCTTCATCGTGCCCGGTCCGATCTTCGATGCGAACTACCGGGGGTCGAACGCGTTTATCGCGAAGGGCCAGGGGAAACTGGTCCAATCCGCGACGGAGGTGATGGAGGAAATGGGCGTGATCGTCCGGGATGCGCCGCGAGAGTCCTCGTATGAGCCGCGTACTGCGGATGAGACGGCACTCTGGACTGCGCTCACTCCCATGTCCCAGTCCGTCGACGATCTCGCCGAGAAGTCGGGGCTGAATCATGCGGTGCTGGCGGCGACGCTCACCATGATGGAATTGCAGGGGGCGGCGGAGCAGGCGGGAGGGGGAATGTGGATTCGGCGCTAAAGAACGAAGATTGAAGAACAAAGACTGAAAGCAGATTTCAGGCATAAATCTTGTATCTTCAGGCTTTCGGGACGGGTACAATTTGCCCCAATTTCTTCACTCCCCCCATGGCTACGATTCCCTCCGCAGGCGCTCTGCCTTTCTCCGCACTCTTCAGCCGCAGTTTCGTCTTTCTGAAGGCGCACATGCGTACCATCCTGTGGTTTGCGGTCCTCCTTGCCGTCATGACGGCGGTCGCGCAGCTCCTGTCGCTGGCCATGCCGCAGAAATCGGTGATGGCGCCCGGCCTCACGACGGTGAAGACGGAACTGGACTGGGCACAGGTGCCTCTCGGCCTCAAGGTCTCCTTCATCCTGCTGCAGTTCGTCACGGCCGTAGCGGGTTTCATGGTGCATGTCGCCCTGTGGGATCTTGCAGTGGGCGGACGCGGCGACGCGGGAGGACTCCTCCGGCGTTCGGTGAAACTGCTGCCGCCGTTCCTCGGATTGTATGCCTGGATGTTCTGGCGTTCGTATGCGTGGCTGATGGCCGTGGGTCTCGTGAGCGCGTTCCTGTCCATGCTTTTTGAGAACGCCGCACTGAACATGGCGCTGATGATTCTCGGCGCTTCGCTCTTCGCCGCCGGCGTCGTGTGCTCCATTCTCTACTCGCCCCGCTTCGCTGCCGCCCAGCTCCTCTACCTGCGGGACGGAATGCGCCCGGCACAGGCTGCCGACGAGAGCTTCCGCCGCACAAAGGGGTACTGGGGCAAGGTGGTCGGTAACTTGTTTTTGGCTACTGTCTGCATGATTCCGCTTACCATCGTCGCAAGTATCCTGAGCGCGGTCATCGCATCGCTGTCCGTGAGCGGACTCGAGTCGTCACAGGCGGCGGTGGCCGCCACGCTCCTCACCGTGACGATAGTGAATGTGGTGATCCAGGGCGTCGTGAGCGCGTTCATGGTCTTCTTCGGCAAGGAACTGGCCGCGACCATCCTGGAACACCCGCGCGCGGCCTGACCGCAGGTACCTATGTCACCATCTTCCTCCCGGGCGCCGGCGCTGCCGTCGCTCATTGCATCGCTGGCAGCAGACATCCGTGTGCAGTGGCGCGAATTATGTGTTGTCGCTTGCCTGCTGACGATACTCCTTTCATCCGTGACGGTTCTGCGCGGGCAATTGCACGGCCTCGATGATGCCCGCAGGATCGACAGTGCAGCCATGGAACGGGACATCAGTCGCCTCGATGAGCTCGAGAAGCGCTATCGCGGGGGTGATGTGGCGCTTGCTCCAGACATTGAGAAGCTGCAGGGGGACATCGCATTGCGCCTGCGTGCCATTGCGGGAGAAGCGGGGCCACCCGACATCGAGGCCGTCGCGCGCGTCCTGTTGTCGTATGCGTTGTCGTTCCTGATTCTCCTCACGGGTTTTGTGTGGGCGATGGCGCGCATGGTGGGAACTCACGCGCTCAGTTGGCGGACCGTCGCCGAGAAAGTGACGCAGGAGTTCCTGCCGCAGACATTGCTGCTGTGCGTGCTTGGGATTTTGACGGGTGTCTGGATTCCGCTGGCGGCCGTACTGCGCGTGCGTATCTACCCAACGCAACTGTCGGCAGACCTGGCAAGTATCCAGGTATGGCTGCTCTTTTGCGGCTATCTTGCGATTGTCGTGCTGGCGCCGCGTCTGATACTTGCCCCCCTCATCCGCTTCCGTGAGCCCATGCCGGCGGGGGATGCGTTGCGTGGGAGCGTCGCGGCCACGCGGGGGTACTGGGAAAAGATGCTCGGGAATCTGGTCTTCGTCGCGTGCACGGTGCTCGTGGTCGCCTTCGCGGTACGCAATGCATTTCTCTTCTTCCTCTCACCGTTTCTGTTGCCCGTCGTGGCATCGTTCTTTTGGGTGACGGGTGCGATGCTGATGGGGGGATTTCTTGTGAAATTGGGGGATGCCATTCTTGCTAGTCAGGGTGAGTAGGAATACTCATCTCTCTTTTGATGCCCTCACCCGGCCGCGCGACGCGGCCACCCTCTCCCACTGAAACAGGAGAGGGAAGAAGCGCGCATCTGCTTTGCATTATTTCTTCAACGAGGCCAGCCCTTCGAGCGCCTTGAGAGCCTCGACCGGAACCATCCAGACGGTGGTGTTGCTCTGATCCGAGCTGATGTCGTTGATGCTCTGGAGCGTACGCAGGTGGAGCGCTCCCGGGGTCGCAGCGAGCATCGCGGCGGCCTTCGCGACGTTCTCGGAGGCGGCCAGCTCGCCTTCGGAGCTGATAATCACCGACTGCTTCTCGCGCTGCGCTTCCGCGACCTTGGCGATCGTCCGCTTGAGAGATTCCGGCAGGACGATGTCTTTGAGCTCCACCGATTGCACGTCGATGCCCCATTCCTCGGATGTCTTATCCACCACCAGCCGGATGCGCTGGCTCACATCCGCTTTTTTGGCCAAAAGCTCATCGAGTGTCACTTCGCCCACGGCGTTGCGCATGGTCGTCTGCGCAAGCTGGCCCACCGCGTACATGAAGTTCTCCACCGCGATCACGGCTTTGGCGGCATCGCTCACACGAAAGTAGATGACGGCGTTGATGCGGATGGGGATGTTATCCTTCGTGATGGCTTCCTGGTCGGGCACGTCCACTGCCTTCACGCGGATATCGACCTTCACCAGTTTCTGGAACACGGGGATGAGCAGGTGCCATCCCGGGTCCCACATCCGCTTGTACTTTCCCATCGTGAACACGATTCCGCGCTCGTACTGGTCGATCTGGCGGATCCAGCTGAAGAGGAACACGAGGACGACGATGATAGCGGGGATGAGGAGAGGCATGAGAGAAGTATAAACCTGAAGATCGAAGATCAAAGATCAAAATGTTCTTTATTTACTGAGTCTTGACGCTGTTTTGACAATCGTGAGGAACTCGTCCGGCTTGAGCGAGGCGCCGCCGATAAGTCCTCCATCGATATCGGTCTGTTTCAGGAGCTCTTCGCAATTCTTCGCGTTCATGGAACCGCCGTAGAGGATCCGGATTTTTTTGTCGGGAAGAATCGACCGGATGAACGCGTGCATCTCCTGCGCCTGTGCCGGCGTCGCCGTCTGGCCCGAGCCGATGGCCCACACGGGCTCGTATGCGATGATGATGCCCGACGGGCTACCTTTCAGTTGCGCCTCCACCACCTGCTTCTCTTTCCCCGCGGCCCGTTCTTCAATTTTTTCACCGATGCACAGGATCGGTTTCAGGCCCGCCGCCAGAGCGGCGTTCACCTGCTCGAGGACATCCTCGACCGTTTCGCCATGGTGCTCGCGCCGTTCGGAATGTCCGCACAGGACATGGGTGCATCCGAGTCGTGTGAGCTCGTCCATGGTCACATCGCCGGTCTGCCCCTCTTTTCGCCGTCCATAGCCCACCTGTGCACCAGTTTGGAGTCCTGCGTCAATGGTCGTACGGATATCCACGGACATGGGAAACACAATGATCTCCGCGTCGGGATGGGGACGGTAGGGCGAATCGGAGGCATTAAACCCATCCGGGGCGAAGTTTGCCTTCCAGTTACCCGCGATGAGATACCGTTTGGCCATACGCGCGCAGAATACACGCAGGAGACATTCTTGGTATTTGCATAAAATGCAAAAATATAGTACAATATTGTCAATACTTCCCCACACCCACATGCACAAGCATTTCCGTGTTGATGTCCTCACCGCCGGTTTCGTCGCTGCGCTCGTGATGGCCACGTCCTCCGGCGTCATTTCCGAGGTTGCCACCCAGGCACAGGCCGCGATCAACCTGGGCCGCGCCCGGAGCGTGCTCTCGGCTCCCCGCTCCTTCGAGCAGGGCACCGTTCGCACGAGTCCGTCGAACCGAGGCGTGACCTCCCCGCGCCCAACGCGTCATCCGTAGTCCTCATTCGGTCCGCCCGAGTCGCGCCACACGTATCCGACGCTGCGGCGTCACCTTCTCCCTGCAGGGAGAAGGAGTGATCTGCTATTATTTGCTGCGTGAAGTCATCTTTTTCCACCACCCGGCGCGTCGTGCTTGCGGCTGACCATGCCGGGTATCCGCTGAAGGAAGAGATCAAGAAGCATCTTTCCTCACTGGGTATCGACGTGATCGACGAAGGCACGTTCTCCACGGATCCCGTGGATTACCCCGCGTACATGCGCAAGGCCTGTGCAGTGGTCCTGGAGCAGAAGATCCCGGGGATCATTTTCGGGGGGAGCGGCAACGGCGAGGCGATGGCTGCGAACAAAGTCCCGGGCATCCGCGCGGCATTGTGTTACTCGAAAGAGACGGCCGAGCTCGCACGCAAGCATAACGATGCGAATGTCATGAGTCTTGGCGCGCGGCTGACGAAGCCGGAGCTCGCCAAAGAGCTCGTCGATATTTTCCTCAAGACGGAATTTGAAGGGGGGAGGCACATCGAACGAATCAACGACTTGGAGCCGGCATAGGAGCGTACTTTCTTTGTCCGGCGATACCCGGCCCCAAGCCAAACACGTCGCGTGTTCTGGCTTGGGCCGCTATCCCTGTGGGACAAAGAAAGTACCAAAGAAAGCGCCGCCCCCGCCAAAGCCTATCCGCCCGGCTCCGGATCTCCATCGCAGGGCCTCCAAGGCTTCGGCCCTGCTCCGTCGATCACGCCCGCACCTTGCAGCAAGGTGCGGGGCGGAGCCTTCCGCAACACCCCCCGTGGCGGGGGCATCCACCCCCTGAAGGAAATCAAGACAACAGATACGAGCTGCTGTGCAGTATATTTTTTCGACAGGCCTGATTCGGGTCAGTAGTGTTGATCCATGGAAATATTCCTGACGCTCATGATCAAGTTGATCCCGCTCTACGCCGTGATCGCGCTGGGGTGGGTGGCGGGGCGGGTGCTGAATGTCCAGAAAGAATCGGTGGCACGGCTGCTCATCTACATACTCAGCCCCGCCGTGGTGTTCCACGGCATTCTCACGATCCCGTTTCGGCCTACACTGCTCCTGCTGCCGGTGGTGTTCTGGGTCGTCAGCGTCGGGCTTTGTTTCACCTTCTATGCACTGGGCTCGCTCCGGTGGCATGACGCGCACAGGAACATTCTCGCGTTCACGTCGGGCACAGGGAACACCGGATATTTCGGCCTGCCCGTCGCCATAGTGCTCTTCGGGCAGCAGAGCGTGGGGTTGATGGTGCTGGCGGGTTTCGGCGCCGTGTTGTTCGAAGTGACGGTCGGCTTCTTCATGGTCGCGCGCGGTCACCATACGGTGGGCGAAAGCGTGCGGCGGGTTCTCACGCTCCCATCGCTCTACGCGAGCATCGCGGGTGTACTGGGGAACATCGTGGGCCTGCAACTTGGAGGGCCCGTGGCCGACATGTTCGTGAGCGCCCGCGGCGCCTTCACCATCCTCGGCTCTCTCGTCGTGGGTCTGGGGCTCGCCAGCAGCAAGAAGATCAAGGTTGACTGGGTATTCACATCCCTTGCCTTCGCGGCCAAATTTCTGGCCTGGCCGCTCATCATGTTCACCGTGGTGTGGCTCGACGCGTCTTTCATCCATCTGTTCGGTGCCGAGGTTCATAACATCATGAAGCTCCTCTCGATCGTCCCGCTCGCCGCAAACACAGTCGCGTACGCCACCGAGCTTCGCACCGAACCCGAAAAGGCCGCGACGACCGTGTTCCTCTCAACCATCTTCGCGCTGTTCTACATTCCGCTGATGGTGACACTGTTCTTTTGAGAGTGCTGCGTGTCGAAGGCTCGCTCTGTGGGGTTTGAATGTGATGTCATGTTTTTTGATGCAGTCCCTCGATACGAAAATGCTCCGCATTTTCTCCTCGGGATGACAGGCGTACCATATGCGCATGTCCCGTTCCGTCCTCATCACCCCCTCCATCCTCTCGGCCGATCTCGCGCATCTGCAGGACGAGGTGGATTCCGTCAGTTCCGCCGACTGGATCCAGGTCGACGTGATGGACGGTCATTTCGTGCCGAACCTGAGTTTCGGCGCACCGGTGATGAAATGCATCAAGACCAGGCTCCCGCTCGATGTGCATTTGATGGTCAGCAATCCGGCGGAGCGCATCGCGGAATTTCTCGATGCCGGCGCCGCGAACATCACGTTCCACGCCGAGGCCGTCACCAAAACGAAAGACCGCAAAGCCGTGATCGCCGCGATTCACCAGAACGCGACTGCGGGCATCGCCATCAACCCGGCAACCCCCGTATCCGCGATCGACGATATCGTCGATGAAGTGGATCTTGTTCTCGTCATGTCCGTCGTCCCGGGCTTCAGCGGACAGGCGTTCATGCCCGAGGTGCTCAAGAAAGTTCGCTCGCTCCGCGAGAAGCATCCGCGCCTGATGATCCAGATGGACGGCGGCATCACTGCCGGCAACGCCAGAGAGTGCATCGAGGCAGGTGCCACGAATCTGGTGGCGGCAAGTTACATCTTTTCGGCTCCAGACAGGGCAGAAGCCATTTCCACACTTCGCGCACCATGAAGAAGCCCATCATGCTCATCGGTCTCGTGTGCTTCCTTGCGGCATGCACGCCCTCGTCGCAGCCCCTCATGCCACCCGAGAACCCCGAGGCATTGTCGTCTGAGCCGGCATTAAGCCCCATGACGTTTGAAACCATGCCGCTGGAGCTCGCCTCGCCCGATGGTCGCTCTCTGGAGCTGACCGTGGAAATAGCCCAGAGCCCGGCGGAGCGGGAGCGGGGTCTCATGGGCCGCAGGACGCTTGATGATGGTACGGGCATGCTCTTTGCGTTCGATGCCGAGCAGAACCTGAACTTCTGGATGAAGAACACGCTCATCCCGCTCGATATCGTGTTCTTCGATGCTGCGGGCGAGTTCGTCTCGGCATCCTCGATGCTGCCGTGCAGGGCCGACCCGTGTCCGCTCTATTCTTCCGTGGAGCCGGCCGAGTGGGCTCTGGAAGTTCCGGCGGGCTTCATCGCGCAGAATGGAGTGGGGGAGGGGTGGAGGTTGGTGTTTGGCGATGAGTAAGTGTGGAGGGAGTGGTCGATTTGCTGCGAATCTGTAAAAGGCAGCAATCACTTTCAGCGTACGACGAATTATAAGGCCCTCTCCCCTTGGGGAGAGGGAACGCCGCTATCCCTGGCCACAAACGGACGTTCTGAGTGAGGGTAGAACGCCCTGGGTTTTACGCGGCATAGGACTGCAAATTCCGACCGATCCTCCCCGTCACATCCGCATCCGTGGGTATCTGGAAATCCAGGCCCGTCATCTTCTCGTACAGGCTGATGTACTTGGCGCCGAGCATCGCGCGGACGTCGTCGGTCACTGCCGGGCGCGGGCGGCCGTCATCCACGAAGCCTTGTTCTTTGAGCCACAGGCGGAAGAATTCCTTGTCGAGCGATTCGGGCTCCTTGCCTGCGGCGAAACGTTCTTCGTACGAGGAGGCGACCCAGTAGCGCGAGGAATCGGGCGTGTGGACTTCGTCGCCCACGCGCAGCACGCCTTCGGAGTCGTAGCCGAACTCGTACTTGGTATCGACCAGGATGAGGCCGCGCTTGGCCGCCACCTCCTGGCCGCGTCTGAACAGCGCGAATGCGTACTCCTTCACGCGGTCGATTTCCGCCCGGTTCGTGGCGCCCATGGCGATGAGCTCCTCCGGGCTCGCCGAGACGTCGTGTCCGGTCTCGGGCTTGGTTGACGGGGTGAAGATGATGTCCTTCAGCTTCTGGTTCTTCTTCATGCCGTCGGGGAGGGGATTGCCGCAAAAATTCCGGTTGCCCTGCTCGTAATTGACCCAGGCGGAGGTCGAGGTCGAGCCAGTGAGATACGCCCGCACCACCACTTCCACTTTGAGCATCCTGAGTTTTTTCGCGACCGTCACATTCGGGTCCGGCGTGGCCACCACGTGGGTGGGCATGACGTCCTTCACCTGCTCGAACCACCAGTTGCTCAGCTGGTTCAGCACTTGTCCTTTCAGGGGAATCGTGCACCACTGGTAATCGAACGCCGATTGGCGGTCCGTCGAAATCAGGATCACGCGATCGTTCTTCGTGTACACATCGCGGACTTTCCCTTTGTACTTCTTGCCCAGGAAACCGAAATCGGTGTCATCGAGCGTGGTCTTGAGGAATGGGGTGAGGGTGGAGGGGGAGATCATGAAATGATAGTAGAAGAGAAGGCAATTTTGAGAAAGAACCCTCAGAAAAATAGTTTTTAGTTTATTAGTTTCTGGTTATTCGTTTCCAGTATTAACCAAAAACCAGTAAACCAGAAACTAGTAAACAGCGAGCGTCTTGCATCCTTCCCGCCCCGCCCAGTACGATACCTTTGTTCTTCCCTCCTCTTTTCATGGATGCCTCCGCACGCACGTCCAAGACGAAGCCGTTGCTCATATTGGTCTCGCTCCTGCTCGCCATTTTCGGCGCTGTCAGCTTCAGCAATTGGATGTCGGCCCAGCAGCAGCTGGAGCAGGTGTCCATGCGCCTGGACCAGCTGACGGCGGGCGATACGCAGCAGGGCAGGGAGGCTGCGCAGTTGGTGGTGTCTCAGTTGAGGAAGATCTACGACATTCCCGGCGACATCGAGCCCACGGTCGCCACTATCGTCGACGTCAACACGCTCCGGCAGCGCAATGCCTTCTACAACAAGGCGAAGAACGGCGATTACCTAGTGGTGACCACCGACCGCGCCATTTTGTTCGATGCCAAGCAGAACGTGATCATCG
Source organism: uncultured Candidatus Peribacteria bacterium (assembly GCA_964436765.1). Lineage (GTDB taxonomy): Bacteria > Patescibacteriota > Gracilibacteria > Peribacterales > Peribacteraceae > CAYTEH01. The sequence continues at coordinate 42,440 of CAYTEH010000002.1, forward strand.
ATGTGGTGCCGGTGCAGATCAACCCGGCTGCCGAGACAAATTCGTCACGCGCCGGGCAGGCATCGTCGGTCCGCCGCTGATATTCCCACATGCAGAGCAGGAGTATTCCGTGGGCATTCCTGGGAGCCCTCTTCCTTGCCCTGGTTCTCGGCTATCTCGCCGGGCGCATGGTGACGTTGCTGTCTTTCCAGTCGTCTCCGGCCGTCGAGCGGACGGATGAGCGTCCTGCGGTCCCCGTCCTCCACATCGACGGCCGCCAGGGCGAGACGCTCCGCGGGCGCGCATCGGGCGAACTGCGCATCGAGATCGGCACGCAAGTGATTCCGGCGAAGGATTCCGAGATAACGATCCCGCTCGCGGGGCTGAAGAACGTCGTCACGGTCACGGTCCCGGCCGGGATGAAGTACGTCGCGTCCAAAAACGGGAAGTACTACTATCCCGTGGAGTCGGTGGCGGGGGAGAAGATCGTCCCTGCGAATAGGGTCTATTTTGCAAGTGAGGGCGATGCTGAGGCTGCGGGTTTTGCCGCGGGGCGGTAGAAAGAGAGAAGAGCAAAGTGAAAAGATAAAAGAGAAAACTACCGATATCATTCGGATTCCAGACCTGTTTCCACAGCTTTTCTCTACAATCGCCCTGTCAACTTCCTCCCGTACAGCACCACCACGGACTTCAACATTTCCGTGCTATCTTTCACCAGGCGTACTTTCGATTCGGGTACCGCTGTCCATTTCACCTGTACTTCGGCGATTTTGAATTTCCGTGACTGTGCGAGAGCCAGGATCTCGATGTCGCACGCGAAGCGGTCGATGCGTTGTTTCTTGAAGATCGCCTGCGCCGCTTCCCGGGTAAAGAGCTTGCAGCCGCACGCCGCATCCCTGATGCCGGGGATGAGCGGGTAGCAGAGCGCGTGGTATACCCTGCCGATGAAGCGCCGGTGCGGGCTCATGTAGACGTCCTTGTTGAGGCGCGAGCCGATGGCGATGTCCGCCTTCCGCTTCTTCAGCGCCGCGAACAAGTGCCCGATCTCCTCCACCGGGGTGGCCGCGTCGGCGTCGTAGAAGAGCGCGTAGTCTCCCGTTGCCGCAAGCATCCCGGCGCGCACGGCAGCGCCCTTGCCGCGGTTCCGTTTGAGTTCGATCACCCGGACGGGGAGGCCCTTCTCGGCTTTGGCCAGCGCCACGGTCCTGTCGCGGCTGCCGTCATCGGCCACGATCACTTCTTTCAGTACCGGCAGGCCGGCCGGTTTGCCTTTGAAGTACCCGGCGAGTTTTTTGAGCGTGGAAGGCAGGCGGTCTTCCTCGTTAAATGCCGGGATGATGACGGACAATGTCATGAGTGTGGTGGATGATACCTGAGACGGAACGGGCGGGTGAGGAATTGCGGGAGATTCGCGTACGGGTTATTGTTCTCCCCATGAAGCGGACGATCGGGATCATCACAGCCGGGCTCGTGTGCGTGCTCGGGTTACTGCTGTTTCACCGGGCTCTCATGGATTCGGGGAACGACATGCGCGTGTACCGCGAGATCGGCAGGAATGTGATGGCAGAGGAGCCGTCTTTCAAGAGCGAGTATCCGCCGCTGATGTCGGCAACGTTCACACTGATATCTGTTGAAGACCAGAAAACGTTCACCTGGATCTGGATTGCGCTGCTCGCCGCCTGCGCCGCGGGTATCGCGGTGTTCGGCGCCTGGCGCATGAAGGACGAAGTGTCCGCCGCCTTCCCGGCCGCGTTCGCGCTCACGATCCTGCTGCTTGGGCCCACTGTGACACTCGCGCGCTTCGATATCCTCATGCTGATGGCGCTGTTTCTCGCATGGAGGACCCATGAAAAAGAGCGGCCGGCAGAGAGCGGCTTCTGGTTGGCTATTGCCGTTGCCATCAAACTTGTGCCGATCCTGTTCCTTCCCCTGTTCCTGGTGCTGTCGCCCAAAGGGCACTGGAAAAGCTTCCTCAAGGGCTTCGTGCTTGGCGGGGTGGCGAGCGTTCTCTTCGCCACAGCGGTGCTGGGTCCGGGAGGCCTGTACGCGAACACGACATACATGCTCGCGTACCATGCCGAACGGGGGGTCCAGGCAGAAAGCCTGTGGTCCGGGTTGGTGTTGCTCGGGGGCAAAGTCTTCGGGATGCAGCCGGGTATTATCTTTGATCATGGCGCGTACCACCTGACCGGAGCTCCTGGCTGGCTCAAGTCCCTGGCACTTGTGACGACGCTCGTCGGCGTCGCGGTCATCACGTGGATCGCCTGGAAACGCAGGAAAGCGAAACATCCGCTTGCAGCCCTGTGCCTGGCGCTGATCCTATGGAGCCTCGCCGCGAGTTCGGTGCTCTCGGCGCAATTCCTAGTATGGGTGGTGCCATTCCTGCTTCTCTACTGCTATGAGCGGTGGATGCAGGGCGACACGCCCGTCCCGTCGTTTCCGCTCCTCCTCACTGGAACATTGCTCGTGGCACTCCTGACTCAGTGGGTGTACCCCACCCACTATGAAGACGTCCTCGGCATGAACGACGACGCGCTCCTTATATTGAATATCCGGAACCTGCTTCTGCCCGTGCTTGCGGCGATGCTGCTCTGGCCGAGGCAATCCTCGACGAAACCGAAGACAGGCCGGAAGCGGTCCATCGCCCTTCCCGTCCTTTCTTTCGCGGCCGCCCTTGTCCTGGTGCCTGTGATGAGCTCGTTCCTGTGGCCGCGGTGGGAGAATGTCCGGTACTCGTTCGACGGTACGCAGTGGGAACAGGGCGTGCTGCCGCTCAAGCTGGCGGGCCGGCAATCGAACCTGACGGTCGAGATGGATGCGTACTCGTCGGGCATTCACCCGCGCCGTTACCGCGTGCTGCCCGATGACTGCCTGGAGTCGGTGGAGGTGAACGGCAAGCGGATCACCGCCGACCAGTTCTGCGATCCGCAGAACGGCCGGGTGGTGCGCGTCGGTTCGGAATTCAAAAAGGGAATCAACCACGTGCGGATGACGGTGCGCGATACCGGCGGCGAGACGGGTCTTGCGATCGTGATGGATCCCGACGACGTGCTCATGCAGCTCTTCGGGCTCGTGTGGGTGCTGGCGGTGATTGCCGCGGGGTCGTGGCTCATCGTCACGGCGGTCCCGAAAGGCAATCTGCGGCTCCTGTACTTCGCGGGCCTGGGTGGCACGGCGCTCCGGTTGCTCTACATGCTCTCCACGCAGTACATACACCGCGCATACGACTGGGACGGGCACCTCGACTACGTCCGTCACGTGCTCACCCACTGGACCATCCCCCCGGCCGTGAGCGGCTGGGAGATGCACCAGGCGCCGCTGTACTACTTCCTCACGGCCAGCCTCTACCGGGCCATGACGTTCATCGCCGCGTCCACGAGCCAGTTCTTCATCGGGATGCTCCAGTACGTCTCGTTCCTGTGCTCCGCGGGCGCGCTCTTCTTCGGCATCTGGACCGTGCGGCGGCTCTTCCCTAAAAAACCGGCGCCGGCGCTGCTCGCGTCGCTCATCATCGCCACGTTCCCCGGGCTCGTGATGTTCGCGTCGCGCATCTCGAACGACTCGCTCTACCATCTCCTCGCCTTCGCGACGCTCGCGGCCATCGTGCTCTGGTGGCAGCAGGGGACGCGGAGGAACGCCGCGCTCGTGGGGCTCGCGTTCGCTGCGACGTTCCTCGTGAAAGTGAGCGTCTTCGTGATGGGTCCCGTCATCGGCGCGTGCCTGCTCCTGCATCCGCGCCTCACATGGAAACAGAAATTCGTGCACGGCGGCATCATGGCCCTCCTCGTCATCGTCCTGGCGGCATGGCTGCCGGCGGTGCGTTTCATGGAAGAACAGACGCACAGCATCACGAGCTTCGGTCATTCCTCCATCAACCCCGGGTTGCTGATGCCCACCACGGCCGAGTCATTCCTCACCTTCAACCCGGTCCAGGTCCTGCTCATCCCGTTCAACAACACCTGGGACGATGCCTCGCGCCGCATGTACTTCTGGGAGTTCTTCTACCGTTCCGCGTTCTACGGCGAATTCAACATGGGCGATAACCGGCGCGCCCTGAGCCAGGTGATCCTGCTGCTCGGCATGGCCGCGGCCGGGCTGATGTTCTACGGGCTCCTGCGGGAACTGCGCGCCCGCTGGCGCGAGACGCTGCCCCTGTGGGGAACGCTCGGATTGCTGGTACTCGGGAGCATGACGTTCCGGTTCCTGTTCCGCTGTTCATGCGACCAGGATTTCCGCTTCGCGATCGTGGCGGTGGTGCCCATCGCGTACTTCGCCGCGTCATCGGTCGCGTACCTGCCCAAACGGGGCGGGCTGCTCGCGAAGCACGTGCTGCTCGCGCTGGCGGCGTCGAGCGCGGGGTTGCTGCTCAGCTTCTGGTTGTGGCCGTAGGAAAGCTTAAATATACACCGGCACCATGAGGTTCAGCAGCATGAAGGCACACAGCCCGCTGAGGAGTAGTCGTCTGCCCCAGAACGTCTGAAGAAATTTCGAAATCCGTTTCGTCTGGAGCACCTGCGCCGTCAGGTACGTGGCGCCGAGCGTGGCCGGAGCGATGTACACCCCTTTCACCGGACCCCATCCCGCGAAGGGGCTCTGGTACAGGTACAGGATGAATGACGCGAGGAACGCGGCGCCGGCGGCGAGGACCGTCCAGCCGAGCGCGCGCCAGTGCCGCTGCGCTTTTTTTCGGAGAGCGAACAGCGCGAGCCCAAGGGGCGTGAGGCAGGTGGCACCGATGAGCCAGATGCGGCCCACGGTCAGGCTGAGCCCGGGTCCCGTGAAGATCCCCACCCAGAAATCCCACCAGGCGTTCCAGATCCGCAGTTTGCCGCTGTTGCGCTGCGTGATGCTGGCGCTCAAAAAAAGCGTCCGGAAAAATTCCGCCGGATCGGCGTCGCGCGCGGCTTTTGCCTCCATCTGGCCACCGCCGTTCATCCAGTTCACGTTATTCGGGAAGTACGTGTGCTCCGTGCTCTGCCTGTACCGCACGTGGTAGTAGGGGAACGCCAGCGCTCCGGCCACGAGTACGGCGCACAGCAGCGGCGCCCAGGCGCGGGCGATGCGCGTGCGTTCACGCGAGACCGCGAGCGCCGCGAGCGGGATCACCGGCAGCAGGATGCCCGAGAATTTGGTGAACGGGCCCGCGAGGAGCGTCAGTCCCATGATTGCCCAGAGTGTCGCTCGCTTCCAGCCCCGGCGTTTCTCCGGTTCCCAGAAGAGCCGGGCCGAGACGTACAGCAGCATCGTCACATAGCACAGGATGAGGACGTCCAGGTTCATCGAGGTCTGGAGGTAGAACTGGATGGGTATGGCCGCGAAGACGTACAGGAACGCGAGCCCCGCCGGCCGGAGCAGCAGGTTCAGGTGTTTGAGCGTCGCCCTGAGCAGCAGGAACGCCAGCACCGATGCCGCGAACGAGACGATCTGCACGGCCTGTACGTCCGTCAGGCCCATCAGGAAAAACGGCTTTGCAAAGAGGAATCCCAGCGGCGGGTGATACGCGTAGAAGAGCGAATGGATGTCCATCATCAGGTTGTCCCAGCGGATCTCGCGCACCATTTCGAGGTGCGGTCCCGGGTCGGAGCCCGACATCTGCCCCGCGCGTTCCCATGCGAGCGCGATCTTTCCCAGCACCAGCAGCATGCAGAGCCACCGTTCGTGGACGGCCGGTATCAGCGTCGTAGCGTCGTGTCTGCTCGTGCGTGCCTGCATCCGGGAAACGATACGGAAAATACCGCGCCTGCTCAAACGGATTCACCATCTTCCGGCAAGATTGCAGCACAAGTCCCGGCGCGCGCGACTGTTCTTTGCGCGCGCGTCCCCTATGATGCGCGCATGCGGAAGCGGTTCCACGGTCCGTTCCAATGGCTCTTCATCGCACTCGGGATGCTGCTGCTCATCGCGCTTCCCCACGCCCTCCGTTCCGACGGCCTCGAGCGGTACCTGGCGCTCCTCGAATTGATCCGTAACGGCACTTTTTCCGTGACCAAATACTCGATGGTGGGCCCGCTGTTTGCGTTGCCGCTCTTCGTTCTCGGCAAGCTTGCGGGAAACGAGCAGGGGATCACGTCCAACTTCAACATCCTCGTGCTCCTTGCCGGCATGTGCACGCTGTTCATCGCGCTTGCGCGCCGGCTCGCGGTCCCCGAGGTCCGCTCGTTCCTCCTCATCCTGCTGTTCGGTTCCATGATGCCGGTGCACGCGTTGCATTTTTACGGCGAGATGTTCACCGCGGTCACGGTCGCGGCCGGCACCGCCGCCGCCCTGCTCGCGGGCGCACACTCGGGGTGGGTCTGGACGGTGCTCGGGGCAGCCAACACGCCCATGGCACTGGTCGGCTTCGGGTTCCTGGCGCTGCGTCAGGCATGTTCCCTCAAAAAATACCGGTATCTGTTGCTGCCGGCAGCCGCGCTCGGGCTCATTCTGCTCGAGGCGAAGCTCCGGCGCGGGGGATTTTTGATATCGGGATACGCGGGCGAGCACGGGAAAGAATCGGTGCTCCCGTACACCTCGCGTGCCGGTTTCGGCTTCCCCTTCGCCGTCGGCTTCCTCTCGCTCACGCTCTCCTTCGGCAAGGGTATCATCTTCTACGCGCCGGGATTGCTCGCTGTGCCTGCGTTCCTGCGCTCGTCCGCCGATGCCGCCGTCCGGCATCTGCTCGAACTCTGGCTCTGGTTTTTGCTCGGGATCCTGCTCGTGGCCTCCACGTGGTACAGCTGGCAGGGAGGGTGGTTCTGGGGCCCGCGTTTTTTGATGTTCGCGAGTTTTCCCGCATCGCTCGCGCTCGCATGGCAGGTGCACCGGGCCCGGACGTTCCCCGCGTGCGTCATCACGCTGCTGCTCCTCGCGCTCAGTTTCTGGGTGGGCTTCTCGGGGCTTGTCTTCAACCAGCGTGATATGGCCCTGTGCTTGCAGGACAACGCGCGGCTGGAGCCGCTCTGCTGGTACACGCCGGAATATAGCGCGCTGTGGCGTCCGTTCGTCACGGGCAAGATCTACGGGATGAACATGTTTGAGACGGGCATCGCGCTCGTGTGGCTGGGCGCATTCCTCTGCACCGCATGGCCGCTTTTTGTGCAGCTCAGCACGCTGCTGCCGGGCAGGTGGGCGAACATCCGGGCAACGCTCCGTCCGTCGCACTGGCGTTTCTGAGCTGCCTTACGACAGGTATTTGAGAATGCGGATGACGCCCATCTTCGCCGCCTGCTTGTGGGCCGAGACGCCGGTGCGGTGCTCGATCTCGTTGCGGTGCGTGTGGTAGTACTCGTACGCCTTCGCCATCATTTCTTCGTTGGTGAGTGTCGGGGCCCATCCCAGCTTCGCCTGTATTTTTTGTGTATCGAACACGAAATCCTCCGCGATCATCTTGTACTGGTACGGCCCGAGCGGCGAGAGTTTCAGCGCGTAGGCCAGCTTCATCGCCGGGATCGCTATCCATCGCGGGAAGTTCGCGACACGTGCCTTTGTCCCCGCTTTGTCGATCATGTACTGGTACACGTCCCTGAACGATTTCACATGATCGGAGCCGATGTTGAATACGTCGGTTGCGGGGTACGTAAGAGCGCGAATGCACGCATCGATCAGGTCTCCGGCATAGATGAACTGGTAGGTGTTCCTGCCGCCTCCCACCACCCACACCCTGCGACCCTCGTCGATGAACTCGAACAGGATCGAGAGCAGGCCGAGCCTCCCGGCGTCGATGATCGTGGGGCAGCGGAAGATGATCGAATGGAATTCCGTGTGGCCCAGCAGGATCTTCTCGCCTTCCCATTTGCTGCGCCCGTAGATCTCCACCGGTTCGGGCGCGTCCTCCTCCGTCACCGGGCGGCCGAAGTTTTTGCCCCACAGGCAGTTGCTGGAGGTGAAGACCACTTTTTTGACGCCGAATTCGGCCGCGCAATCGGCCACGACCGCAGTCCCGTCCACGTTCGAGGTCCAGAGCATCTCTGTATCCTTCACCGCGTGGGCGAGCATGGCGGCGCAGTGCATCACGGCATCGAAGCGGTGCTCGCGGAAGAGGCTGCGCATCCGTTCGCGGTCCCGGATGTCGCCCCGGATGCAGGTACAGCCCGCCGGGTCTTCGTCCTGTTCGAGGTCTATGCTCACGCACGCATGGCCGCGCTTGATGAGCTCCCGCTTGAGCAGCGAGCCGAAAAATCCGGCGCCTCCGGTGACGAGGATGACCATGGAGGAATGGTAGCAGACTCACCGGGTCCATTCTTCCAGAATGCGATGGAGCGAGCTCAGGCCCGGACGCTGTATTCTTTGGGGTCGTACACCGCAAACAGGGTCAGCAGCATGCCGCCAGCAAGGTAGTAGAAATTACAGAAAGCATGCGAGCCCAGTACAAGAATTGAAAACAGCGTGAGTACGCACGCGCTTACAAAACCAGGGAGACCCGCCCGTCGAAAACGCAGAGTCAATGCTATCGCGGCGGCGGCGCCGATGAAAAGCATGGCATGCGTCCCGGTTTCGCCGATATACGGATGCAGAAACGAGCCCAGGCTGAGGCTATCGGTGCGCAGCCATGTGTTCTGTCCGAACAAGATGCCGTTGTTCCAGAGTGATTCCATGTCCCAGAGCGCGAACGGTATGAGCGTCAGGAGGCCTGCAATGGCGACCATCAGCCATCGCCAGGGACGTTTTTCCACAATGACGTACGGCAGCAGAAGCAGCAGGACGGATTGCTTGGAGGCAAGGAACCAGCCGTACGTGACTGCGGCGAGCATTTTCTTCGATCGCTGGAGAAGCAGCAGCGTCAGTGAAAATGCTCCAAGCATCATCGGCTCCATCCATCCCTGCTCCAGTACGAACATGCCTCGAGGGTGATAGAGGAATAGCAGCAACAACAAGAACGCTTTGTCCGCCGGCCAACGTGTTTTACGGAGCTGTATCCATAGAATCCACACGAAGAGGAATTCGGCTGCGATGAGGGCGTAGCGGATGTCTCCGAACAACACGTACCCGACGAACTGCGGATAGAGCGATGCCGGAGGATAGGCGTAGTGTTCCACCGTGCGGAACGAGCCATGATAAATGTCGTTCATCGGGGCGGTATACGGATTGTTGCCGAGCCGCATGTGCTCCGCCGATTGCTGGCTGAGCGAATGAACGTCTACGAGGGGTTCCGGTGATGCGATGGGAATGAACAGGCGGAGCGCCAGCGCGGTTACTGTTGCCAGCCCGAGGAGCCCCGAGCGAATCTTTGGGAACAGGGCGATGCTTTGCAGGAGGGTGATGCACAGCACAACTGCGTTTGTTGCATGTACGGCGGTTTCGAACCACGAGGAGGCGGGATACAGAAGCGGTGAGGATGTATATTGGAGCGTCAGCAGTACACTTGCGCCCGCAACCAAAGCGGTGATCGACGGAACAAGGGAGTTCGGTTTTTTCTTCAGTGCCGGCAGGGCGATGAGCACACAGGCGATCAGGACATAGGCGATTGCCACCAAAAAAAACGCGCGTGGCGTATACATGCCTTCATGAAGATTCAAGCCCCACGCCAGAAGCACGTACGACAAGACTAGGATGTCTCCCATGGGCATGCAGCGCACTGTACAAGAACCAGTTGCGGAAGAATAGGGAGGTGTTCCTCTCGCTTATTTCCCCGGTTCCCGGAACGGGACCACGAGCGGGTCGCCCTTGTCGCAGTTGACGCAGTGCAGGTCCCAGAGCGGCAGAATCGCGCGGCGGGCGACCTGGGCGTCGGTGAGGGGTTCGTAGTACGTGAGCGGCCGGTAGTACTGGAAGCCCGCGAACACCAGGAACGCGAGCAGCATGAGGCCGAACGTGCGGCGCTGCTCCGTCACCTTCCACTTGCCGACGACGCCGATGTTATCGATGACGATGGCCAGCACGAAGAAGCTGAGCATGAGCGGCAGGAAGTAGTGATACAGGTACAGCACGCGGCCGATCTGCGAGACCGCGATGCAGAAGCTCAGGTAGATGCCGAAGAAGACCGCGAGAAGCCCGAGGTTGCGGAACGGTTCGCGCGTCGGGAAGAACGCGCGCGCGAAGAAGATGCCTGCGGCCATAAGAAGCCCCAGCAGCGCCGTCCACCAGATGACGGGGTTGGCCTGGAGGTAGAGGTAGCTGTAGGTCTGCGATTCCGGCGGCTCGCCCGCGGCGAGTCCCGGCGTCGCCCAGCGGTAGTTGATGGAGCGTGCACCGAGCGGCCAGAAGAACCACGGGCTGCCGTTCTCGTCCGTCTTGCACAAGTCGAGGCGCGGCGCGCCGGCGTTGTAGAACGTGACGTACTTGAGCGAGTCGCGCAGCATGTAGGGGAACGCGCCCAGGCTCGCGGTGGTTCCTTTGTCCAGGTAGTCCTTATATTCGACGGAGGCCTGGTAGTAGCCCTGATCCGGGAGCGAGGGGTTGATGACGCGGCCGCTCGAAAAATGCACGTACCACACGGAACAGTAGACGAGGAGGAAGGCGGGGATCATCGTCAGGAGCAGGACCGGGATCGCGCGTGAGCGGGGGATGAATTTCCAGAGCGCCCAGATCCCGCCTGCGATCGCCGCGAGCGAGAGCAGCGCCATGAGCCACAGGTTGGCAATCAATCCCACGAATGCCAGGAGCAGCACGAACGTTCCGGCCGAGATGATGAAGAGTTTCAGGAAGTCGCGGCGCGTGGCGAGGAGCCTCAGCGCCAGCGCCGGCACGAGCAGGATGAGCGCGAGCCCGAGTACTTTGGTGGTGACGAGCGCGGCGAATGAGGCGCCGAACAGCGCCGACCACCAGATGAATTTCTTCTTCGATTCCTCATGCCACAGCAGCAGGAACGCGAGGATGTTGAGCGCGCAGAAAAAGAGGAACGGCCCCTCGAGCATCGCGCCGCGGTGGTGGACGATGAGCGCGTTATCGAAGATATAGAGGAAGCTCAGGAGCGTCGCATTGAGCGGGTTACGCCGGCTTAAGAGGTAGAAGATGCCGAACACCACCGGCGCTGTGAACCAGGCGAGCATCGCGGGGAACAGGCGGTAGCCCGCGAACGAGAAGCCCTCCGGGAAATTGGTGGCGTAGTCGGTCCCAAGGTACTGGTTACTCTGCGCATTGGGGCGGAGCAGCGCCTCTCCCGCCGCGATGAGGAGCTTGCCCAGGGGCGGGTGCTGTTCCATGAAATACGTGCCGTGCAGGTACTTCTGCGCGCTTGCGATATGGTAGTTCTCGTCCCAGTAGACGTAGGGCGGGTAGGTGTACCGGTGGAAGTAGGTGAAGTACGAAATAAGCAGCACGAAGCCCAGAAAAGCCCATGTGTGCCAGGGTTTCGAGACGATTGGTTTCTGGGAGGAGGGGGTCATAGTCGGTGGGATCATACCTTTCTCAATTTTGTTAAGACAGTTTATTCTCATCTGTCATACACAATGATATCCTTCCGCACACATGGCTCCTCCCTACAGTCCTCCCTCGCGCAACCGGCAGCAGTGGCTCGTGATGTTCTTTTGTGCAGCGCTGCTCGTGTTCTTCGCCTTCCGGTTCATCAGCAACCCCGCAAACGATGCCGAGAAGAAATTTGCCGATGCGAAAGAAGTGCCCATCAGCCAGATCACGCAGGGCTACGCCGCGAACGAATTCAAGGAGATACTTGTGCGCGACAACAAGGTCTATGCGACCAGGAAGGACGATTCGGTGGTTCAGTCATATAAGGAAGGCAACGATACGGTGAGCGATCTCGGTTGGAACGATCCCAAGAACAAGACGGTCGTACAGGTTGAAAACCGCGAGGCCACCAACATGTTTTTGGCGGTGCTGCCCGACCTCCTCTTCTTCCTGCTCATCATTGCGGGCGTCATCTGGCTCTTCCGCGGCATCGCGCGCAGCCAGAGCACTGCCCTCAGCTTCGGTAAATCGCGCGCGCGCATCGCCGATGCCAAGCAGGTGAAGACCCGTTTCGTGGACGTCGCCGGCGCGGAGGAGGCCAAAGAGGACCTGGTCGAGGTCGTGGATTTCCTCAAGAACCCCAAGAAGTACACCTCCATCGGCGCAAAGATCCCGAAGGGCGTCCTGCTCGTCGGTTCTCCTGGAACGGGTAAAACGCTCCTCGCGCGCGCGGTCGCGGGGGAAGCGGGCGTGCCGTTCTTCAGCATCGCCGGTTCCGAGTTCGTCGAAATGTTCGTGGGCGTGGGTGCATCCCGCGTGCGCGATCTCTTCACCAAAGCCAAACGAAACTCGCCGTGCATCATCTTCATCGACGAAATCGACGCGGTCGGCCGCCAGCGCGGCGGCGCGGGTTTCGGCGGCGGGCACGATGAGCGCGAGCAGACCTTGAACCAGATCCTCACCGAAATGGACGGCTTCGAGCAGGGGACGAACGTCATCGTGATGGCCGCCACCAACCGGCCCGATGTGCTCGATGTCGCACTGCTGCGCCCCGGCCGCTTCGACCGCCGCATCTTCATCGACAAGCCCGACCTCGCGGCGCGCGAACAGATCCTGGAAGTCCACGCGCGCAACAAGAAGATGGGCAAGGGCGTCAAAATGGACGACGTCGCCAAGCAGACCGTGGGCCTCACGGGCGCCGATCTCGAGAACATCATGAACGAGGCTGCGATCTTCGCCGCCAAGCGCAAGCATCCGGCGGTGGTGCAGAAGGACCTGATCGACGCGGTTGAGAAGGTCACCATCGGGAGCGAGAAGAAATCGCGCAAGCTCACGCAGCACGAAAAAGAGATCACCGCGTATCACGAGCTCGGGCACGCGATCGTCGGGCACCTGTGCAAGCATTCCGATCCCCTTCATAAGATCTCGATTGTCTCTCGCGGCTCGGCCCTGGGCGTCACCTGGTTCCTCCCGCAGGAAGACCAGTTCACCACGTCGAAATCCAAGTTCATCGACGAGATCTGCGGCCTCCTCGGCGGACGCGCGGCGGAAGATGTCATCTTCAACGAGGTCACGACGGGCGCCAGCAACGACCTCGAGCGCGCCACGGCCATCGCGCGCAACATGGCCATGAAGTTCGGCATGGGCGACTCATCCCTGGGAATGGCCACGTACGGCGAAAAACAGGGGTCGATGTTCCTGGGCGCCGATGCCGGGATTAGCCGCAACTACTCGGAGGCGCTCGCGCAGAAGATCGACGAGTACGTGCGCACCGTCATCAACGAGCAGTACGTCCGCGCGCGCGGGTACCTCGTCAAACACCGCGCCAAACTCGACGAACTCAGCACGCTTCTGCTCCAGAAGGAGACGCTCACCGTGGAGGAATTCCTGGAGGTCTTCGACGGCGAGCAGGGCAAGGAGATCGAGAAGAAGAAAGCGAAAGACTCCGGCCAGAAGTCGGAGCTGAGCGGGAAGAAGGGGAAGGGCGAAGAGGAGGAAGAAATGGCCGAATGACAGTCAGATCTTCAAAAAGATCACAGGTATCAACGAACTCCGTGGGTGCCAAACGGTTGAACATGGTGAGGAAAACCTAAATAATATTATGATGTTTTTTCAAAACATCGGCAAGGTTTAGGAAGAGGCAAGCACTTTGTGCATACGTCGAATGCGCAGGATGCTTGCCTCATTCCCGAGGCACAACCGAGCCGACGGTGAAATCGGTGCGAGGGCTTGTGATGAGAAGCAAGGACATTTTGGGTCTCCCGGAAAAGAAGCACAAAACGGGCATCAAGAAGCTGAACGGTTGGATCTCAACCGCACAGTGGCTTGCTATGCTCGATGCCGACGATGACGCCATGAGGCGCATCGCGGCGGCCTTTCCCGGAGCACCCAAGGAGAAGATCATCGCTCACGAGATGATTTTCTCCGCCAAAGGAGTTGGTGAACTGCTCGGAGTGGAAACGCCGGATAGTCCGGTACCCACACCTGCCCGTTCCGATGAACGGATCGTCTATCTCCCTGAAAGCATCAAGAGTCTCACGGCCCTTCGTCGCACGAAGGCCCCCATGTACGAACAGGGTAGGTACCATGTTCGCGGTGTCGCGAAGCCGGGCTATTGGGGGGTCATTCTCCCGGTTCCCGATTCCGATTCTCGGTCTCGGGGGGATCGGGACGCGCAGATCGCGAGCCCTCTGCAGGGCTACCAACGCACACCCGTGCTCCTAGACGCACTGATTCTGTCGGTCTTATTGCTCGCCACCGGCAAAGATCTTCTGAACGGAGATTGGGTTCGGTGTCCCGAACATACGCCGAACGGCTTCTGTGTCGCACTCTGCGTCCTCGAAGGCTGCATCATAGTCACTAGCGACTACTGGGAAGAAGACCCGGACGTCCGTCTCTGGTTGTCGGCTGCTCGATGGATTTCCTCCTAAATACCTTGAAATCGAATGCCTGAGTTCTTTGAATTCCGGCACTCGATTCCGACGGAGCTGCGAGAGCAGCTCCGTCTTTTTTTGCGGTGTTCCGCCTTTTGTTCACGGTAGCTCCTTGCCCCGCCATGGCCATCAACGAACTCCGTGGGTGCCAAACGGTTGAACATGCTCAGAAAAACATAAATAATATTATGATGTTTTTAAAAACATTGGCAAGGTTTACGAAGAAGAGGCAGGCGCTCTGCGTGTGGAAAACGCGCTCAGTGCGCCTGTCTCATTCCGAGCGGCCCGTCCATGACGGTCTTTGGATTTTTTTAAGGAGAATGTGTGATGGCTAACCCTTTCGACACAGAGTTCGCAGTAGTAAAAAAGCTGATTGCCTGGGGCGAACGCCTCGCCAAGCAGGGTCTTGATTTTTCGGCTGATCTTCAGCCGAGCATCGATGATCCTATCCTGGCCAAGCGCATCGTGCGTTACATCCAGGCAGATGCGCACGCAACCCGTCAACCTGCTCCCATTTGCGGAGCCCGAGAGCCATCGGATGGCTCGCGATATCCTGGGGAAAGATTTTCTCGGCATCCAGGGTGCGCAGCGAACGTTCGGTGCATATTCCGAAGCAGACCTTCAGCACCGGCTAAAGATTCCATTCTCGGAACAAACTCTGCGTGAATGCGAGAGAGACTTCTTTCTCGTCTGCACGCATGCACTAGATCTCAATGAGGTCCATGCCGCTCATCCGCAACATTTCAATGATGACCGGTATGATACCTGGTTCGGGAAACCGGATCAGGTTGAGAAGTGGTCTTCGGAGAAAATCGTTTCTCCGTGGCTCCTGGTTCGCAAGGCGATTTTGCCGGGATCCTCACAGAAATCCATCGAGGTCCAAAAGACCTACATCGAAAGGTTCCCACAAGAAAGGTTGCTGACCCCCGCCGAATTCGCCTATGTTGCCCTGCGTCTACTATTTGAGGCGGGAATAAGGCTTTATGTAAGCTATAATATTCGCTTTCTCATCCAGAAAGCCAAGGGCCGCTGGGTCCGATGTGGGTGGGTGGGCGGTAAGCTCAACTTCAATCATTGGGATGGCAGCAGCGTCGGTAACGCCGCTTTGGCCTCAGCCCGGGTTTCCTAAATAACCTTGTCCCGTGAAGCCTTCGCGGGCTTCACTAATTCCCTCTGCACTTCGTTGCCGGGGGGATTTTTTGTGAGGTCGAGTTTCGCATGTCCTTTGTGTATGATGCTTTCCGATGCTCACCGCTTTGTCGCCTCTCGACGGCCGCTACGCTTCCTCGGTGGATCCGTTGCGCCGGTATTTCAGCGAAGAGGCGCTGATGCGCGCGCGGGTGGAAGTCGAAATCCGTTACTTCATCGCGCTCTCAAAGGAGGGAAACGTGAAAGAGCTGCCGCCGGTCACCAAGCGTCAGGAAGAGCTTCTCATGAAGCTGATCGACGGTTTCGATACCGACGAAGCCCAGGCGATCAAAGAGATCGAGAAGACCACCCGGCACGATGTGAAAGCCGTTGAATATTATCTGAAGGAACGCATGGCCGGGATCGGGGGACTCAAAAAGTACCTTGAGTTCGTGCACTTCGCGCTCACGAGCGAGGATGTGAATAACCTCTCGTACGGCATCATGATCCGTGATGCACTGGAGTATGTCATCACTCCGGCGCTGGAGGACGTGTCGGATGAACTGAAAGACATGGCGGCGGAGTGGAAGACCATGAAGATGCTCAGTCTCACGCATGGGCAGCCTGCAACGCCCACGACGCTCGGGAAAGAAATGCGCGTGTTCCAGCTGCGGCTCGATCGTCAGCTCCGGCAGCTCCGGGCCTTCAAAATGCAGGGGAAGCTCGGAGGCGCCGTCGGCAACTTCTCCGCGCACCGCGCGGCCTACCCGTCGGTGAACTGGGAGAAGTTCCGCGACACGTTCGTCAAAAAACTCGGCCTCGATCCGCTCCTGGCCACCACGCAGATCAATCCCCATGACGACGTCGCCGAGGTCAGCCACATCATGATCCGCTTGAACACGATCCTGCTCGATTATTGCCGCGACATGTGGCTCTACATTTCCCGCGGGGTCTTCAAGCAGAAAGTGGTGAAAGGCGAAGTGGGTTCCTCGGCCATGCCGCACAAAGTGAACCCCATCGATTTCGAGAACGCGGAAGGCAACCTCGGCATCAGCACCGCGCTCTTCGGTCACTTCGCGGAGAAGCTCCCGGTGAGCCGCCTGCAGCGCGACCTGAGTGACTCGACCGTGCAGCGGAACATCGGCTCGGCATTCGGGTACCACCTGCTCTCGGTCGCATCCGTCCAGCGCGGCATCTCGCGCGTGGCGCTCGACCAATCAGTCCTCAAACGCGAGCTCGATCAGCACCCCGAAGTAGTCGCCGAGGCCATCCAGACGGTGCTCCGCAAGCACGGCACGACGGGCGCCTATGAAAAACTGAAGGCGCTGACGCGCGGGCGCACGGTCGTCTCCTCCGACTTCGCCGCGTTCATCGACAACCTCAAAATCCCCGGGGAGGAGAAGGAGCGGCTGAAGGGTATGCTGTGATGATGGGTGCCCAGGAGAGGACTCCCTTCGACTCGCTCAGCTCCGCCTCACTCGCTCAGGGTAAACTTCTCGTCCTCTCCTTCGGAGATACTCCTATTTTGGAACCCGGTATGTCATTTTTGTATTATGGTGCCCAGGAGAGGACTCGAACCTCCACGACCTTGCGGTCACCAGCCCCTCAAGCTGGCGCGTCTGCCATTTCGCCACCTGGGCATTTTGGACAAGAGAAAGAGCGGCGAGGGCTCAAAGTGTAGCAAGAGGACGCGTGTAAGCCAATGCAGACATAAACATTCCAAAAGGGTCTACAGATGAGGTTTATGGCTTATATCCCCAGCCGCTCCCGCATTGCGGGGTTGAAGCCGCTCACGAACTCGTCGCGCGTCATCTTGGTGATGGTAAGGACGCGCGGCAGGAACGCATGTGCCACTTCCTTCGTTTTCGGATGTTCGGGTCTGTCCAAAATCTTTTCCTCCTCCCGTTGCAAGAATACGTCGAGATCCTTCTGGGTGGCCGGCGCGCGCCGGAGCCCCATCTCGCCCGCGACGTTGCTCCAGTGGCGGCGGATGCCCTCGCGCGTGAAGGGCGGTGCCGCGCGCTGCATGTACTTGATCACCGATCCCGCCACCCACATGAACTGCTCCTCCAGATGTTCGTAAATCCGGTGGTCGGCCGGGTCCGTGATGCCGGCGCGGATGTGTGCCGCATCCACGTCATGCAGCTGCCGCTGCCACGCCGGATCGCTGCGCCGGAACGTGAGCACGGAGCTGCGGAAAAATTCACCCGTGCCGCCCACGCGGCCGCCCGGGTCACGCTCGTACAGCCCGCGCGCCCTGCTGATGACGTCCTGATGCGCGAATGAGTCGAAGAACGCGCGCCAGGTGGCTGCCTGCAGCTTGTCGATGCCGCTCGTCACCGCGGCGAGCGCCACCGTTTTGCGGGCGATGATATCGTCCCAACCGCTTTCCAGCCGCGGGTCGGTCCAGAGCACGTCGCCGCGCATGAGGGGCGGATGGCGCTTCATACCGGGGAACGATAATCAGGGAACGGCGTGCTGCCAATCGCATTGCATGACAGCCGTCCGCACATCGCACGCGATTGCGCAAATGTCAGCCTCTCACGCTGCGACTGTCACGAGTGTCGTTCCAGGTCCTTTGCGATGAGCGTGGCGTTCTTTCCCGGCGACGCCTTCTGGTTGGCCGTCACTTCGTCGCCGCTCTGCATGGTCGCCTCGATGGCGCCAAGGCCACGCGCCGGCTTTGCCGTGTGCGATGGATCGGAATTTTTGACGGGCGAGGCTTTCTTGTTGGCCTGCGCTTCGGTGCCGGAGCTCAGCATCGAATCGAACACGCCGAGGCCGGTGGGGGATTTGGACGAGGGAGATGTGGGATCTGCCATAGGAGGTACAGGGGGAAGGATGCATCTGTACGACGGCACAGACGCCGCATCCTTACAGGGATGCCGCAGAGGGAGCTGCTGCCGCCGTTCGGCGTTTGCCATGCACGGCGTCGAGGATGTCCTGGAGCACCGCACGTGACCGCGGCAGATGGCATGCCTGCAGCCAGTCCGGTTTTGCCAGGGGTGTTCGTGCAAACAGCGCTTCCACCGTATCGCCGTCGCCGAGGAGCGTGTCCGCTCCGCGCACCCGCCCGTTCACGCGGATCCCTTTCAGGTATGTGCAGCGTTTGCCATGCACGTGGAGGGCAAAATCGAGGGCGCTCACGGGCCGGCGCAGGTGGTAGAGCGTCCCGTCCCCGCCGAAGATCGCCAGCCTGTCCTCGCGGTGATACATGCGGAGCGCAGCCGCAAACCGCGTGGGCGAGCGCGTCTCGGCGATCAGACTCTCGAAATTCCGGAACAGGTCCACGCGAGACGCCGTCACGTGCAGCGCGTACGTCCAGTGCTTGTACGAGGCATGCGCGGCGGGGCCATATTCGCACTCGCGGTCCATTTCCTCGGTGCGTATCTGGATCTCCACCGGTTGCTCGGTGACGCCCGGGAGCGGGTAGATGACGGTATGGATGGAGCGGTAGCCGTTCTCTTTGGGCGAGCCGATGAAGTCCTTCAGTTTCCCCGGGATCGGGTGCAGGTTCCCGTGCACGATGCCGAGCGCGCGGTAGCAGTCGGCTTCCGTCTTCACGATGATCCGGAGCGCGAGCCGGTCGGTGAGGTCCTCGAAGCGCCTCTTTTTGAGGATGATTTTGCGATAGGTGGAATACACGCCCTTGATGCGCGTTGCAATCGCGCAGTCCATGCCCTGCTCCTTCAATTTTTTCCGGAGGAAGCGTTCGGTGTGGCGCAGGCAGAGCGCGTCCACTTCGCCGTGGGAGGCGATCTTCTTCTGGAGCGCAGCAGCCGTTTTCGGGTGCAGGAAGCGGAAGCAGAGTTCCTCCATCTCCTCTTTCCACGCATACATGCCGAGCCGCCCGGCGATGCTTCCGTACATGTGCAGCGTCTCGCGTGCGATCTCGGTACGCGTGCGTGCGCCGAACCGTTCCAGGTGCCGCACGTCGTTCAGGCGGTGTGCGATGCGAAGCGGCAGCACGCGCGGGTCTGCCGAGAACGCAGCCAGTACCGCATCCAGGTCTTTCATGTTCGCATCGATATGCAGCCGTCTGAGCCCGTGCATGGCGCGCGACAGCGCACGTTCGCTTGCCGTGAGGGGCGACTGCTTCAGTAGCAGTTCGCCGCGTTTCGCAAGGAGGATATCGTGCAGGAGCGCCACGCGTATCAGCGACGGATCATCGGACACTTCGCGAAGCGTCATGGCCACTTCTGTGCCGTGTTCGGCGTAGTCCAAACCCGTGCGCCGCAGGACGGGCGACAGGTGGTCCCGCATGAAGGAGTAGGTTTTTCGCATCAGCGCACGCTCGTTCCCGGGCAAGCCTCGAAGCAATTGCGGAGGGCAGGGGCGCGCGGCCATCGTGGTCCGAGGATACATCACCGTGGAGAAAATGGCACCGGATTGTTACACTGCAGCCATGCCGCTCTCTGTTCTGCTCCGGTCGTCCTATGCTCTCTGCAACCGTCTGAGCAGGCCGCTCGTGGCGGGCGTGCTTGCATTCGGCATCCTCACTGCCACGCTGCAGGCGGGGACGTGGGCGCAGGCAGGCGTCCTCCTGATGCAGCAGATGAAGGGGATGGTGAGCACCGAGCGTTACGCGGAGATCGAACGGCTGATCGCCGGGGATGCCACGGTGAATGCGGAAAAAATCGGAACGGCGCTTTCGACCGAGCTGGATCTGAAACTCAAATCCATGACCCAGACCGAGCAGATGCAGTACATCGAGCGCTTGATCGTGGGCATCGTGTCGGGCGCGGGAGCGGTTCTGTGGGCGTTTCTCCTGGGGCTTGTCGCCCTGTTCGTGTTCTCCCGCTCATACGCGCTCACGCTTGCGGCCCTCGCGCCAAAGACGGTCATCGGCGCGCTGCGCGAGACCGTGAGGAGATTCCCCGGCTTGGCGGGTACGTGGCTGCTGATGGCGATCGCATCGTGCCTGTGGATGCCCGGCGCGACGTTCCTCCTCGGCTTCGGAAGGCCCGAAATGTTCCTCCTTACCCTGCCGTCGGTCGCGCTGCCCGTCGCGCTCTACCCGCGTTTCGCGTATGCGCCGGTCATCAGGCTGCAGGAGCATCTTTCCTGCATGCACTGCGTACGCGCGAGTTTTGCGCGCACGCGGGGCCGGTGGTGGGTCTCCGCATCGGGCCTTGTGGGCCTGTCGGTCTCGGTGTGGCTTGGGATGACGCTGCTGCGCACATCGCTCCAGCTCCTCGTCGATTCCGTGCTGCCGTATTCCTTCATGGCGATGATGCTCTACCTGCTTGTGCCGTTCCTGCACCTTGCGGCGTCCGCTTTCCGGGCGTGCGGCCTCGTGACGCTCAAGCAGACGTTGGCTCCGGCGGCACGGTGAGCGTAAGCACGTGGGGATCGCGGTCGGACATGGGGTAATGCCGCACATAGCCGGGCATGGAGGAATCGCGTCCGACCTCGCTCACTTTGCCGTGATACGTGAAACCAGCGGATGTGTGGAGCGGTATCAGCCCCGGGCTCGTGAGCGAGAAGACGTTCGCGGTTTTCCCGTGTCCCGCGTTGATCAGCGCCTGTTTTTTGAGCGGCCCGAATGCCAACCTCCCTGCGCCGTTGCCCATGTAGCCCGACCAGTAGGCCGAAAATTCCTGCCAGCCGTCTTCGTGCCGGAACAGGGAAAAACCGGTGAGCGGCGAATCGCCCGCTCGCACCACTTCGTGCTCCCGCATGAGGCTGGCGAGCGCAGCGGGGCTCCTCTTCCGGAAGATGCCTTCGTCGACGTATTTTTGGTAAATCTCTTCGAAAATAGGCTCTTCCACCGGTCGCAGTTTGGAGTACGTCACTTTTGCGGGGTCGTAGAGCATGGTGCCCTGTCCTTTCCACTGGTTGATTTCGGCGATGATGTTGTCCGTGAGCACGGCTTTGTCCACATGCGGGAGCATGTCTTTGGCCGTCTGCAACACCGGGCGCATGTGCAGGGCCGCTTCGATGCGCTCGTGCGTTCCCGTCATCACTTTCTGCAGGCTTTCGGTCCCCATCAGCGAGACCAGCTTTCCGTCGGTATCGGTGATGCCTCCTTCTTTCCTGAGGAAAAAGACCTCCTGAATTCCCGCACTCCTGTCCCGCGCCAGCCGCACGGCGCCGTCCAGGTCCGGCTGCAGCAGGATTTTCATATGGAGAGACCGGAGAAAATCGATCGTCTGCTCCAGTGTCTGGAGTGCGGATTGTTCCAGGGAATCCGGCACAATCAGGCAGGTCTTCCCGCTGTGGATGGTGTGGAACGCGTCGGCCGATGTGGGGTGCTTCGGGGAATTCATCAAAATCTCCTCGCGTGGTGTTCCACGGAGGCGAAGGTTCTTCGGTCGGGTACTTACATGCGAACCGTCACCTCGGTGGAGGCGCTGCGACGCGGCTGACGGCGGGGCGGAAGAATTCGCACGGGGGGAAGTGTAGGAAAAATACCGGCGAGAGCAAGTTCATTTCGACAGTTCGAGACAGGAAGGTTTTTGGTTTGTTCGTTCCTCGTTTTTCGTTTGAAACCAGAAGCGAAAAACAAGTAAACCAGAAACGTGCTTGGGTTACTTCATCATTTTCCTGAACGCCGCCTCGTCGATCACCGTCACCCCCAGCTTCTTCGCATCCTCCAGCTTGCTCCCCGCCTCGTCGCCCGCGAGCACGTAGTCGGTTTTTTTGCTGACGGAACCCGAAACTTTCCCTCCGCGGTCTTTGATCATCGTGCGCGCCTCTTCGCGGCTGAGGGTGGGCAGCGTACCCGTGAGCACGAACGTCTTTCCCGAAAACACCTGCGGTGCCGTGCTGCCTTCGCTCTGGAGCGCGACGACTCCGGCCGTCTCCATCCGCTCGAGCATCTCGGCATTCTGCGCGTCGGAAAACCACTCGTGGAACGACCGTGCGTTCACGTCGCCCACGCCGTAGAGCGCGTTCAGGTCATCAACGCTCATCGACCGGACGGTCTGCACGATGTCCGTGGGCGCGATGCCCACCACCTGCACTTTCTTTTCGTCGGGGCCGAAGAGCGAGTGTTGGGGCATGTCTGTGTCCTTCTCTGTGACGGTCAGCTTCTTCGCCGGCCACGCGATGCGGCGCGCGAACAGGTCGGCGGTCTCGCGGCCCACGTGGCGGATGCCGAGCGCGAACAGGAAGCGTTCGATGGGGATGCGTTTGGCTTTTTCGATGCTCCGGAGCGCGTTCTGGGTCTTCAGCTCCTTGAAGAGCGGCAACTGCATGAAATCGGCTTCGGTGAGCGTAAAAATATCGGCCGGATCGTCCACGAACCCGTCTGCGATCAGCGCCTCGATCGTCTCCTTCCCCACACCTTCCATATTGAATGCGTAGCGCGAGACGAAGTGTTCCATGCGCTCCTGCTGCTGCGCGCCGCAATTGGGGTTGGGGCACCGGTGTGCCACCTCCCCCTCTTCGCGGATCAGATCCGTCCCGCAGCTCGGGCAGTGTTTGGGGTAGCGGAACGGTTTCGCGCCGGCAGGGCGGAGGTTCTCCAGTACCTGCATCACCTCGGGGATGATGTCGCCCGCCTTGCGCACCACCACGGTATCGCCCAGGTGCACGCCGAGGCGGATGATCTCGTCTTCGTTGTGGAGCGTCGCGCGCGTCACCGTGGTTCCGGCGAGCTGCGTCGGCGTCAGATGCGCGACCGGGGTGATCGCGCCCGTGCGGCCGACCTGCAGGACGATGTCGAGCACCTGCGCGGTCTTCTCTTCGGCCGGGAACTTGTACGCACGTGCCCACCGAGGCGCCTTTGCGGTGGAGCCCAGGTCGCGCTGGATCCTCCGGTCGTTCACCTTCAGCACCAGACCGTCGATGTCGTAGGGGAGCGATGCGCGCTCCTTGCCCGTCGCGTCGTATGCTTTCCAGATGTCCTTGAGCGTTTTGCAGATCCTGTAGCCACGATTGACGGGTAAGCCCACCTCCAGAAACCAGTCGAGGACCGCTTGTTGCGACGTGAGTCCCAACGCGTCGGCCGCTCCCGCGTCGAGCGTGTAGCAGAGCATCCGCAGGTCCCGGTGCGCGGCCACTTCGGGATCGAGTTGCCTGACGGTGCCCGCGGCGGCGTTGCGGGGGTTCGCGAATTTTTCGTCTTCTTCCAGGTCTTTGTTCACTTTCTCCAGCGCGGCTTTGGTCATGTAGACCTCGCCGGATATTTCCAGATATTTGGGCAGAATGGATTTGTCGTCCCTCGTCTCCGCTCGGGATGACAAATCAATCGAGAGGGGAATGCTGCCGATCGTCCGCACCGTGTGCGTCACATCCTCGCCTTCGACGCCATTCCCGCGCGTCACTGCCCTCACATACCGGTACGTGTTGACCGTCGGATTTCGGTCTTCGGATTTTTCGTAGAGGAGCGTGATATTCAGCCCATCGATCTTCAATTCGCCGATCACCTCGAACTCCATCTCCATATTCCCCAGGAACCGGCGCATCAGATCGAACCATTCCTCCACATCTTCCCTGCTGAATGCATCCTGCAGCGATTCTTTCGCATGCATGTGCCGCACTTTGGGGAGGCGGCCATCGAGCGGCGCGCCGACCCGCTGGGTGGGGGAGTCGGGCGTCACAAGGTCGGGATACTCCGTTTCCAGCGCGATTAGTTCCTGCTTCAGCGAATCGCGGACATCTTCCGACACGTCCGATGTGTCCTCGATGAAATACGCACGGTTCAGACGCCAGATTTCAGCTTTCAGCTTCTGTACGCGTTTCTGAGCTTCAGCGTGGTTCATGGGGGTATCCTAGCATGATGGTCAGATGGTCAGATCGTCGAATGGCCGGATGGTCAATTGGCCATCTGGCCATTCGGCAATTCACATGCTCCCTTTTTGCCACAGATACCACTCAGTTCACCTTCTCATCCTCTGTCAATTCCATCCTATTGCACTCATTCAGTTTTGCCGATACATAAGCCTGCGATATGCCAGTACCCCACGACATCCAGGACCAACTCCAGAAGATCGACGAGCAGCTGATCGACCTCCTCGCAGAACGCGTGAACTTCTGCAAGCGCGCCCTCGAAGAGGACGAAGAGGCGTTCGGAAGCGCGTCGCAGGCCGAGACCATCACCTACTGGGAAGAGGAAGCCGACGCGCGGGGCCTCAGCCTCGGAGGCATGAACCAGCTGTGCAAAATGGTGATGAAGCTGTGCAGGAACACCGAGGAGTAAATCCCAAGCTCAAAGATCGAAGGCCAAAATGTTTTGACCTTCGATCTTCGGATTTCAAACTTCAGAGGGCGTCGGCCCTCAGTACCGGTTCCGCGTGGCGCATATCGCCGGTGTGGCTCTTCTTCGTGCCCGTACATTCGCCGTTCATGTTCGTCTTGTCCTTTTCGGCCACAGCGAAGAGCGCGTTCTTCACCTGTACGGGGGTCGCGCCGGTGTTCGTCTTGATATAGAGCGCGGCGGCACCGCTGACGTGCGGGGTGGCCATGCTCGTGCCGCTGATGGTGTTATAGAGCCCGCCTTTCCAGGTCGATTTGATGCTGACGCCCGGGGCACCGATGAGGCGCGCTTTGTCGGTGCTGCTCGAGGCATAGTTGCTGAAGCTCGCGAATGCATCATCGTTGCTGTATCTCGTCTTGGGGCCCAGGCCGCACGGCTTGCCGTCACTGTCGCCGAGAGCCGAGACGACGATGACTTCCGGGAAGGCGGCCGGGACGAAGCCGGAAAGGTTCCTGCCGTCGTTTCCTGCGGCAACGATAAAGGTGACGCCGGCATTGACCGCGTTGCAGATGGCTTTGCGGAGGGGCGAGCTGTTGCAGCTGCTGCCCGCGGAGCCGCCGCCGCCCAGGCTCATGCTGGCGATCTTGATGTGCGAGGCGTTCGCAGTGACCCAGTCGATGCCGCAGATCACGCTGCTCCAGCTGCCCGAGCCGTTATTGTCGAGCACGCGGACGGCCCAGAGCTTTGCTTCGGGAGCCACCCCCACCACCCCCACGCCGTTATCGAGCGCCGCGATGGTGCCCGCCACGTGCGTGCCGTGTCCGTTGCCGTCCTCGAAGCTCGTTCCGGTGGAGCAGTTCTTGCCGCCGAGGATGTTGGCAGCGAGGTCGGGG
This sequence comes from uncultured Candidatus Peribacteria bacterium, assembly GCA_964436765.1. Lineage (GTDB taxonomy): Bacteria > Patescibacteriota > Gracilibacteria > Peribacterales > Peribacteraceae > CAYTEH01. The sequence continues at coordinate 67,837 of CAYTEH010000002.1, forward strand.
TGGGTGGTATCGATGCCGGTATCGAGCACAGCGACTTCCACGCCGGTTCCTTTGTTCGTCTTGTTCTCCGCATTCACGCGGTCGATGCCGGTCGGAATTCCCTGGGTGCTCTGGAACATCGTCACTTCTTCATCCTGAAACACGCCTTCCACGTTCGGGTTGAACCGGAGCATCATCGCCTGCATATCGTCCATCTTCACCGTCATGCCGTGCAGCACATGCTGGAACAGCATGCTCACTTTTCCTTTGTTCTTCGCAGTGATCTCGTTGGCAATAGCTGCCGCATCCGCTCCGTCTTTCAGCATGACGATGTACTGGCCTGGAATTTTTATGCCCTTGGGTTTCGGCACAAGGTCGCCATCTTCGGCAGCCGAGAGCATGGGGACCAGCACGAGCAGCAGACACAAAAACAGCGGAAACATCTTTCGCATAGAAAAAGGGGCGGAAAGAGAGAAGAGCATGGCATACCAGCATACGTCGACCAAGCTTTTCCAGGATTTTCTGGCACTTGCCAGAAGCATTTTTTGAAGTGCATTACATTGTTTTTCGGCTGTTTTTCGGGTATAATTATTTGATTTTTATCCCTTCAACTTATGAAAAAGTCGATACTCGTCGTGGAAGACCAGGAGGCCATCGCCCATGTATGGAAGCTGAAGTTTTCCCATCTTGGCTACGATGTCACGGTGGAGCACGACGGCCAGGCCGGCATGGACGCCATGCAGAAGGCCCGTTTCGACGTGATTCTTCTGGACCTGAACCTGCCGCACAAAAGCGGCCTCGAGATCCTCGCGGCCAAGCCCGGTTCGCCCAATGCCGAGACGCCGGTGTACGTCATCACGGCCTCGATGGACGATCACGAGATCGACCAGGCAAAACAACTGGGGGCTACCAGCACCTTCCTGAAATATAGGACCAATCCGGCCGAGGTAATTACTACTGTGCAAGAGGCAGTTGGTGCCTAAATGTGTCAATGTCATGGTTCCCTTCGGCACTGCTCAGGGCAAGCTCGCTCACAATGACATCTTGATACCTCTCATACACATGAACTCCTCCATCGCCACCGAAGTGTTCGCAAAGGCTCAGTCCCTTGGTGCATCCGATATCCACATCGCGGTGGATTCCCCCATCCTCTTCCGCATCGATGGCGAACTCGTTGCCCAGACCACGCAGATCCTCACCGCCGCGCAGGCCGAGCAGATCTGCAAGACCATCCTCGATGCCGCGGCCTTCAAGCGCTTCATGGAACAGAAGGAAATGGACAGTTCGTACATGCTTCCCGATGGCGTGCGCTTCCGCGTGAACTGCGCGGTGGAGCGCGGCAACGTGAGTATCGTCGCCCGCCTCATCCCCACTGCCATCCCCACGCCCGAGGCGCTCGGTCTCAAAGAGCTCACGGACAAGTTCTCGCAGCTGCGCGAGGGGCTCATCCTCTTCACCGGCCCCACGGGCAGCGGCAAATCGACCTCCCTTGCGTCGATCATCAACGCCATCATCGCCGAGCGCGGTGTGAACGTCATCACGCTCGAAGACCCCATCGAATTTCTGTTCCCGGCGGGCAAAGGCGCGGTGCGCCAGCGCCAGTACGGGGATGACTTCCTCTCGTTCCCGGAGGCGCTGAAGCACGTCCTGCGCCAGGACCCGAACATCGTGATGGTGGGCGAGATGCGCGACCCCGAAACCATCGCCGCGGCGCTCACGCTCGCCGAAACCGGTCACCTGATCTTCGCCACGCTGCATACGCCCAACGCGGTGCAGACCATCGACCGCATCATCGACGTGTTCCCGCCGCACCAGCAGGCGCAGGTGCGCAGCCAGCTCTCGCTGTCGCTGAAGGCCGTCGTCGCCCAGCGGCTCGTGCCCAAAGAGGGCGGGGGACGGGTGGCGCTGCGCGAGGTGCTCGTGAACACGCCCGCAGTAGCCAACATCATCCGCGACAGCCGCGCACAGGAGCTCAAATCGGTGCTCCAGACCAATGAGTCGATCGGCATGTGCACGTTCGAGAAGGCGGCCCAGAAGCTGCAGAAGGAAGGCGTGATCAGCAAAGAGACGATGGAGTGGGTGACGGCGGTGGGGTGAGAGCGGGGATTGCCGAGATTCAACGCAGGCGCTTTTGTCGTTTTCCAGACGTTCTCTTTGGCAAAAAATTCTCTCCGGATATCACGCTTTTTCCGGTCTTCGATTCCAGCTCTTTCCGCGCATGTTTCGCAACCTGTCCTCCCTGCTTCGCAGGAATTTTATTCTTCTCCAGTCCCCGGGCTTCCATGCTCTCTGCAATTTGACGGGTGGAAAGCTCCGCGAGAGCGGTCAAAATCAACTCAGCCTCGTTCATATGGTCGCGCAGGTTATGGGATTTCCCCAGGCTCTTGATCTCTTTGTGGCCTTTCACGGTCAGCTCAGACCATTCCTGATGAATGATATTCGTGAGGATCGCATATTCGTCACCCGGCTGTACATCATGATCCTTCCAGTAATCGGTGAGTTTGTTCCGGGTCTCCTGACCCATCATGCGTTGCTGGATCCACTTCTCACTTCGCCCATGTTTCTTCCAGAGTTCCCGCGCACGGTCCACCCCCTGTGACGGGTCCTGGATTTCGGCGATACGCTCGGTGCCTACTTTTGCGAGCCAGAGTTTTATTGGTTCCGCTTTTTTGCTCGGAACTGATTGAATCAGTCGCAGCATGGTCTCAACATTGGCGACATCCGTCTCGTATTTTTTGCCATCCGCAGCCATTAATTTCAGTCGGTGACAATTTGTCACCGACTCATTTCCTTCCTCTTTCAATCTTTCTGCAAGTTTGTTCCAATATTTCCTTGCCGTTTGATAATCCGCTTGATCCGTGAGTGCAGCGACAATGTCGACAATAGAAAAATACCACTGCTCGTTATGCCAAATTTTGCGGATTCTGCTTTGTTCGAATGGGATCATGGAATTCATAGTAGGGGTGGAAGGTTGATGTGACAGGTGAACAAACGTACACCTTCTAAAAGCGCAACACAAGGTGAAATGTAGGCCATTTCTCTCTTATTGCATTCGCGCTGTTGCAATGGACTGTCGTCGATGAACAATCACACTTTCTATGACGCTTCATTAAATGTAGTAAACACGCAAGACATCTGCATACACATTTCGATAACCTCCCCTTTTTTGTAATGGATGGGAACGGGTAGTGTCATCCTTATTAGATTTATTTCCCTATTTCCCTTCTTCCCACATATGCAGAAGACATATCGCACATTGTTGGCGGGATCCTGCGTGGCGGCCGTCGCGTCGTCCACGTTCTTGATCTCCGTCTTTGCCGCGCCCGCCTGTAACGGGAGCACGTTCGATTCTTTTACGCTCGGCAGCGTCAACGGCCAGGGCGGCTGGCAGGTGACCGGCGGCTACGACCAGGCGGTCGTGGATAACGAGTACGGCTACGCCTTCGGCTGCAAGTCGCTCCGGCTCTCGAATGCCGTCACCAGCGGTTCGTTCGGCGACCAGACCTTCTCGCCGTCCAATGCAAACGAAGCGGGTGAAACATCCGCTACGGCCAACGGCTTCTCGGGTGGCACGCGCCAGACGCACTTCGAGGCGCAGTTCGATATCGGCACCACGGTAGCTACCGAGCAACCGGGGCTCTTCGTGTCCGTCTCGCCCGACCGCGGCGACGGTTCCCGCATGAGCTACCTCGGCTTCGGCGATACCCCCGCGGGCATCAACGTGACGTTCTACGATGTGCAGGGCACCACGAACCCCGCCACCTTCGTCCCGACAGTGGTGGCCACGGGCCTTTCCCGCGCCACGTCCCACACCGCAAAGATCGCGATGGATTTTGTCGACGGTCCCTCCAATGACGTCGTGAAAATCTATATCGATGGAAACCTTGTGCACACGGGCACGAGCTGGGAGAACTACTACCGCTACGACAGCGAAGCGTCCGCGGAGCAGACCCCGCGCACGACCGACTCCCTCCTCTTCCGCGCAGGCGGCACGGCCGCGCCCGGCACGAGTGGCAATGGCTTCGTGTTTGATAACTTCTCCATGAGCTCGGCCACTTTGCCCGCCGCGCCTCTCTTCTGGGTGGAAGAGGACACGACGCAGGTGAAAGTGGACTGGAAAGCCGTTCCAGGCGCGACATCGTACAACGTGTACCGCTCGCCCGATAACGTTACCTTCGCGCCCGTCTTCAGCGGCCCGGGCCTTACCTACACCGATACGGTCAGCGCAAATACCCACTACTGGTACCGCGTCACGTCCGTGAACGGTGACGGCGAAGCGGGTCTCGGTGCTCCCGCCCTCTACGCAGGCACGAAGACGGTGGTGATCGATGACGGCGCCATGGCCTCCGATTTCAATGCGTCCGGCACGGCCGTGCCCTCCTCCGGATGGGGTTCCTACGACGTGAACACGTCCGGCGCAGAGCAGATATTGGCCTATACGGTGGGCGGCGATAACTATTCCATCCCCGGCGCATACGGCGCCCAGACCTTCGACTGGACCACGGCCGGTGCGCTCAGCGGCAACTACAACGTGTATGTCGCGTATATCTGCGACTCCAGCCGCGGCACGGCCAGCTACAACGTCTACTCGGGCGCCAGCCAGCTCAACGGCGCACCCCTCGCCGTGAACCAGGGGCTCAAGAGCTCCGACGGCTCGCCGTGCGGATCGCAGACCGATGCAGCTTCGCAGCCCTACTGGAAGCTCCTGGGTACGTACAGCTTCAGCGGCAACGGCCGCGTGCAGCTTGCGTCCGCCACGGGTAACTACATCGTGGCCGACGCCGTGGCATTCACGCCCGTCGTGTCTTCCTCCAGCTCCTCTGCTGCGACCTCTTCCAGCGTCAGCAGCATGTCCAGCAGCACCTCCTCCGTGGGCTCCTGCCCCGTCACGGGGCTCGTCGGGTACTGGAAATTCGATGAAGGAACCGGCACCTCCACGGCCGATTCCTCGGGCAACGGCCACACGGGCACGCTCGAGAACGGCCCCGCATGGAGCACGGATGTCCCCTCCATCGGCGGACCGAACCCGTACTCGCTCTCCTTCGACGGTACCGATGACCAGGTGAGGGTGGCGGGCAGCAGCAGCCTCCAGTTTGGCACGGGATCCTTCACAGCATCGCTCTGGAGCAAGACGACCAGCGGCGACCGCTCCGTGATGGGCGACTTCACCACCGCCGGCCCGGGCAACCGCGGCTACGGCCTCTATTACTACAGCAGCAACCAGGTGAACTACTTCGGGTACGGTGACGGTGGCTCGAACGACGCCTCCAAACCGGGTGCCGTGCTCAACGGCGCCTGGCACCAGGTGACGGGCGTGTTCACCCGCAGCGCGGGCAACGTGACGATCGATACCTACGTCGACGGCGTCCTCGCCGGCAGCAACACCGCTGCGGTGGGCAACATCACCTCCAATAGCGACCTCCTCTTCGGCAAGTACCTCGCGCAGCCTGCCTTCAACGGCCTGCTCGACGACATCCGCATCTACGACCGCGCCCTCGCGGCCGGTGAAGTCTCGACGCTCGCGACGGGGTGCGCGGGAGGTTCCTCCTCTTCGTCATCCAGCGTCAGCAGCAGCACCTCGAGCGCGGCTTCGTCCAGCTCCAGCGTGGCTTCCTCTTCCAGCAGCTCGGTGGCTGCGGTTCCCACGTGTAATGGCATGACGGCCACGATCTACGTGAACGGGGCCAACAAGATAGTGGGAGGCCCGCAGAACGGCCAGAACTTTACGGGAACGCTCAACGGCGCCTCGGGCAATGACGTGATCGTGGGGACCAATAACGCCGACATGATCAATGGCAACGGCGGCAACGACACCATCTGCGGCATGAGCGGCCCCGACATGATCGACGGCGGCGCGGGCAACGACTTCATCGCCGGCCAGGCCGACAATGATCTCATCAATGCCAAAGATGGCAACGATATCGTCTGCGGCGGGTCCGGAAACGACCTGCTCCAGGGCGGCACCGGCAACGACAAAATGGACGGCGGTGCGGCAGGCAACGACATGGTCTCGGGCCAGAGCGGCAACGACCAGTGCCGCAACGGCGAATCGAACCCTGCCTGCGAGCAGATCTCGGCCGTCGCGCTCCCAGAGTGCGCCGGTTTCTAAATAAAAACGTCTAACCAATCGTCCGCAGCGGGGTGCACGTCACTCCGCTGCGGATTGACGGTAGGGGAGTCGCACTCACGTCCGCATGGTCGCGATCAGCCGCTGGGGTTTTAGGAACAGGTCAAGCGCGTCGTTGATGGTGGGGACGATGATGTCCGAATTCAAAAGCGTCTCGCGGTGCACGCCCTCGGCCTGGAGGGTGAGGATGCGCAAGCGGACCACTTCGAACAATTTCGCATCGATGCGCCCGTTGCCGATGGCCGCGGCTGTATCGGCGCCGAGCTTCACTGCCTCCTCCGCCTTCGCAAGCGCGCTTTTGGTCACGCGCACTTCCAATTGCAACTCACGCGCGATTTCGGCGGCGTTCCCGTGCGTGTCGCCGGTGAAGAGGAACAATCGCAGAGCGAGGGCGCGTAACGCCTCGATCCGCTCTTTGACACCGTCAATGACCTTGCCATCGATCGCGAGCGTTCCGTTGAGGTCGAGGATGATGGTGTCGATATCGAGCTCACCCTGGCCCGGAATGGAGAAAACCATAAAAACCTTATACTATGAACTTTCCGTTTTTGTTTTGTCAAGGGGCGCTCAACATCCATCATCACCACATCGTCGGAATCATGCCAACGGTAGTTCAATAAAGAACGTCGTTACTTTATTCATCTATCATCAGATGCTTCCATATAATGATTAGGTTCCAGCACGATCAAGCGCGTGCCCGAAAGAGCAGTGCTTTGTTCCAGGTAATTTTCGAGCAGAAAGGGTGCTTTCGAGCGCACTAATCCGTATTTCACCTCTACCAGTGAAGGCGTACCGCTGCGGAAGTGCCCGCCGCCCAGTACCACCATCTGGTACGTGCCCGGTGCGCTTGCCTTTTCCATGTCCGAAACCAGGTGGCGGTGCGTGAGGTCCAGGTCCGTATTCCTGTGCGCGATATATTCTTCGGCCGATTTTGCGCCACCTCTCAGCATTTGCCCTCCTTGTCTTCGGCGCATGGTGGCCATCCCGTGGACCCGGCCTTTCAGGTCTACACCGCTACGTACCCATTCGAGGAGAAAGCGTGTTTCGCCGATCAGGTGATCGAACAGGCCAGCCATGAGCTGCACCTGTTCATCGCTTCTGTCCTTTTCCATGCATGTTGCCATATGTGTGAACATTCGGTGCGCTGCAGAGGGATCCTTCTCTACGTTCTGGGCGGCTTGTTCCATCGTGACATTTGTATCAAGAACGGACTGTGCATAGTTCCCGACGATGTTGTCTTCCTCCCCGGCGTACATCCCTTCCAAAAACAGATGCAGGTTTTTTCCAGCCATCTTTCCAATGTGCCTCATCGCGGCGACGATTGCATTGTGTTGCCTCACAAAGCTCAGGGCATAGGCCGGAGTCCGCGCTGCATCCTGGATCATCGATACGCTTCCGTGCACATTTTTGAAGAGCACGCAGACCTGTTCTATGAAATCGGGGCAACGGTCGTACACGATTGATCCGAAATGCCTAAGCGCGTCGATGATTTCATCGCTTTTTTCTTTCATCTCCCGATGCAACGGCGAAAGAGCGCGCTTCGGAAGCCCGTCAGTCTCCAGAAGCCATTGGTCGCCCAGCGGTTCCAGAGTCAGGATGTTTGCGATGCATGCGCGTATCGATTGTTCCGTGACCGCGGGTGCCGTGTTCTGTATCAGATACGCAGGACGCAATCCTTCGGATACGATGGCAGTGCGGTCCGACATCTTCCCGTTCGTGCCGGGAATATGCAGTGTTGTTTCCGGGGTGCGTGCGCCAAAGAGGCTTTTGAGCATGCCTCCGAAACCCTTCCGCATCTGTTCCACGCATCGTTGCACGCGTACGGTCAGAAGCTCAACTTCGGCGACGCGGATCGTTTGGGCATTTCTCTGCGCTTTCACCCGAAGCCATTCCTGTTGCGACAATTCCTGGCCCTTCGGGAACCATAGCTCGACCCCGCCATCAGTTTCCCTGTAGTGGCGGATACCGTCGGTGTTGATTGTTGATGGTGCGGACACATTTATAATTTACAATAAAATTATATATAGTCAAAAACTATTGCTTTAAGCTAAAGGGCTGAATAGCCGCTTTTGTTAGGCCAACGGCAACTCAATGAAGAACGTCGTGCCTTTGCCTTCGGTGCTTTCGAACCAGATCTTGCCGCCCTGGGACTCGATGGCACCCTTGGCGACGTACAGGCCGAAACCGTTACCGTCGATGGAGTTGCGGACGTTGCTGGCACGGAACATCTTGCCGAAGATCTTGTCCTGGTCGGCCTTCGGGATACCCACGCCCGTGTCGGAGACTTTGCAGTGGAGGACATTGTCTTTGATCTTCAGGTCGAGTGTCACCTTCCCTTCGGCAGGCGTGTACTTCACGGCGTTTGTGAGCAGGTTCTCCACTGTCATGCGCGTGTAGCGCTTATCGAGCATGGCATCCGGCAACTGAGCAGGCATGTCTTTTACAAGGTTGATCTTCTTCTCCTTCGCCTTGGGCTCGATCACTTCCAGGATCTCCTTGAAGAAGTCCTGCAAGCTTAGCTTCTGCTTCTCGATCTTCATGCGGCCAAGCTGGATGCGGCTCACGTCCAAGATCATGCTCACAAGATCCGAAAGGTCTGCGGAAATATGCTGCATGCCCTTCACGCTCTCTTCTTGTTCCTTCGAAAGCTTGCCCAAGTCGCCATCCAGCATCATTTCCAGGTACCACTTGATGGAAGTGACCGGGGTTGCCAGCTGGTGGCTGACGATCGAAAGCAGTTCGTCTTTCTGACGGTCGAGTTCTTTGAGGTCATCTACTCGTGCTTTCCACATTTTTACTAGTGACAGGGTCAATACAACTAGGTCGAGTATCAAAACAATTACAAAAATTATAAATGGAATCAAAGCGATATTTGTTTGTTTTACGTATTCCGTTACATCAACAGATATATTTAATGCATAATTTGTTTCTCCCCGGGGATCGAAAATTGGAGCACTAGCATCCAATGTATATCCCCATTGGCTTTCTTCCAAATTGTCTGCAACATCGGTTGTAATAAAAGCATTTTCAATAAATGTTGATCCTTTTGGCGCTTCATAAATTTCTCCAGGAAAAATTGTTTCGTCCATCTCATCTATTACGCCGTCACCATTATCATCAATTGGCACGCCAGGTCGGATAGAATTCGAGTCGGCTACATACTCGAATAAATGGGGTTCTTGAGTTCTTCGATATATATCAATAAACCTGAGAGAAGGATTTCTTATTTTTATTTTTTGCAGTTCGAGCACGGTGTTTATGTAAACCGAAGTATTTTCACTTCCGCTTTTAATTTGATCTAGCTCGCTTGGCTTAAAGTTCAATGCTGCAGTTTGCACTATTGCTCCGACTCTGTCTTGCAGACTTTGTTTAAATAGTACCCTTATTTGTAGAAAAATAAAAATCGCAATGCTGACCATCACGAAAATACTTAGCAGAAGCAAAAGATAGCTTCTGTTAGGGTTAAATTCCTTACTAGAGGCCGTTGTTGATTTTGGGCTCATGGTTAGCATTTGAATCTAACCATTATAGCAAAAATGTCTTCTATTATGAAGGTATATTTAGACATTAATTTGATGTGCAAGATCGCAATTTAGCCCTATAATTTTTACCTCTATCGTTTTTTTAATGAAGCTTCATTCTTATTTATCGCCAAAGTGTTTTGTCAAGCAGTCCCCTGTCCAGGGCTTTGGAATTTTTGCTAAGAAAGACATTAAGAAAAATGAAGTCGTTTCTTTGTGGGGAGGAATTATCTACAGCGCTAAAGAAGTAGATTCTTTAAGTAGAAAGCATCCACACTTTTCTACTCACACTGTTTCAGTTTACGATGGATTTTATCTTGGTCCTGTTAATCCTAATGGGCTTGATGATTCAGAATTTTTTAACCATAGCTGCGAACCCAATGTGGGGGTCAAAGGACAAATAGCAATTGTTTCGAGAAGGAATATAAAAAAAGGCGAGGAACTTTATTTTGATTATGATACTACAGAAACGACAAGTGAAGGTTGGTTTTACTGCAAATGTGGATCCAAAAATTGTCGGAAAAAAATAGATGGAACAGCTTGGAAAAATAGGAATTTTCTTAAAAAAAATAAAGACTTTTTGAGCTGGTATATAAAAGAAAAAGTAAATAGAAAGTATTAATTATTTATTATTTTCTAAGTTTTTGTCACTAAAATTAATGAGCCTACAAATAAAAGACTACTTCCTATCCAAAAATAAATATTGAACGTTCCACCGAACATTAAATAAGAAAAAAGAATCACAAAGAACGGATACATAATTTCAAAAATTGATGCCAAAGACGCACCTAGTATTTTGATACCTGACAGAATAAAAAAACTAGCAAGAACTGCAAGAATTTGAGCAAAAATGATTAGTAATAGTGTATTTTTATCTGCTTGGAGAAAAAATTTATGATCTCCATTAAAGAGAATAACAGGCGCTACTAAAACAAAAGTGATCAGTGCATTTACAAAAATCAAAAATACCGGGGATGAGTGTTGCAAGATTTTCTGATCAATTGTGTATGAAAGTCCCCATATAATTGCCGCTGAAATCGCATAAGCAAAACCCCAGATACGCATGCGGTTCATTTTAACCTATTCAATTTATATTCCATATAGATTCTTATTTCGAAAGTTTTTTAGTCATATGATATGCAAAGATCAGAATCGTGAGGCCAGCAATAAACCAAAGCCAAAAAATTAACTTTGAATGTAATTCTTGATCAATCTGAGAGGCATCTGCATCTACCTCCAGTATTGCATGCGTTTTATCGGATAAATCTTTTATCGGTGCATATCCCGCAATTAAAGTTCACCATTGTGTTGCATACAATTACTTTTGTCGCCAAAAGAGGGGGAAAAATAACTGCAATAAAAATTACAAAAACCCTTTTTTTCTGACAAATCAACTCTTACTTCAAGCCATGCATATTGCATGCTCATCTACATACCTATTGTACAACGAAGCGTCAAAAAGGGTGACAAGCTATCATTGCATCTCAAATATAAAATGTGCCTAGGCATCGCAAATGCCAATATTCAATTGTTTTAAATTTGTATCCTTTTTCTTAAACACCTCGATTACTAGAACCCAAAAGCTAGAAAATAATGTAAACAGGCCTAAAATCCAAATTGGCGGAAAAAATTTCTTTTCAATCTGTTCACGTATTTCCTTAGAACTCATGTCTACACCCAGAAGCATATTAGACGTGTAATTTTTATTTCTTATAGGTGCATAGCCGGATAAAAACTCTCCCCATTGATCAGTAAAAAAGTCTTTTGAATAAGTCGGTTTTTCTAAGCCTTTAATGGTTGCATCATCAATAGCGTAGTATCGGACTCCGGGAGGGCTATTTTCATCGGCTCCAGTTAACTCACCATCACTATTGAAATCTGTAGGAGTGAATGCAATATCCCAGTTTGCATCGGCGTCGGCTATAAATTCCCATAAGTTTGGTTTTTCTATCGATTTCATAATGTACACAAACAGCACGCCGGGGTTTTTTGATCGGATTTCATTAAGCTTGGAGTATACCTTTTGATATGAATCACTTTGCATATCTCTGGCAAAATGGAATTGTTCCAGTTCCGCAGGATCGAACTGAGTGCTTGCTGTCGCAGCAATAGACATTAGCCGGTTGCCAATATCTCTTTTCATCAAATCAAGTGTGTAATAATACAGGCCTACGGTCGCAAAGAATGTAATTTGCGCGCACAGGATGATAATTAAAAGAAAGTGTCGTATGCGAAGTACATTCCAGACTTCCCTGAACAATGACTTATTGAACGCGGCAAGTCTGACGACTGCGAAGAGCATCAAAATTGCAAAGAAATATAAAATAGGTGCAAAAGTTTGTGCATTCATTTTATCTAATTCAGTAGCCTTCATATCAATTGCCAGAACAGCCACTGTTTTCCCTTCATAATCGAGAATAGGTGCGTATCCCGTCAAATAGGTTCCCCATTGATCCGTATAAATTTCACTTGCTGTTGTGCCTTCATATGCCAAGAAAGCTTCTTTGGGAGGTGAAGGATATAACTGGCCGGGCCATTGTAATTTGTCTTCATTTTCTGGGTCAATTTTACCATCGCTGTTTGCGTCTACATTATTAGCAAAATTGTCATCCACGTTCGCATATGGATTTAGTGAATGTGAATCACTTACAAATTCCATCTGAGTTTCAGATATTTTTCGAATGATGTATGCAAATGTTATGTTGCTATTATTCTCGCGGATCTCAGTCAATTTTTTTACAGTTTGTTCCCATTCGGGCTTTTTCCAGTCTTCTTCTTTCCTAAGTGCATTAAGATCTTTGAGTGAAAACCATGCCGCACCAGTGGCTGCTACAGAGGCAGTCTTATCTTTCATTCGTTGTAAATTAAGTGCAGAAGTGTAGTGATAGAGGCCAAATGTTATGCCGGCAGACATAACTGTGAGTACGCCCATACTCACCAAACTTTCTTTGCCCAGGAAAAACTCGCGCAGGCGGGAGAGCGTTTTTACTTTCAGCGGCACCACTGTTTCGGCAGGGGCCGTTTGAGCCT
>CAYTEH010000003.1:0-20634 GCA_964436765.1 uncultured Candidatus Peribacteria bacterium
GAGATCGAAGTCGGTGCGGTCGAAAAATGATCAATACCCCCAGGGGCGATTCGCATGCAGCTTTCTGCATGCCCTGCCTATCAAGGATGTGAGGAAAATTTTGACAAAATAAAAAAAACAAGTATTGTGTACTAATGAATACTTTTGGACAGAAACTTGATGAGTGGGAAGCGCTGAGGAAGGAGGAACAGGAATCTACAATCGGGTTGCCGAACGCTGAAAGCGTGTACGCGAAGAGGCTGCTGAAATTGGAAAAAGAGATTATCGACTGGGGATTTCGTGCCATGGCAACTATCACCGGGATCAATACCGATCTGCGAGCGCGATTCCACGGCTCAATCGATCCCGTTTTCACGCAATGGCTTTCGGCCGCCTTCGAGGAAATGCGGAACACGAAGAAGTTTTCCTTTGAACTCATGGAAATGATTTTTACCGTGCAGGAGCTTCTGGTCGCGTGTCTTGACCGGATGAATAACCCGCTCGAGGAACCGGATGACGAGGATCGCCGTGAGGAGTGGAAGTGGAAGGGCAGGGCGGCACAGCATCCGGGCCACAGGTCCCAAACGAATTCGGCGGCAGAAGAAGGCTGGACTGTCGGAGGTTTTGTCGATACCGGCCCGCACCTCATGCGCGGCACCAAACGGCCGAGCTCCAAGGGGGGGCTCTGATGCCACAATCCGGCAGTCACGCGCGTGGCGTGTTGCCTCTTTCGATCGGCGATGTATGCTTTCCGTATGCATTGCTCGACTGTCACCACGACGACGACCACGACCCTCTAGGGGCGGCTCTCGTGCGTGCATACAGAGCCTCCCTTGCGACGAGGTTCCTTTTCTTTGCAACTCCTTTACACTCTCACCCTATGGACAAAACCCTCACCCCCGACGAACTCCACGCGCTCCGTCACTCGCTGGCGCACGTCCTCGCCCAGGCCGTGCTCAAACTCTGGCCAACGACGAAGATCACGATCGGCCCGCCCATCGAGTATGGCTGCTACTACGATTTCATGTTCGAGACGCCGATCTCCGAGAGCGAATTCCCGGCCATCGAGAAGGAGATGAAGAAGATCATCCACCAGGGCCAGACCTTCCGCGCCGACACGCTCAAGACCGACGAGGCGAAGACGTACTGGAAGGGGCGCGGCCAGCAGTTCAAGGTGGAACTGATCGAGGACCTGGAAAAGAACGAGGGCGTGAAGACCGTGACGCACTACGTGAACATCGGCCCGAAGGGCGAGGAGGCGTTCACCGATCTCTGCCGCGGCGGGCATGTCGAAAGCCTCAAGGAAATTCCCGTCGACGCGTTCAAAATCATGACGCTCGCCGGGGCGTACTGGAGAGGGGATGAGAAGCGCGAGCAGCTCACCCGCATCTATGTGGCGGCGTTCCCGTCGAAGGCGGAGCTGGATCAGTACCTGAAGGTCCTGGAGGAAGCCCGCAAGCGCGATCACCGCAAGCTCGGGAAGGAACTCGATCTGTTCACGTTCAGCGAACTGGTCGGCCCGGGGCTCCCGCTCTGGACGCCGCGCGGCACGTTGCTCCGGAACCTGCTCGATGACTACGTATGGCAGCTCCGTCAGGCGAAGGGCTACATGCGCGTGACGATCCCGCACATCACGAAGCGCGAGCTATATCAGGCTTCCGGCCACTGGGACAAATTCCAGAATGACCTGTTCCACGTGCGCACGCGCGAGGGGCACGACTTCTGCATGAAGCCCATGAACTGCCCGCACCATACGCAGATCTTCGCCAGCAACCAGCGGAGCTACCGCAGCATGCCGCAGCGGTATGCGGAAACAACCACGTGCTACCGCGACGAGCAGACCGGCGAGCTCCACGGCCTCAGCCGCGTCCGCGCCTTCACGCAGGACGATGCGCACGTGTTCTGCCGCCCCTCGCAGGCCAAGCAGGAAATCCTGAAGATCTGGGAGATCGTCGACACGTTCTACGAGACGGTCGGATTCGGCAAGCTCCGCGTGCGCCTGTCGCTCCACGACCCCGCGCAGTTCGAGAAATACCTGGGCACGCCCGAGATGTGGAAGCGCGCCGAAGCCGAAATCCGCTCCATCGCGGAAGACCGCAAGGCCGACTTCTTCGAATCGCCCGGCGAGGCCGCGTTCTATGGTCCCAAGGTCGATTTCATCGCCAAAGACGCCATCGGCCGCGAGTGGCAGGTCGCCACGATCCAGCTCGATATCAACATGCCGGAGCGCTTCGACCTCTTCTGCATCGACGAAACGGGCGCCCGGGAGCGCATCGTCATGATCCACGCCGCCATCATGGGGTCGCTGGAGCGCTTCATGTCCATTTTCATCGAGCACCACGCGGGCCTGTTCCCGCTGTGGGTGGCCCCCACGCAGGTGGGCGTGATACCGGTGGCCGGCGCGCACGAGGAGCACGCGATGAAGCTTGATGAGATGCTCAAAGGGCACGGCATCCGCACGCAGTACTTCGACTCCGCCGATTCGCTCGGCAAGCGCATCCGGGAAGGGGAGACGTGGAAGATTCCGTACCTGATCGTCCTCGGCGACAAGGAGATTGAGGCGAAGAGCGTCACCGTCCGCAACGTCAAGACGAAGAAGCAGGTGACGGTCACAGTGGATGAATTCGTCGCGAGCCTCTCCGGTGACGTGAAGGCGAGGAAGCTGGAGGCGTCGATTGGGTGAGCATCAGTCACGTGATCCGTAGGGGCGTAGCATGCTACGCCCCTACGGAAAACATGTGGTACGCTGTTCATCATGTTTCAGGTTCTCGAAATCGGCCCGTTCCTCTTTTGGTCCGGCCTCGTCTTCACCCTCCTGGGCGTCTGGCTCTCGGCGGAGTTCTTTCTGCGCCTCTCCTCGAGCGCGAACCTGAGCCTCCAGCATTTCCGCGACCATGCGCTCTGGTACGTGGTCGCTTTTCTGGCGGGTGGCCGCGTGATGGCGGTGCTGTCGGAGTACAAGGTTTACCTGCGGGAGCCGCTTCGGGTGTTCTTTCTCACCGACGGCGGTTTCAGTTTTCTGGGCGGTGCCATTGGCATCGGGGTGGTGTTGTACCTTGCGACCCGCGGGCATAGGTCCATTTTCCTCCAGTGGCTCGATGCGCTGGTGCCTGCCACCACATTGGGGCTGGTGTTCGCGTGGGTGGGGTCGTTCCTCTCGGGAAAGGCGTACGGGCGGCCTACCGACGTGCTCTGGGGTGTGACGTACGATGCACCCGACATCCGTTACGCCATCCCGCTCCACCCCGTTCAGCTCTATTACGCGCTCTTCTTCTTCGTGCTCACCTTCGTCCTGCTTGTGATACGCAAGCGCAGCAAGCGTGTAGGTGCAGAGACGCTTATCGGCATTCTGCTCGCATCCATCGCCACATTCTTCCTGGAGAACTTCCGCGGGGATTTCACCATTCCGGTCACGGCCACCAAGGTCGATTTCATTCTGATCGGCGCGCTGTTTGCCAGCTTGTGTCTGTTCGCGGCGATCGAGCTGAAACTCTCCAAGCGCGCGTTCTTCACGTACGAGGGGGCGCTGGTCGCGATCACGTGCGGGTACCTGCTGCTTAGGCCGCGTCTGGATCTGGAGACGTACGACTTCAGGGTCAGCCAGCTGCTGGCGGTGTTGGCGCTGCTGGGGACGGTTGTGTACGTGGTGGTGGAGAGGAGGAAGCATCCGTATTTCTAAGATCGAAGATCGAAGACTGAAGATTGAAAAGCCTTTTTCGATCTTTGATCTTCAGTCTTCAATCGTCGCTCTGTTATAGTCGCCGCATGTCCTTCATCACCTTTCTCGCCTCCGATCCCCAGCTCCGGCTGCTCCAGTTCATCCTGCTGAGCGTCGCAGCGGCATCGGTGTATCTGGTGCTCTATACGACCCGGGATTCCATCCTCCGGAGCGAGTCGTTCTGGTTCCAGTTCTTCAGCATCGGGCTTGTGGCAGTGCTGCCCATCGTAGGGTTTTTGCTGTACCTGCTTCTGCGCCCCTCGCGGACGCTCAAAGAGCGCGAGATGGAAGACGTGCTGCAGCACATCCTCGAAACGGTCAGGAGAGGGAAGAAGGGGCAGAAACTGGCGGCGCCAGAGGAGGGGACTGACGAATAATTTCGTGAAAGGGCCACCTACCCTTCGACAAGCTCAGGGTACACTCAGCCCCTCTCACGGGCTCACCCTTCCCTACGAAGGGCGCTCAACGTCGGGGCCCATCCCTCGTCAGGCTCGGGACAGGCTAAGACCCGCCGCTCGCGACTTGTTTGATAATTGACATTCAGTTGTCCAGTTGCCTCCAGTTCATTCGTCCATTAGGCTCCCCGCATGCTCTCCCTCCTCCGCTATTTCTTCTATCCGAACCCCGGTGCCGCGTCGTACACGACGCCGACGCAGCTGGGACTCCTGCTCCTGTGCGCAGCGCTCGTCGCCGCGTCGTTTGGCATCGGTTTCTGGCGCAAGGGCGTGCAAAACCCCGTCACGAAGAAGCTCAGCCGTTCCTGGTCCTCGGTCAGCTTTTGGATGGGTATTGTGGGAGCCGTGCTGGTGGTGGCCCGGGTGGAGCAGATCCAGTTTGTTGCGATGCGCTTCCTGTGGGTGCTGTGGGTTGCCGTCGGACTCATCTACGTATACCTGCAGCTTCGGCTCTTCCGCGCCAAGCACTACGAAGTGCTTCCCCGCGAGCGTGTGGATGATCCCCGTAACAGATACCTGCCGGGCAAGAAGCGCCGGTGAGCAGCCGATACATCGATGCATGCCGTGGCATGTTTGATATGTTCGTCAATGGGAAGACGAATTGACACAACCGGTGCAATGAAACGAGAATGTTCCTCCTATGCCTCTGAAGCATATTACAGAGACGGTCCTTATTCTTGTTCTTGGGGTCGTCCTGATCGTGACCGGCTTTTTTCTCGGCTCGTTGCCGGTCATGCCGCAGGCACTCCTGCCGTGGGCGGGGATGTTTGTTCTGTCGCTCGCGTATCCGCTCGCGCTCTACGGGTTGCTTCGCCGTCATCGCGCCGATTACTGGTTCCGCGTCCTGCATTTTGCGCCCATGGCGCTGACGCTGCTGTGGATGGCAATCCAGATGGTGGCATTTGAATTTCCGGTCGTTCTGCAGCACACGGTGGGAATCCTCGTGGTCGCCGTCGTGCTGTTGCTCGGCGCGCTCGCGCTGTTCTGCCTGCATGTGATTCGCCGGCGCATCAAGCGCGTGGGGTCGTTGGCAGTGCTCGCCACCGTGTTCGTGGCTGTTTCCATGCATGCGAACCGTACCGGCTGGCAGCGCAATCTGGGTGCCTCCCTCTGGGATGGCCTCCCGACGCTCGTGGCCGGCATGCCCGACGGCTACTCCGATGATGGCAAGAACCTGCGGCCCTCCGCCGATCCCGCCGAGGAGGCCTGGCGCCAGAAGCTCCGCGAGATGGCCGGCAGCAGCAAGAACGCGTCGTCGCGCGCCAGTTCCTCGCGGCCATCGCTCATCGCCAAAGTGCAGTCGAGTTCCTCCGCGCCGGTTATCAAAAAGCCCAACAGGCTTCCCAGGTCGGGTATGGGAATCGAGGTGATCACGCCGGCGCTCGTGGCGGGGTACTGCGGGGTTCTGCATAGGAGGGCGAAGAGGAGGATGATTGCCTGATGGTGACCGGAGAAAGGGATCAGTTGGGAAGATTCAGGGATCAGGAAGGCCAAAGTGCAGGAGTGCACAATTTTGCCTGAAACTTTTCACCTTCCTGAATCCTGATTGCTGAAACTTTTCTGCGACCAGCTTTCCCTGGTCAGGCTTTGTGTTACCATCCTCCCGCTTTTTTCTCCTCAGATCCATGCCCACCATCGTCTCCCTCAAAGCACGCCAAATCCTCGATTCCCGCGGCAACCCGACCCTCGAAGCCGACTGCACGCTCAGTGACGGTTCCTTTGGTCGAGGCGCGGTGCCCTCCGGTGCCTCCACGGGCACGCACGAGGCACTGGAGCTCCGTGACGGCGACAAGAAGATGTATCTGGGCAAGTCGGTCCTGAAGGCCGTGGGGAACGTCAACGGCCCCATCGCCAAGGCGCTCACGGGCAAAGATGTCAGCGACCAGCGCACGATCGACCAGATCATGCTCGATCTCGACGGCACCCCCAACAAGGCGAAGCTCGGTGCCAACGCCATCCTGGGCGTCTCTATGGCCGTGGCAAAGGCGCGCGCCGCCAGCGAGAAGCAGTCGCTCTGGAAGTCCCTGGCCGACCAGTTCGGCACGAAGGATGCCACTTTGCTCCCGACCCCGATGATGAACGTGATCAACGGAGGCGCGCACGCCGATTCCGGGCTCAGCTTCCAGGAGTGCATGATCGTCCCGACGGGCTTCAAGACCTTTACCGACGCGCTGCGCGCCGGGGCCGAAATCTTCCATGCGCTCAAAAAGATCCTCAAGGATGCGGGCCATGTCACCGCGGTGGGGGACGAGGGCGGTTTTGCGCCGCATGTGAAGGACAGCGACGAGGCGCTCGGCACGCTCATGCAGGCCATCAAAGCGGCAGGCTATGAGGGCAAGGTGAAGCTCGCGCTCGACTGCGCGGCGTCCGAGTACTACAAGAACGGCAAGTACGAGGTGGATGGCAAGGTCCTGAGCTCTGCCGAACTCGTGGATTTCTACGGCGCGCTCATCGCCAAGTACCCGATCGTCAGTATCGAAGACAGCCACGCAGAGGACGACTGGGAGGGCTTCGCGCTCATGCAGAAGAAGTTCGGTTCCACGGTCCAGCTGGTCGGTGACGACCTGTTCGTCACGAACACCGAGCGCGTCAAAAAAGGCATCGAAAAGAAGGTCGCCAACGCCGTGCTCATCAAGCTGAACCAGATCGGGAGTCTCAGCGAGACCGTCGATACCATCCAGATGTGCCAGAAGGCCGGTTGGAATGCCGTCGCCAGCCACCGCAGCGGCGAAACCGAAGATTCCTTCATTGCTGATCTTGCCGTGGGGCTGCGCACCGGGCAGATCAAAACGGGGTCTTTGAGCCGAACCGACCGCGTGTGCAAGTATAACCAGTTGCTCCGTATCGAGGAGGAGCTTGGAAAAAACGCCCGGTACGTGTCTCCTTTCTGAGGTGTCAGACACTTGTTTGACACTGAGTATCTCAGCGACTAGACTGATTGCATGGAACTGGAAAAGCACATTACGACGCGGGAGCTTCTTCGGAACTTCAAAAAGTACAAAGAGATGCTTCAAGAGGGGAGCTTGCACGTTGTGTACATCAAGGTCGACGGAGGCAAAGAATTGAAGATGTCAGCACCTCCCAAAGGAAACGGAGCTGCTATCCTGAAAGCGATCGAGGCCCTGCCACGTCCTATCCATATCAAGCGCAATCCAAAACTCTTCAATGACCTCATCCGAACCTGGCGTTGAGTTCCTGCTCGATACCAACATTCTCATTTACATGGCCTTGGAGGATGAAACAGTAAAGCAGATGATGCGCGACATGAAAGACAGGAGCTTCGGCATCAGCATCATTTCGTTGATGGAAGCGTTGATGGGCGTCGGCAGCCAGGAAGAGCAGGATATTATGGATGCGATTGTGGAGCCCATGATGATCGTGTCGATGACGGAAACCGTGGCGCGGCGTGGCGCCAATGTCCTCCGGAACAGGGAAAAGCGGAGCGTCCGGGACCCTTTATTTGCCGATACGATCATCGCGCACACGGCGATTGAGCTCGGGATTCCGCTCGTCACGAACAATCCGAAGGATTTCGCGCACTTCCAGGGTCTAAAATTGCTGACGCCGGGCGAGAAGACATAGGCAACAAGGGCTAGAGTATCGGTCGTTTTTGCGTTATCCTAGATGAGATCGGGATCCTCCGGGTCTTTTGGTCACAGATAGCCGGGACCCTTCGTCAAGCTCAGGGCAGGCTCCGCATCATGAACCCCTGGATCTTTCGGTCACCAATAGCCGGGACGTAGCTCAGTTGGCTAGAGCGCTTGCATGGGGTGCAAGAGGTCGCAGGTTCAAGTCCTGTCGTCCCGACCATCCGGCTTCGTCTGCGGACTACGCCGTGATTACCTAAAACGCCCATAAGTACTGCTAAAAACGTTTCCTAGACCATGGCCTTTTCCCAGTGTCCATGGTACGATCTGCCGTCATCGCTCGAAGAAGAAACACGCGCTGACAACCTATGGGAACGACTCCTTCGGGAACCATTTCCGCCGCAGACCCTTCTCCTCATCCGCTCCAGGGCACCCTCCAACGGATCCGCGAGGTCATCTGGAAGCGCCGGCCGATTTTGGGTGAGATCATGCAGCGGCACGGGGGGAAGATCCTGTATGACTACACGAAGGACTTTTTGGACGTGAACCGCATCCCGCGCCTCGACGCCGACCGCAGGGAGGTCATCGAGTGCGTGCGGGAGCTCACGGCTGCGCGCCTGGGCTCGGACGTCGCGAACGCTGTCGCGGCGCAGCTCATGGCCCTGCCCCTTGTGTCCACTGCAGACCATCATGCGCCCATCGATCATCCGTTCTGGGTGAATGCCAACCTCATCTCGGCCATCCCGTCCATCGACCGTGACGATATCAACCTTCCGTACCTGGTGGTGTTCTCTTTTTCCAGCGTCTCGCTCAACAACGCATCGGGGTACCCGCGCGGCATCCAGTTCTACGGCGGCGTGAACGGCTCCAAAAACATCCTCCGTGTCCCCATCCTGCCCGATAAGCACAAGATGTCGGTGGTGTACGCCACCCGCGCGTTCACTGCGGAAGACCTCTCGCGTACCGACGCCCTCATCCGCGAGCGCGTGAAGCAGGGCGAGATCACCCCCGAGCGCTCGGATGGTGTGCGGCAGATGCTCGCGGATCACTTTGGGAACCAGGATGTGCTCTCGGCGCCCGACCTCTCCTCGCAGATCACCAAGATCAATCACGCGCTCTGGCCGCTCCTGTTCCATCCTGCCGACGGCGAGAAAGCCAGCGGTAAGCAGATGCCGGGGTTGCTCTACCTCGAGATCGAGACGATCGTCACAGCCATGCTCCAGAAGCGCCATCTCACCGACAAAAAATCCCTTATCTGGAAGTCGCTCTTCCATCCCACGTTCCAGCCGCTCATCTGGGAACATTTCAATAACATCCCCGGCGCCTTCAGCCACGAGAAAGACTGGGGCACGTATTTCTTCTGGTACATCGACGACAAGGGCCACCGCGTCCGGCTCTACCGCAAGGGTGACCAGCTCGTCTCGAAGCAGGGGATGCACACGGTCCCGTTCACGCCCGAGGGCATAGCCGAGGCGCTGAAAAAGAAGGAAATCTTCCCGAGCATGTTGCTCTGCTACCTCATGATCTCGCTCTATTACGGCTTCAAGTGCCTCGGGGGCTTTTGCCAGGTGAACGACCTCACCATGACAAAGAAAGCCTGGCAGAACGTCCTGAACGCCGCCGGGTATCCCGAGGAGGCCGTAGCGATCGAGCAGCTCCAGACCAAGGAACTGGGCGGCGACGGTATGGTGCTGGCCTACACCCGCACCGTCGACGGCGACCTCATCCCGGGCTCGGGCATCGACATGCTTCTCTCAAAATCGGATACGCAGGTGGAAAATTACATCGAACGAAGCAGGCACGTGACGCTCTCCGAGATGATGGATCCCATGCTCCCGGAGATGTACACGGTGCTCTATCCCTCCACCGAGCGCGACCCGGCCTACACGTCCGTCAGCCCCGAGCAGATTCTCAAGGCCACCGGTCTCGGCGAGAAGCTGGACCGGGGTTTCACCAGCTGACCCATGCGACCATCCGACCTCCTGCCGCGCATGCAGCCCGTCACGCTCGCGGCAAAGGCGGTCTTCCGCAGGTACTACGGTGCGTTCCCGCAGATGATCTGCGAAGGCACGTTCGCCGAGCGTTTTTTGTGGGCGGAGAGCCGCGAGCACAGGTTCATAGAGCTGGAAGATCACCTGATCGTCAGCTTCAAAAAGCGTGACGGCGGGCAACTCTGGTACGCGCCCGTGGGCTCCGATCCTGCCGGTCTGATCCGTTCACAGATGAAGCCGTCCGACGGATTTTCCTATCGCTACGTCCCCGAGTCGGTCGCGATGGCACTTGTGAACGAGTTCGCCGTCACCGAGACGCCCGAGAACCACGACTACGTGTACGACATCGCGTCACTGCGGACACTGGAAGGGAAGCCCTACGCCGAGAAGCGCAATTTCATCAACCGTGCCCGCAAGCACAATCCCGAGATCGTCCGCCTGAGCTCAGCGTCCGAAGCCGAGTGCATCGATCTCCTGCACCGGTGGGCCGAGAGCCAGCCGAGGGCAGGGGAGAGCACGCTCAAGGATGAAGAGTCGGCTTTGTCACTCGCGTTCAGAAACTTCGAGGCTATCGATCTGTTCGGCATCGGGATCCGTATCAACGCTCAACTGGAAGCAGTCTCGTTCGGGTGCCCGCTGAATCAGCGCATGTTCGTGGAGTACTTTGAGAAGGCGACGAGCACGGTTCCGGGCCTCTATCCGCTGGCGGTCCACGAACTGGCGAAGGCGCTCCCGGCGAATTTCACCGAACTCAATCTGGAAGAGGATTTGGGTATTCCCGGGCTCAAAACGGCGAAGGAGAGATGGAACCCCATATACCAGGTGAAGAAGTACGAGATTGTGGCTTAGGGAAGAGCAAATAGTGATGTGAAGTTACATTGACAATACAAACTAAATCACTAAAATAGTCAAGTTCCTTGGCACCAAAGGCTGATTGAAGCTTTGGCACTCCTTCGGGGGCATTTTTGATAGTGCATCGGAGGGAGTGCCAGGCGTCCCGGGAATGGTTCCCGGGATTCGTTGTTTGGACTCTGAGTTTTAACCGTTTTGAAAGGACGGTGGAGGATGTTGCAAATCTGTGGGAAGAGCGAGCTCAAGGGCGTTTTTCAGTGGCTGATGGATCAGCAGGAGGACGGTGTCGAGGGGGTGCACCGCATCATTCGCGGGAATCCCTCTCGTCGCGACCTGGCGTTGGTCATGACCCATGGCAAGGAGCCGGCAGGTCTCGCATTCGTCGATTTCATCCTGCGGAACACGGATGTGCTGCAGGATATCGACCTCACGATCGGCATCGGCAACATGGTCGCGGCCCAGCGCTACTTCAAGACCGACGATCCGGTGGAAAAGGCCAAGTGTCGTTACTACCAACTCGACATGAACCGCATGCCGGCCGACTGGCCTGCGGTCATCACCACGACGGCGCCCTACGAACTCCGCCGCGCGGCGCAGCTGAAGTCGATCCTTCCCGGTCTCCGCTCGGTGCTGGACATCCACAGCACCGACCAGGACTCGGCCGGCATGGGCCTCGACATTGGCGGCGATCTCGCCAAGCTCGACCCTCTCATGTCCGCGATGATCTTCCAGACGCGCTTGTGCGGGATCACTCCCGTGCAAAAGGCGATGGGGACCAAAACCCAACCGTTCTGCGCCATCTTCGACGCTGAAAGCGCCATGGAACTCGAAGCCTCCCAGCACGAAAGTGAAGAGGGGCTCCGGCGTTCCGTCCTGAACGGCATGAGCTGGCTCGCGAACCTTGGCTGCGTCAGGGGCGGCATGGCCAAGAAGCCGGCCACCCAAGACGTGTACACGGTCCTCGCCAGCGTGATGGTGCCCAATGAGGACCAGACCTACGTGATGGCGGACGACAAGTACCTGAAGATGTACGCTCCGGTACAGAAGGATGAGGTCATCGCGGTGAATAACCGCGGCGATCAGCTTCTGAGCCCCGTCTCCGGCCTCTGTATTTTTGGCCCCGACGAGCGCACCTTGACCCGCGCCGACGTCGTCTCCGAACTCCTCTGGGTCGTCTCCGAAAAGACGACGATCCAGCGTGAGATCACGGTTCCCGAGTGCGTTGGCCATCTCTTGGGTTAAACAACACTATCAGCCCCGGCTGAGGAACATCGCCTGCTGTCGAAAGACGGCAGGCTTGTTCTGCGTGCTCTTTGGAAATCTATTGGCTTCTGCCGGGGCCTGTGCTTCCATACCCCCTTCTGTTCTTCCAATTTGACTATAGTCTATAAAAGTTGTGCTTTGACATTAAGTGAATCTATGCTATAATAATTTGAATTAGTCAAATGGCTCTGAACCCCACCCAGATACAGGCAGCCGTGAACGCGATCAACCAGCATCAGCGGTTGCTCGTGATCCCGCACGCGAACGTGGATCCCGATGGCATCAGCAGCGCGCTCGTGTGCTACCAGATGTTCAAGGCGCTGGGGAAGGATGTCACCGTCATTTGCCCCGATACGCCCCCCGAGTCGCTCAAGTTCCTCCCGGGGTTCGAGAAGCTCACGCAGGAGATCGCCGAGAGCCAGAACTTCATCGTCACGGTGAACCTGGACGAAGGCGTGGAGGTCGATAAGCTCCGCTACACGGTGGAGGACAAGAAGGTGAACATCATCGTGGTGCCGAAGAAGGGGAAGATCCGCGGCAGCCAGATCAGCTTCGGCGAAGGAGCTCAGCACTACGATCTGATCGTCTGCGTCGATACCGCCGACCTCGCGCTCTTCGGGAACGTCTACACCGACCACGTGGAGCTGTTCTCGAGCACGCCCATCCTCAATATCGATCACCACATTTCGAACACCCAGTACGGCCAGGTGCAGCTGATCGACCCCACGGCTGCGAGCGCCACCGAGGTCCTCTACAGCTGGTTCCTGACCCAGCCCGAGTGGAAAGAGAAAATCACGCCCGACATGGCCACGCTCCTGCTCACGGGTCTCATCACCGATACCCGGAGCTTCCAGAACCCGAATACCACGCCGCGGTCGTTGGAAGTGGCAGCCGAACTCCTCGAGCGCGGCGCGCGGCAGCAGGAGATCATCCAGCATATCTACAAAACCAAGCCGCTCTCGACCCTCAAAATCTGGGGCCGGGCACTCAACCGCATCCAGATGGATACCGGCGCGGGGATCGTGTGGTCGGCCATCAGCAAGGAAGACCTGCAGGAGATGGACGCGAGCGCCAAAGAGACGCACGGGATTTTGGACGAACTCATTTCCACGATTCCGGACGCCGACGTGCACGTGCTCTTCACGGAACTGGAGGAGGGCGGATCGCTCAAGGCCAGCATGCGCAGTTCCGCCGCCATCGATTGCAGCAGGCTTGCGGCCGAAGCGTACGGCGGCGGCGGTCACGCGCGCGCGTCGGGCTTCAAGGTGAAGAACTTCGGCAACTTCCAGCTGCAGGTGCTGGAAAGCGTCAAGAAGCTCAAGGAAGGCATGCAGCGCCAGCGGACCGAGGCGGATGCGCCGCGCGCGGAGAATCCAGAACCTAGAATCCAGAATCCAGTGAGGCAGGAACCTGTACCGGCACCTCAGGCTCCGGCCACAGAGTCCAGGCCCGCGGGCACCGACGTCGTGCAGGCCATCGGCAACGGAGGGACGGGGAAAGGGGACATCGTGCAGGATCTGACGAAATAAGTGACGAGTTTTTAGTTTTTCGTTCTTAGTTTCGAACGAATAACGAGGAACTAAAAACTAATAAACTTCCTTTCGCAAAGCGAAAGTGGTACTGTTGCCACGTTCATCTTCTTACGAACGAACCTATGCGCCTCGTGCAGGTGGCAAAAGCATTGGGCATGACAGGACAAGAACTGCGCCACGAGCTCACGCAGGTGAACTTCGGCGTCAAGCCGACCGACCGCGAAATTCCCGATGCGCTGGCAAAGGGCGTTCTGCGTTTTTTGGCGAACAAGAAGGGCCTCAAGATCGACGTGGATGCCGTGGTGGGAGGGTTGGGTGCGACGGAGCAGGACGAGGGCGAAAAAGAAGCCGGGGTCGCGGAGGATCAAGCCGCTCCCGTCGGCGTGACGCCCGCAGCGCCCAAGCAGGCCGATGCGTTCAACGTGCTCCGCAAACTCTCGCTCGATGATGTGCCCAAGGAGGCGATCCGGCGTGAAGCGGCCCGCGAAGCCGCCAAGCGGCCCACCAAGGCCGAGGTGGAGGAGCGCAAGCGGGAAGAAATGCTCCTCAATCCGCGCAAAACGGCAGTGACCCACGATCAGCAGCAGATCAAGAAGAAGGAAGGAACGGTCATGCTGCCCGATCATATTTCGGTCAAGGAGCTTGCCGAGAAGACGGGGTACCAGGTGCCGGTGGTGATGCAGACGCTCATGAAAAACGGCGTCATGGCCACCATCACCCAGACCATCGATTACGACACGGCCGCGATCGTGGCTTCCGAACTGGGCTTGGAAGTGCAGCGGGAGGAGAGAGCGGCGAAGGCCGAGGACCTGCTCAGCCGCAACCTGAAGGAACTCATCAAAGACGAGCCGGAGAAGCTGAAGGTCCGCCCTCCGGTCGTAGTGGTGATGGGCCACGTCGATCACGGCAAGACCGCCATTCTCGATGCCATCCGCTCCACGGACGTCGTCTCGCAGGAGGCCGGCGGCATCACGCAGCACATCGGGGCCTACCAGGTGGAGCATGAATTCAGCGGCGAGCGCCGCAGGATCACGTTCCTCGACACGCCCGGCCACGAAGCGTTCGCGGCCATGCGCGCCCGCGGGGCCCAGGTCACCGACATCGTCATCCTGGTCGTCTCGGCGGAGGAGGGGGTCAAGCCCACCACCATCGAGGCCATCAACCACGCCAAGGACGCCGACGTCCCCGTGATCGTCGCCATCAACAAGATCGACAAGGAACGCGCCGATCCCGACCGCGTCAAAGGCGAATTGGCGGGCTACGGCCTGCAGCCCGAGGAGTGGGGCGGCACCACGCCGTTCGTCCTGTGTTCCGCCCTCACGAAGCAGGGCATTCCCGATCTGCTCGACCACGTACTGCTCGTGGCCGATATCAAGGAGCTTAAGGCCAATCCCGACCGCGCCGCAGTCGCCACGGTCATCGAAAGTCACCTCGATACCTCGCTCGGACCCGTCGTCACGGTGATCGTGAACGCCGGGACTCTCCGGGTGGGCGATATCTTCGTGTGCGGTGCCGTCACGGGCAAAGTGAAGACCCTCATGGACGCGAAAGGCGGTCGCCTGCGCGACGTGGGGCCCTCGGGTCCCGCCCGCGTCTCGGGCCTCGCGAGCGTGCCCTCCGTGGGCGACATCATGCAGGTGGTGGAGAGCGAGAAAGCGGCGACGACGCTCATGGAAGCCTTCAAGGAAGGGGCCGGTGCCCAGCGCCAGCGCTCGTTTGCCGACCTCGTGTCGCGCCTGAGCATGGGCAAGATCACGCAGCTCAAAGTGGTCCTCAAGACCGACGCGCAAGGGTCGCTGGAAGCCATTTCCGATTCGCTTCGCAAGAAAACCGTGGAGGTGGGCGGGCAGACCATTGGCGTCAAAGTGACGCATGCCGCCATCGGCGCGGTGTCCGAGAGCGACGTGATGATGGCGGCCGCCAGCGACGGCATGGTGCTGGCGTTCAATACCACTGTCGGCCCCGAGGTGCTGCGCACGGCCGAGCGCGAGGGCGTCAAAGTGCGACAGTACCGCATCCTCTACGAGCTTCTGGACGAGGTCGACCTGATCCTCAAGGGCATGGTGGAGCCGGAGGAGGAGGAATCGATTCTGGGGCACCTGGAGGTGCGCGGCGTGTTCCTCACGAAGAAATCCGAGCAGATCATCGGTGGCAAGGTCGTAGACGGCCTCATCAAGCGCCTGCCGTTCCGCCTCATGCGTGACGGCGCGCAGGTGGGCCAGGGGCGTATCCTCTCGCTCAAGCACATCGATAAAGACATCAAGGAAGCCAAGGAAGGCAGCGAATGCGGCATGCGCGTCGATACGAACGTGCCCATCCAGGAGGGCGATATCCTTGAGGCGTATGTCAGGGAGCTGAAGAAAAAAGAGTGACGACTGGAATGGCCAATGACGCAGTGACCAGTGACCAACAGGAATGATCAACGGTCACTGTAAAAAAGCTCCTTCGCTGGTCATTGTGTCATTGCTTGTCATTGGTCATTCTCGCTAGGCCATTTGGCTGGTCGGCAGTCCTGCCATGAGGCTCGGGTTCGCCCCGCTGCGGACGTAGGAATCGAGGAAGGCGCGGCCCGGGCGCGAGGTGATGCTCTGGACGATCGTCGTGTAGACCTGCAGATCGGTATCGCGCTGGGTGTCGCTGATCGTTTTGGCCGCCATCATGCGTTCGACGCGGGGGCGGATGGGGTTGCCCTGCGGCGCCAGCGCATCCAGGAGCTCGGTCTTTTCCTCGGGCGTCAGCGCAAGGCCCTTGCCGATGAGCGTCCGTGCGCGGCCGTTGGTTTTGATGGTCTCGACCATGGTGGCCCACTGAGGGCCGTCCTGGCTGAAGCGGTACGTCGCTGCGAGCGAAAGGTATTCGCCGCCGGGCCTGCCGAGTGGTGCGATCTCGTTCTGCCAGCGGTCCTCCGGCTGCAGCATGATGGGCTGGCCGTCGTGGGTGCGGTTGTTGTTGGCGTTGAAGGCCGCATAGGTGGCGATACCGCCCAGGACCGCGGCCGAGGTGCCGCCCTTGCCCCGGAACAGCTGCACGAGTCCGAAGAGCAGTGCGACGCCGCCGATGAGCGCCCCGCCGGCCTGCATGATGGTCGTGGCCTGGTTCTGGCGCTGCATGCGGCTGCCGGGCATCAGTTCTGTATTCATCGGGTTCTGGGCTGGGGGCAGTACCATGTTCTGCATCACCATGGTGTCGAGCAGCTGGGCCACGAAGACCTGGGTATCGCGGATGGCGTCCACATGCGGTCCTCCGGCTGTCAGGAGGTTTTCCACGCTTCTCAGTTTGATATTGAGGCCGTCGACGCTGGCGAGGAATGTGACCACGTTGAAGTTGCTGCCGTTGCCGGTCTGCGCACGCGTCATCTGTCGCTCGACGTTCGTGAGCCCGGCTTTGATGGATTGCATGACGGGGTTCCCCACGTGCTGCTCGACGTTCGCGAGCACCGCCTGGAGCCGGGGCTCGAGCGGGAGGAGCTTCGCCTTGATTTCCTCCGTCCACAGGCCGAAGGCGCTCATGATCTGGTTGCCCTGGAGCTGCTGGAGCGA
Source organism: uncultured Candidatus Peribacteria bacterium (assembly GCA_964436765.1). GTDB lineage: Bacteria > Patescibacteriota > Gracilibacteria > Peribacterales > Peribacteraceae > CAYTEH01. The sequence continues at coordinate 16,917 of CAYTEH010000003.1, forward strand.
TTCGCGCTGCGCGCGCGTGAGCGGGTTGACCCCGGCGGTGACCTTGAGGGTCTTGATGTACTGTTCCAGCTGCCGGATGCGTTGCTCACTCCCTTCCGCGGGCGAGAACCGCGGTCCAGCCCCAAGGCCGTCCGGGCCGCCGTTGATGGTTCCGAATTGGTTCATAGGGGGAGAGCGCGATTATGCGGTCCTGCCGCCGCGACCGGATTCGGCCATGGCCTTGCGCAGCTGCTGCTGCTCTTCGACACTCAGTCCGTGCCGGTTCGTGCGCAGGATGCCTTCGAGCACGTCGGCGTTGTTGACGCCGTTCAGGCGCCCGCCCGAGGCCGTGCGCGCGGCGGTGATGGCGTTTTCGATCTGCTGCATGCGTACCACCGCGTTGTCGCGGGCATCGCGGGCGTTGTTGATGCTCACGTTAATGGTGTTGTGCTGGTCCTCGTTGAGCGTCGCGACGATCTTGCCCGCGTTCTCGGCGGCGCGGCCCTCGGTGGGAATCGCGCGTGCTTTGGCACGTTCTTCCAGGATTTCGCCGGGCAACCGGATGCGGCCGCGCGTTTCGAGGTCGTGCAGGGCGCTCGCGGGGTTGGCCATGCGGCCGATATCGCGCGCCGTGGCGCCGCCCAGGAAGGGGAGCGGCACCGCGAGCGGGGCCTGCGTGATGAGGCTCTTGGCGTTGTCGCCGTAGCCCTTGATCTTCTGCACAGCGCCGCTGATGAACTCGCCGCCCGAGTCTTCCAGGATCTTGAACGAGTACTTGTAGATGATCGTGATGGACACGAGCATCCAGATGATCTGCCACAGCGAACTCACGCCCGAGAAGATCGGGATAGGCGGGGCGCCCGCGAAGAGCGGCGGCGCGGCCGTATTGGCGGCCGCATTCACCATGATGAACCCGATGGTGAAGGGGATGGCCACCTTCACGGGGAGCATGACCATATTAATGTACTGTTTCTGGAAGATTTCCTTGGGATCGTTCTGGCCAAGGAAGCTCATGTCGAACACGTAGCTCAGCGCCGCCAGCGGCATGAAGGCGATGGTGACCCAGATGATGGGGATGCGGATGAAGAAGGCCACCGTGAGTGCCAGGATCGGGAAGAAGATCGCGATGTGGATGAACAAAATGATCATCACCTTCACCAAAAACATGATCGCCGCGCCCACGTCCTCGCCCACGGGCTGCGGATCCACGATGCGGATGAGCGTGCGGAGGCGCGCGTGGTTCACGATGAGGCCGTTCATCACCTGGCTATGCATCTGCATGGTGGGGCCTGCGGGGCTGTTGGCCGGCACCGACTGCAGGCAGACGATCCCCGGCAGCGGGCAGCTCCAGCCGTTGACGCCCGAAATCACCGATTGCGCCTGCTGGAAGAACGCGATGTTCACCACGATTTCGCAGGGCTGGGCCGGCTGCGTGGCGGTTGCCGGCATGGTGCAGGCGTTTGCGCCAATCAGCGACGGGACCTGGTAGACGGTGTAGGTGAGCACCTGCGAGACGTCGAAGATGACGCGGGGGATGAACCAGGAGAAGTTCACGAGCACCAGCGCCATCACGAATTTTGGCGCCTTTTCCTTGATCTGCGAGGAATCCGCCGTGACAATCATCTTGATGGCGGCGTAAATGAGTCCCAGGGCCAATCCCAGGTTCACAAGGTCGCGGCAGAGCACCCAGATACTGCGGAGCATCTGCGTGAGCGCCCCGCCGTTCTGCAGGTCGAAAATCCACGCAGGGTTCATGATGCGGTCCAGAATCAGGAACAGCAGCCACACGAGCACGTTCGTGAGCGTGATGAGCAGCGTGGCGATATAGCTGATGGTGGAAATGGTGCCGCCGGTGATTGTGAACGGCTCCTGGGCGAGTGCGGATGGTATGCCGAACACTGCGCCGAGCGGCTCGCCCTGTATCAGCAGCCCGACCACGAAGAGGACTGCCGCCATACCCGTCAGGTATTTGTGTTTGTGCATTCCCACTATAATAGCATTTTTCGGCCTTTTTCTCAAGAGTTACCCATGTTCTCCCTTTGCCGATTCAGCGTGATGTATCGGTGATGAAAATTATCTATTACACAATATTTATGATTTTTTGTGAGTATAAATTGTGTTCAATGCAAAAGAAGGATTAAAGATGAAATACCAATATATTGTTTTACATAAGCCAATATTTTTGAATACAAAGTATGAACTATCTGTTGAATACTTTTCTTGCACCATAGGCACCTCTATGAGTAATGTTTGTGAACATGTCGTCAGTGATCCTCAAAGCACTGTTCAGTTCGCAAACGCGCGTGAAGCTTCTCTCGACGTTTTTGCTTCATCCGGAGAGTGAGTATTTCATCCGTGAACTGACGCGCCTTTTGGGGGAGCAGATCAACTCGATCCGTCGCGAGCTCGAGAACCTGCGCCGCATCGGGCTCGTGAAGGCGCGGCACCGCAACCGGAAGAAGTACTACCACGTGGATACCGAGTTTCCCCTCTATCAGGATCTTCGCAGTATTTTCACGAAGGAAATCCAGTCGGAGAGCCCCATCATCGCGAGCCTCAAAAAGCTGCCCAACGTGAAGCTCGTGCTCCTTGCGGGATCCTTTACCGGGACCGAGAGCAAGGTCGACTTGCTCATCGTGGGGCCCGTCCAGCGCGAATTGCTCGAGGCGCTCCTGCTCCAGGACCCCGGCATGAAGCACGTGAAGTACTCCGTCTTCCCGGAGGCGGACTTCCTCTACCGTCTGAGTCTGAAGGACCGCTTCATCTTGGAAATTCTCAACGACCCCCGGAATTTGGTCGTGCTCAATACGCTGCAGAAGGAGATTGTGGAGGCGCAGAAATAGGGCTAGGGACAGGGCTAGGACCTATAATCGTGATCCAGCGTGTTTTTTGCTATATGGCCTTCCTAGCCCTAACCCTAACCCGAGCCCTAAAACGCCTTTACACGGGCTATTTTTGCCTGCGCAGGCGTTCCCGCCTGCGTACGCGGGCCGAAGGCCCGCGCTTTGTGTCGCTAGCCTCATAAAGAGGCTTTACAGGTGCTAATTTTGCAAGTACCCTTCCCCGGCTCATGACATCGTCCCTCATTCACGACCAGGCCAAAAAGCACCTCCAGAAGCGTCCGGACCTCGCGCCGGGCTACACCGTGCGCGTCCATGAGCGCATCAAGGAAGGGGAGAAGGAGCGCACGCAGATTTTCGAAGGGCTCGTCATCGCCATCCACCGCGGTCACAGCGCCACCGATGTCACGTTCACGGTGCGCAAAATCGCCTCCGGTGTGGGAGTCGAGCGCGTCTTCCTGCTCCACTCGCCCGTGCTCGAGAAGATCGAAGTGAAGAAGATCGCCAAGGTCCGCCGTGCCAAGCTCTCGTTCCTGCGCGGTCGCAGCGGCAAGTCTGCCCGCATGAGCGAGCGCTTCACCTCGAATGACGAATTCGCCATCGCGGTTGCACCGACTCCGGCGAAGGAAGAGGCGCCGGCTGACATCAAGGAAGAGCCGAAGGTTGAGGAGAAGAAAGAGGAGGCGAAAGCGTAAGTCATGGTTCGAGGCTCGCACATGTCATGGTGAGGAGCTTTTTGCGAAGGCAAAAAGCCTTGAATCATGTCTGCGCTCACACCTCGCCATGACATTCAGGGTATACTTTTCCCATGCGCGCGATCCTCGTCGGCAATTACGGCGTTGCGAACTTCGGTGACGAAGCCCTGAAGGAATACTTCCTGCAGGCCTTTCCCGAGGTCG
>CAYTEH010000003.1:20734-64537 GCA_964436765.1 uncultured Candidatus Peribacteria bacterium
AACTTCGGTGACGAAGCCCTGAAGGAATACTTCCTGCAGGCCTTTCCCGAGGTCGAGTGGCTGCCGGTCTCGGCGCGTCCGGGGCCGGGCGAACTGCCGCGCCTCCCCGCCGGTGCGCGGTCCTTTCTCTCGCTCACCTGGATCCGCACGGTCTTTGCCCTCCGCAGCGCCGATGCGCTCGTGCTTGGCGGCGGGACGCTTTTCACCGATATCGAGTCGCCCCGGGCGTGCTTCATGTGGTGGCTCTACGTGCGCCTGGCGTCATTCTTCAAGACACCGGTGTTTCTGGCCTTCCAGGGGATCGGGCCGTTTGTGACTGCGAGAGGGGAGCAGCTCGCGCGGGATGCAGTCCGGCGAGCGAGGTTCATATCGGTACGGGACGAGGAAAGTGCCACCCGTGCAAGAGCCCTCTCGGAAAACACAAAAATTGTTCATACATTCGATCCTGTTTTCTCGCTGTTTGAAGAGCAAATCGATCATCATGATACAAAAAAAGTGCTCACACTTATTCCACGCCATAATTCGGGAAAACCCTTCGAAGACATGGTCAAAATTGAACTGCAGAAGGGATGGGACCTGGTCGAGATCCTCACCTTCGAGCCCGACGATCCGGCCGAGCAGGAAGTCTGTCGCCGGCTCCAGTCGGTCGCGTCCGCCGCCATCCGCCCCATTCGCACGGTTGGCGATGTCCGGAACGCCCTTGCGGACACGTGGCTCGTCCTGACCCAGCGATACCACGGGGCCATCGCGGGGTTGGGGATGGGCAAGCTTGTCAAAACCTGCAGCCAGGCGCCGGGCGATAAACTGGACGTGATTGGGAGGATGTGTGAGGAAGAGGATGCAGGGGACCGTCTTCGGGAATTGATCCGCACCGGTGTAGATGCGCTTCGTAGGGAATTGGGGCAAATAGGATAGTGGTGTACGATCATCCCTCATGCAACACGCACCGCTCGCGCACCGCATCCGCCCCCAGACCCTCGACGATTTCGTGGGGCAGGAAGACATCATCGGGCCCGGGAAGCCGCTTCGGACGCTCATCGAGAAAGATGCACTGGGATCGGTGATCCTCGCCGGGCCGCCGGGGACGGGCAAGACGACGCTTGCCAAGATCATCGCGGAGGCAACGAGCGCGCAGTTCACGCAGCTCAATGCGGTCTCCAGCGGTATCAAGGATCTCCGCGCCGTCTGCGAGGAGGCCGATCGCCTGCGGCAGACCTTCAAGCAGCGGACGGTCCTGTTCGTGGATGAAATCCACCGGTTCAATACGTCGCAGCAGGATGCACTGCTGCCGTTCGTGGAAAGCGGCGCGGTCACGCTCATCGGCGCCACCACGCAGAATCCGTACTTCGACGTCAATCAGGCGCTCGTGTCGCGCTCGCACGTCTACCTGCTGCGGCCGCTCGGGGTCGATGATCTGAAGCATGTCCTGCGGAGGGCCGTCACGCATCCCGACGGGCTCGATGGGAAGGTGGCGGTCGCGAATGATGCGCTCGACCGCATCGCGCAGATGAGCAACGGCGACGCGCGCGTGGCGCTCAACCTGCTCGAACTTGCGGCCGTGACCGCCGGTGGCAAGATCGGGCTCAAGGAAGCAGAAGCATTGCTCCGGGAACGTGCCAAGCGTTACGACCGCACGGGGGAGGACCACTACAATACGATCTCGGCGTTCATCAAATCCATGCGCGGGAGCGATACCGACGCCGCGCTCATCTGGCTCTTCAAGATGATTCAGAGCGGGGAAGATCCGCGCTTCCTCTTCCGCCGGATGCTGATTTTCGCGTCCGAGGACGTCGGCAATGCCGATCCGCGGGCGCTCCAGATGGTCCTGACGGCGCAGCAGGCGTTCGAAGTCGTGGGGCTGCCGGAAGGGGAGTACTTTCTTGCACACGCCTGCGTCTACGTCACTCAAGCACCCAAAAGCAACGCGGTGACCAAAGCGATGGGTGCGGCGCGGCAGGCGATCCGCGAAGCGCCGACATTGGAAGTCCCGAACCATCTGCGCAATGCGCCCCTGAAAGGCATGAAGGAGCAGGGCTACGGCAAAGGCTACGAGTATCCGCATGATGACCCGGCCGGCGTCGTCGCGGGCAGCTATTTCCCGGTCGGGATGCAGCCGAAGAATCTGTACGAGCCGACGGACAGGGGATTTGAGGCCGAGATACGCGAGCGGATGATCGCTGCCAAGATGCGAATCCGGGGGCAGCCGGCGTGATTGTTAAAAATTAAGAAATATGTTATAATAATACAAATGCGGACGCTCAAAACACACCTGCAATTCTTCGCGCGTGCGCTCGATACGATTCCGGCTCTGCGTGCCGGGCATATAGCGCTCATCGTGCTCGCTGCAGCACTACTCAATGTCGGCGCGTTTGCGGTGCTCGTCCTGGGGCATATGTGCCTCGATGTGATCAAGTACCGCGACGGGAAGACGGGGTGGGGGGGTGCGTTCAGGCGAACGTGGCACGCCAACATCGTCGACGTTGCTCTGCTGGTCATCAGTTTCACGATCGCGCTGTACTTCCATCACACGGGGGGGATTATCGTGATCAGCGGCATCGTCCGTGCCGATGTGCTGCTGCTGCAGGCGCTCGTGGTGTTCCTGCCCAAAGCAAAGATTCTCTATCGAACGCTCCACTCCATCCAGGTCATGCAGTCGCGCATGACGAATTCGTTCCCGCTCCAGTGGACCCCGGGTCGCGCGTTCGCGACAGCGGCCATTGCCGTGTGCGTCCTGCTGCTCATCGTCGCGCCCATCGTGCTCAAAATCCAGTCGGGGTCGCTTGTTGGGTTTGTGGAGAGGGAGCTGGTGCCGTGGCACCTCTAAGGGCAAAACCCAAGATCGAAGATCAAAGGCTACAACATTTTGACCTTCGACCTTTGACCTTGAAATTTTTACGGAACTTCTTTTCCGAACAACTCCGTCTCCAGCGTCTTCACTTCCTCGTACCACGCGCTGTTCTCTTTCGTGGATTTGCCGCCCGCGTAGCGCTTGAGGAAATCGTCGAAGCGCTCCTGCAGGCTCACGACCGTCGTTTCCATCACCCGCTTGTCGGCATAGAAGAGCAGCTGCTGCTCGATCGTGGGGCGTGGCGGGGTGGGGATCACGAGGCCGTGCACCGCCACGATGTCGGCCATGGCCGCATACCCGTTCTCGCGCAGGAATGCCGCGCACGCGGGCTCGTGTTTCAGGTTTGGATATCGTTTCCTGATCTCGTCCCACACCTTCTGTGATGCCGGATCTACGGTCACATGCGCGGGCGCCGCACCCGGCCGGAAATCGAGAAAACGGAGAAGGTCGTGGATTTCCGCCGAACGCCGGAGCAGGAGCGGGCGCACCACTCTGCCGTCGTGCTGCATCCGTTCCGCAAGTACGTCGCAGAAGTTAGCAACAGCATCGCAGTGTGCAGCGATGTGCGGCTGGATCATCATTTTTTTTCGCCATGCACTGATGTCCTTTTCGGATGGGGTCGGGGCGTCCTTGAAGGTGATCACGACGCGCCGTCCATCCTCTCGTTCCGTGACATCGACCTCGATTATCCGATCGTGCGTGTGAGGTGATTCTGTCCGTTCGGGCCACTCGACGCAGCGGATGCCCGGATGATCGTCCGACTCCCGCAGGAGCCCGGCTGCATCGTTGGCGTTCAGGCGGTAGAGATCCAGGTGCAGCAGCTCTCCCCGCGGCGTGCGATACCGTTGTTCCAGGGCGTAGGTGGGGCTCACGACGTGGCCGTGGTACCCAAGGCCCTTCACAAAGCCCTGCGTGAATGTTGTTTTCCCGGCACCCAGGTCCCCCTTGAGCAGGATTGTGACTGGCTGCTCATAGAGCGTCGCTGCAAGGCTTTGGCCAGCAATAGCCATATTTTCTGCTTTTGGGCACAGAATTTTGCATGTATCGGCCTGCACTGATGATACTCGAACCATGTTTGACCAAGTTGTCAAAAAATGATATTATATTCAAGACACAAAACCAACACCCCTATGGTAACAAAAAAGAAACCAAAGCAGTTCAAAACAGCGGGTCTGTACCGCCTGCATGAGCCGGCGTCCTTCCAGTATTTGTCGGAGAAGAAAACGTTCTGGATCGCACTCATGTCGCTCTTCATGTTCGTGACGGGGAACATGCTCGGGCAGAACGGCTGGCATGTGTTCTGGAAGTCGGTATTGGGTAACAGCCTCGAGAGCACCATCGTGTACACGGGCACGGTGCCGCCCATCGCCACGATTCCCGATTACGCCCGTTGGGCGAAGCTCGGCGGCGACGTGCGTGCGCACACCTACCGCGAAGTTCCGTCCGATTACCTGATTCCGCTGCCCAGCTACCAGGGTCCCGAGAAATCCGATTCGACCGTGTACATGGTGGACCAGCTTGGCACCTATGCCACCGGCCGGGGGGAGGGGAGCCATCCGGGCGTGGATATTTCGGTTCCTGACGGCACACCCATCGTCTCCATTGCCAACGGCATCGTGTACCGCGCGGGGAACGATGCGGGCGGCTACGGCAACTTCGTTGTCGTGAAGCACCCGCGCGTGCCCGATCCCGAGCAGCAGGGCAAAACCACGACGCTCTACTCTGTGTATGCGCACCTCCAAAGCGTGCTCGTGGAAGATGGAGAGCTGGTCCAGAAGGGTCAGCAGCTGGGTGCGTCCGGCCACACAGGTTTCGCATCCGGCCCGCACCTGCACTTCCAGATCGACCGGGACGAAGCCCCGTGGCACCCCTATTGGCCCTTCACGGGCGCTGAAGCCCGCCAGGCCGGCCTCAGCATGTCCAAGGCCGTCGATGCAGGCCTCAACCGCGAGCGCGGCCTCCAGTACACCGTGCATCCCATGTTGTACGTGCAGGGTCACATGGATGATGTGCCGCAGACCATCGCGAAAGCTCCCACGGCCTCCGCCAGGACCACTGCTGCCACGGCACGCTTGACCATCGAGGACCGGAGGAAGCTGCGCATGGCCAAGCTCGGGGTGACGTCCACCACTGTCGTCGCTATTAACGATGCCGCTCCTGCTCCCGCTCCCGTTCCCGCCGCGTCCGTTTCCGCATCGTCCCCGCAGGCGCAGCCCGCGGCTCCCGCAGTCGAACCCAAGCCGGCCGACACCAACGTGGTCTCGATCGGCATCCGGCACGACGGCTCGTTCTCCGCCGACCGTATGCGCGAGACCGTCACGCTTGAGCTGCTCGATGAACAGGGCCAGCTCGTCACCCGCCCCACGGGTGAAGGACGTATCGACCTCCGTACGGCCTTCGGCGCGGCAGAGTTCTTCCCGTCCATCGTCCGCTTTTCGGATTTCAAGGACGGGGTAGCCAAGATCCAGATGCTTCCGCTCGGGCAGCGCACGGTCGTGATTGTCGCGCAGCCGTACGGCAACATGGGCCGCCCGATGGAATTCGAAAGATGATTGTTACCCTGGGTTATAGTGTTTTGATCACCTGAATAGCCGGCTCCTCATACGGGTGAGCCGCTTTCAGTCGTGCGATGACTGTCGCGGTATCGACGTCGTCCGGAATCACCACCTCGATCCGCTCCTCTTCCACTTCCTCCAGCTTCCCGATGGATCCGATGGCAGGGTCTGCGCCTTTCAGGGGCCGGAACCGTCCAATTCCCCGGCTCGAGAAGGAACAGGAATCATAGTTGCCGACTTTTCCGGCGCCCGCTTTCGCCATGGCGTCACGGACGTTCTGGGCGGCGGCGACTGGCACGTAGACGATGAGAAGTATCATGGGAAATCTGAAGAATGAAGATCGAAGGTCGAAATGTCGGCCTTCAATGTTTGACCTTGGGTTTTGAGTACATACTCAACCCCACCATCACCATCATCAGCACTCCCGCCGCCACGACCTTCCCCCACGTGCTCAGGAACAGGGCCGTGAGCCCGAACGCGGCTCCGATGAGCGAGGTGAGGAGGATGATCTGGCGGGGCGACCAGCCTTTCGCAAGGAGTCGATGATGCAGGTGCTGGTCGCGGCTGTCGCCGGTGAGAGGGGATTGGCCCTTTTTCAGCCGCCGGACGATGACGAAGAAGACATCGGTGAGCGGGATGCCCAGGACCAGGAACGCCGTTGCCACCTTGCCGCCCGAGTAGATGGTGAGCACGCCGATCATGAGCCCGAAGAACATCGCGCCCGTGTCGCCCATCAGGAGCCTCGGCGGCGGAAGTTCGAAGAAGAGGCACCCGAAACTGATGCCGGCGAGCGTGAAGGCGATGAGCGCGAGCGACGGCTGGTTCACACGCTCGCTGATGCTCAAAAAACCGATCGTGGTGAAGCCGATGGTCGACAGCGTGCTCACCTGGCCCGCGACCCCGTCGAACCAGTTGAGCGCATTGATGGTGAGCAGCAGCCAGCCCATGGTGAAGACGACGCTCAGGACGAGAGGCAGTCCGGCATTCAGCGTCACGCTGCCGTCGGGTCCGAAGAGCGCGGGCAGGGGATTGGTGACGGCATCGATGCGGATGCCGCAGGCGATAAGCAGGATGGCCACGAGCAGCTGGATGCCAAGGCGCAGCATCGGAGGCAGCCTGCGACGGTCATCGATGAAACAGACTGCGCCCAGGAGTGCGACGCCCCCCATAAGACCAAGGATTTCTGCATCCAGTGGCTGAAAAATAGGGATCAGCACGAGGAAAATGACGACCGGGACGATACCCGTGGGGTAGGGGATACGCGATCGCTTCAGTCCGTAGCGTTCAGGAAAATCGAGCAGGCCCCAGCGCGGGAACAGCACGAGCGTGAGCGCGTGCAGAATCACGCTGAGCCCGAGGGCCATGAGCGGGAAGAGGACGAGAGGGGAGTCGAGCAGCACGGGGGGATGATAGCTGATGATAGAAGATCAGTACTCCATTCGTATCGATTGTCTGATGGCCGGATGGTCGATTGTCTTTATGACCATCCGACTATTTGACCATCTGACCATTAATGATGAGTACGATCTTGGTATCCGCTCACATCTGTTCTACACTCCCTTCATGGCATCCTCCATCAAGACTCTGGCCAAGGCAAAGCTCGCGGGAAAGCGTGTCATTCTCCGTGCGGGTTTCGATGTGTCGATCGAAAAAGGCAAGGTGATGGATACCGAGCGCATCGAGGCGTGCGTGCCGACTATCAAGCGGATTCTCAAGGACGCGTCACTCGTGATCATCTCGCATCAGGGACGACCGAAGGGCAAGCGCGTGGCCGAGTACAGCCAGAAGCCGGTGGTGAAGGAGCTCGAGAAACTGCTCAAGAAGAAGGTGCAGTTCTGCGACACCTGTGTTGGTCCAAAGGCCGAAAAAGCGGCGAAGGCGCTCAAGAAAGGCGAGGTGCTTTTTTTGGAGAACCTGCGGTACGAGCCGGGCGAGGAGAAGAATGATCCCGCATTCGCGAAGGAACTGGCCAAGCTCGGCGATGTGTATGTGAACGATGCCTTCACGAACTGCCACCGCAACCACGCGTCGATGGTGGGGCTCGCGAAACTCCTGCCCTCGTATGCCGGTCTGCAGCTGGAAAAGGAGATCGAGCACCTGACGCCGGTCGTCACGAAGCCCCGGCGCCCGCTCGTGCTCATCGTGAGCGGGGCAAAGATGGAAACCAAAGTTCCGGTCATCCAGCATTTCCTCACCAAGGGTGACGACATCCTTCTGGGCGGGTGCATCGCCAATACGTTCATCGCTGCCAGGGGATTTGACGTGGGAACGTCCAAATATGAGGAGGATTCCATGGAGCAGGCCCAGGAGTTCATGCTGGAATCGGAGCTGCCCAAGCGCGCTGCGATCCACGTGCCGCGCGACGTTGTGCTTGCGACCAAGGCCGAGGAGCACGCGCCGAAGATCGATTTGCCGGTCGAAGACATCATGGGCGACATGAGCATCTTCGATATCGGGAAAGTCACCGTCGAGCGGTACAAAAAAATCATTGCGAAGGCCAAGATGATCGTGTGGAACGGTCCGCTCGGCTTCTACGAGATCAACCGGTTCTCGCATGCTACCAAGCGCATCGCCGAGGCGCTTGCCGATGCCAAAAAGAAGGGTGCCACCGTCATCATCGGCGGGGGCGACACCATCGATTTTCATACGCGTTACAAGTATCCGCTCACGGCCTACACGTTCGTGAGCACCGGCGGCGGGGCGATGCTGGAGTTCATTGCAGGAAAAAAATTACCCGCCATTGAAGCTCTACAATCCTGATTGTCATCCCGAGTAGTCCGCCCGAGGCGGACGTATCGAGGGATGCCAGCGATCGAAGCCCTGCGGGGTACATGACCGCACTCCAGCGTGCGAGCTTGTTAGCTTTTTAGCTGCTTAGCTTCGGAAGGCAAAAAGCTGACAAGCTAACCAGCTACGAAGCTGGTAAGCTGACTGGTGTTTCTCCTATGTCTCAACTGAATCTTCTTTTTCGTGGCGAAGAGGAATCCTGGAATTCGTTTTCGCGCCGCATGCGCGAGGCCGAGGGCGAGAGCATCGTGATTCTGTCCACGGCCGATAACAATGTGCTTCTCCAGGAGGAGGAGCGTACACACTTTTTGGAGGAACTGGCCAAAATCCGCTACCGCGTGACGCTTGCGAGCAAGGAGCCTGCGGTGATCGCGGCAGCCAGGAAGCTCGGCATTACGGTGCACGACAAGACCCGAAAACTCCGGAAGGTTCTCAAGGGGCACCTGAAAGCGGCGGAGGCGCTCCGGTTCTTCTCGCCGAGCCTGTGGCGGCAGCATTGGCGTTCAAAACTCCAGAGCGTCGGCCTGCTGTCGTTGCCGCGCATGCGCATCGGTTTGCTCATCGCCCTGAGCGTCAGCCTCTTTCTGTTCGTGGTGTTCCGCCTGCTCCCGTCCGCGACCGTGCGCATCACGCCGCGCCGGGACATCGTGACGCACACGATGAACGTGATCCTGGCCGTGTCGGGAGCAGTCATTGACCTCCCGTCGCACGTGCGCACCATTCCGTTGCAGCCGATCTCCGTGACGCACCGGTCGGCCATCACATTCGACGACATCAGCCCCGAGTTCATCGGCAGCGATGCCGAGGTCACGATGACTGTCATAAACAAGAAGAAGGAGGACGTGACCCTCAGGCAGGGGAGCCGTCTCATGAACCAGGCGGGCATGATCTTCAAGATCCAGAACGGCATCACGGTGCCTGCCGACGGTCGCAAAACCGTGCGGGCGAAGGCCGATCATGTGGATTTGTACGATAAGGTCATCGGGGACCGCGGCAATGTCCCGGCGGGGCTCAAGTGGGAATTCTCCGGCCTCCCCCCCGAAGACAAGTCGCTTGTGTATGCCGAAAATAAGGAACCGGGCCGTGGGGGCCGCACGGCCTACCGCACTGTGCTCCAGGCAAAAGATCTCGAGCTCGCGCAGCGTCGTCTGGAGCAGGAGCTGCTTGTGACGGCAAAGGGCGCAATCCAGGAGGAATTGGAGATTCGCAACGCGAGAAACCCCGAAGCCTCACTGGAGTTTTTGAACAAGCCCGACCTCATCAAGACCACCTACAGCGGCTTCGTCCTGCCCACGGCGTTCATTGGCGAAACGGTACATTCCGTTCCCGTCGAAGGATCCATCATCTATACGATTCCTGCATATGATGCGACATACATCATGCGGGAGTTCGGCGGAGAACTCGCGCTGCACGTCGGCGACGGAAAGCGCCTGATCCCCGGTTCGGCGCATCTGGAGCCCAGTCGCGTGGTGGTATTCGATTTTGCCGACAACCTCTCGTGGATCAAGATGACAGTCGATCTGCTGGGGACCGAGGAATACGTCCTTGATCCGCTCTCGCCCACGGGGGCACGTTTTGGCAAGCGCGTACGGGAAGCAATTGCGGGTCTCAGTCGTCAGGAAGCCGAACGCATTCTTCGCAATTTTCCCGAGGTGGACGGGGTGAGTATACGCATCTGGCCGCCATGGAACAGGACGGTGCCCACGATTCCGTCGAATATTGCGATAGAAACGGAGTAAGCGGTGTCATCCCGAGTCCAGCTCACCATGACACGCGGGTTTCTGGAATTTGGGACCTTCCCGGTTTATTCTCAGGGCAATGCCCCTTCGTCGCCTCTTCCTCCGTCTGGCAGCTGTCTGCGGGTTGTTGCTGGTCCTGGGCGGCTGCATCCTCGCCGGGACCGTCACGTACGTCGTCTCCCGCTTCGGCGGATCCGCGACCTTCCCGGCGGAGTGCGCGCTTGTCTTCGGGACGGCCGTGCGGCCGATCTTCGAGCGGGGAGAGATCGTCTATACGGGTCCAGGACCCGGAATTTTGCGCCGGGTGGCCGCTGCGGCCGATTTATACAGGCAGGGGAGCGTCCAAAAGGTGTTTTTGACCGGCGGGAGAGGGGAGGGCATGGCCGAGAGCGAGGCCAGCGTGATGAAGCGCATCGCCGTCGTGCAGGGGATTCATCTGGAAGATATCGTTACAGAGGAAGAGTCGCGCTCAACGATCGAGAATATCGCAAACTCATTTCCCATCATGGAAGGGTGCATGTCAATCGTGGGGATCAGTGATCGGTACCATCTGGCGCGCATCGAACTGCTGGCCGCGAAGGCGGGGCGCCCGATCATGACGTACCCGGCGGCAGCGAACGCTGGTGTCGCTTTCGAGACCCGTAGCATACTGCGTGAGGCTTTGGGGATTATCTTGATAATTTTCCCTATCTATTCAAGATAAAATGCATTATCTTGAATATGAAAAGGTGTGGAAAACCCACTCCCCGCCTTGGACATCCGCATTCAGAAGCCATAATTAATGTTCGATCCCAATCACCTGCTCCGATATCTGATTCAATACGCGTATGCCTGAACACATTCAGCCACCGGCACCCACATCAACCATCGCCAAGGCTGTCGAACGATATCTGACCTTCCTGAAGGCCGAGGAAAACAAGTCCCCGCTTACGATCAAGGCCTACAGAGAGTCATTGCAGCTGCTGATCAAGCTCAGTGACGTCACGGATCCCCGTTTATTCGATAAAAGCGCCATACGGGTCTATAAGTCCGCATTGCACTCGTTTCGCAGCCGCAGCGGCAAAGAGCTCAGTATTCGTACCAAAAACCATCATTTGACGATCCTCAGGGCCTTTTTACGCTATTTGCTGAGAGAAGAAGAGATGGATGTGTACCCACCGGACCGTATCAGCAGATTTAAAGAGGAGCAGCGCAGGGTCAAAGTGCTTTTCGAGGACGAGCTGACACGCCTGCTTACCGCACCGGACACTTCCAAAAAAGAGGGAAAGCGCGACAGTGCCATGCTCCAGCTGTTCTTTTCTACTGGCCTGCGTTTGGCGGAGCTCAGGGGACTCAACCGCAAAGATCTGAACTTCAATACGCGTGAGATCTCGGTGCGGGGGAAACGGGGGAAGATCAGGGTGGTTTTCATCAGCGATGCGGCCGCCCAGGCTCTGAAGGAGTATCTGGAGTGCCGGCTCGATCACCTCATTCCCCTCTTTATTGCCAGTCATCAGAAGGCGTCGACTGCGATGCCGCCGGGCGAAGAGTTCCGTTTTTCGGCGAATGCGATCTACAGAATGGTCAAAAAGTATGCCCGGATCGCGGGGATCGTCAGTGACCCGTCTCCTCATACGCTCAGGCATTCGTTCGCGACGAATCTACTGAAAAACGGGGCTGATCTTCGGTCGGTGCAGGAAATGCTCGGTCATAAAGACCTGGGAACCACCCAGATTTATACGCATGTGACCAATCCACAGCTGAAAAAGGTGCACGAGAAGTTTCATGGATTGTAGAAGGGGCGTGGGCTAGCATTGGGGACTATGGAAAAAACCAGACGAGGCATGATGGGCATTTATCAGATCAAGAACCTGAAAACGGGCGAGTGCTATATCGGCTCGTCTGCAAGTATGAACAACCGGATGAAGAACCACATGACCGATCTGGCGAACGGCACACATATCAACAGGTCACTGCAGGATTCATGGGTAAAATACGGGCCGGAGAATTTTTACTTTTCCATTCTGGAAATTGTCGAAAGCCGCGACGATCTTTCCGTGCGCGAGCTGTCTTGGATCAAAAAAACGGGATCGCATTCCATTGGATTCAATTCGAAAACCGATCAATACAAGGAGCGCACGCTGATCAGCGTTCATATGCTCACAAAGAAGGAATTGGAAGGTTTGAAACTGGGGTCCATGAATAAAACGATTCAGCACTTGCTTGTGTATTACAAGCATAATAACAAGTTCCACGGGAAGGGCGAATAGGCTACAATCCAGGCATCTTCGGGGGGTACCACTTTTTTACGAAAGGAGATCCCATGAAGAAGTTCTTCTAGAGCGCTTGCGCTCTAACTGTCCCCTCTTCCGTTGCGCCGTTGCTATTGCAGCATTGCCGGAAGAGGGATTTTTGGCTGCTGAGCCATGAAATCCGTCGGCCGTACCGTGTTTGCTCGCAATTCCAGGTATTTTGGTTAGAGTAGTCGCCTTTCTATGCTCAAGCAGTCACTACGTCCGGAATCGTGGCAGGAACCCGAATTGCCACGCACGCAGGAAAAGCTGTTGCGCGCCTATGCCCCGGTCCTGCCGTGGTTCATCAGTCCCCCCGCGGGGGCTGCGCCGAGCGTGGATGATTTTTCGGAATACCTGCGCACGCGGACCCTCGATATTCTGAAGCCCCAGCATGACCCTGTGATGCGGAAGCAGGATCTCCAGCAACGCCGCCGCGCTTTGCGCCATATCACGTATCAGATCTTGCAGCGCTGTACGGCCTGCATTACCAGGAGGCAAACAGTAGACGATGCGGCGCAAGGCATACGCAAAGACATGGCCCACGTCTTGAAATTCAGTGAAATGGTTCTCCCGACCCCGCATCATCCGTTGTACGGGACCCCGCTGCGCGCACGCACGGAAACCCGCAGCGGCATGCAGATCCAGGTGATGGATGCAGATACCAAAGACAGGGAGCTGGCCCAGTGGATTTCGGACCATATCGATCAATTGCTGCAGGAGATCCCTGAACTGATACAGCCCCATCGGCTCTGCAGGGTATCCGAAACCGCGCCGGCGCTCCGCAGGCGGATTCGTGAAATACTCGGCGATGCCGACGGTTCAATGCCGCCGACGCAGGAGCAGCGGGCGAAGATCATGGATATTCTAGTTGATGAGTGGTTGAAGATGAGCGTTCAAATGAAGGTGGAAGAGAGGGCACAACATGCTGCAAAAGAAAACGGCCTCAATGGGATTCTGACGTCCATGCCCAAGGAAGCGCTAGCCAAGCTGCGTCTCGACAGGGTGACGGCTGATCAGGAAGAAAAACTCAATCCGTTGTTGCAACATTTGGCGGTGCTCCTTGCCACGAATAGCGCCGCCCTCGACGATCTCAACGAGTACACGTCCGCGTGGGCACAGATGCTCGTTCGCCTGGGGGTGCCGGCATGCGATCGGCCTTCGGTGGCCATTGCGATGTTCGCATGCATGAGCCAGCATTCTGGTACGATAATCGACGATCTGCTCACGAAGCTGGGCTAGTCAGATGTCGATCCTCACATGGTGCACCCCTCCCCTTTTCTTCGTGCGCTTGCCGAAGGCCTTCTCGATCCCCTTCTGCAAATTCTTCGCCTTCACCATCGCCTCGAGGAGTAACAATTCCTCATCGTCGGTCTTGCTGCCGGCGTCGTAGGTTTTCGTGAGGCTCGTCATCATGCGTTCGACCGATTTCATCATGGCCGCTTCCATTGCTTCGGCCGTGAGCGGCTCGCGCTCCACTTCTGTCAGGTGCGCGCCCGTCTCACACACAGCACACTCGGGATCTGTATCAGTATCGCGGCGCGTGCACTCCTGCAGGCAGCGCGTGCAGAGATAGGTGACAAGCTGCGTCGGATGGGGCTTTTTGGACCGCATAAGGGCCTAGTATACCCGTTGTATGATGCGCTGGAAACGTATCCGAACCGCTTCGCCGGTCTTCGGCTCCACAAACGACACGTTATAGCGGGCCCCGGTGACATGCTTGAGTTGCCAATGAATTCCGTGCGCTATGCGTCCCACATCAAAACCCGATGTCACGCTCTCCAGCGCCGCCTCGCCCACACCCGTCTTGATGACGGAATCATAGACGTCGTCAAATTGCGACTCGATGTGCGACATGCGCGGAGAGTACAGAATTTTAGCAGTGAATCAAGCGAGGGTCAGCTTCAGGAATTTCCGCTTCCCCACCCTCAATATCACCCCCTTCGCCAAGGCTTCGGGGGTCAGGCCTTCCCCTATTTTTGCATCGATCCCCTTCACGGTCTTGTCATTCAGATGCACGCCGCCCTGTTCAATCAGGCGACGCGCTTCCCCTTTTGATGTGACCAATTTCGCCTTCACCATCACGTCCAGAAGCAGGCTTCCCTTCTCCACTTTCAACTCCGGCATGTCATCCGGCACACCGTGGTCTTTGTGCACTTTCTGGAACTGCGCCTCGGCATCGGCCGCGGCTTTTGCGCCGTGGTAGAGCGTCACCACTTCGCGCGCGAGCGTCATCTTCGCGTCTTTGGGATTCATGCCTTTTGTCAGTGATTTCTCGATATCCTTCACCTGATCCATCGGCATCTCGGTCACACACTCGAGGAACGGCACGATGAGCTCATCTTTGATGCTCAAAATTTTTCCGTACATGTCTTCTGCCGAATCCTCCAGCCAGATGCAGTTGTCGTAGGTTTTACTCATCTTGCGGCCGTCCGTGCCCTCGATCAGCTTGGTCGTGAGCACGAACTTGTCGCGCTTGCCCATCGCCTTCTGGAGCGTGCGCCCGGCGAGCATGTTGAAGAGCTGGTCGTTGCCGCCGAGCTCGACGTCGACATCGAGGATCACCGAGTCGTAGCCCACCATCAGCGGATAGAGGAACTCGTGCAGGCTGATGTGTCCGCCTTTTTTCATGCGTTCCTGGTACATGTCGCGCTCCAGCATCTGATGCACCGTGAAGTTGCTTGCAAGCTTGATGATGTCATCGAACTTCAATTTCTCCAGCCACTCGTGGTTATAGCGCAGCTCGATCTTCGAAAAGTCGAGGATCTTGCTGGCCTGCTCCTTGTACGTCTCGAAGTTTTTCTCGATGTCTTTGCGCGTCAGCGGTTCGCGCATCTGGTCGCGGCCCGTCGGGTCGCCGATCATCGCGGTGAAGCTGCCGATGAGGAAAATCACGTGATGCCCGGCATCGGTGAAGGCTTTGAGTTTCCGCAGCGGCACCGAGTGGCCCAGGTGGAGTTTTGCGCCTGTCGGGTCGATGCCCAAATAGATGCGCATCGGCTTTCCCGATTTCAGTTTCTCCTCCGCGAGTGCGCGCGGCACCACGTCCGAAACGGCGCGGGTGAGGAGGTCGTTCTTCGTCATCAAAGACAGTGTACAGCAATATGAGAGTCCATTTGAAACGTGAAAAAGCGAGGATTCCCTAAGGTGGGATGGAATCCTCGCGGTGAGCAGCGATGTGATGGGCGTGCTGCTCCTTCCTGCTCCTCTCCACTAACAGGAAGAGTCGGATTCTAAGCATACAATACGTGCAGTCAACAAAAGTCCGGAGCCGGCGGTATGAAAGATGAATGATATGCCGACTCCGGTTCCCGCCCGGCCCGGGTGGGGTATGGGCCAGACAGGATGGCCAGCATAGCAGCACGCGGGCCCCGGACGGGCTGACGGCGCAAGAAAAGAGGACAACAACCGGAGTTGCTATCCTCTCTATGATGATCTGACCCGTGGGTCAGGTTGTTGGTTCGGGAAGGGCAACGCGCCCTTCCCACCGCGACCACATCCCGCTCAGAACATGTCGCGGCCCCGTGCCCATCAAAGATGGGTCACGAAGGCGCGTATGGTAGTGTTCTTCCGGGGGCAGTCAAGGAATAGGGAGGGTGTCCCGTTTTTGTCGCTTCCACAGTGCCAAACCGGGCTTTTGTCGCTACACTGCGCACATGCAGCAATGGACCGTGTCCGACTCGCAGCGTCTCGATGCTTTTTTGGCGGCGGATGCGGGCGTGCCCAGCCGCAGCAAAGCGCAGAAGATGATCGAGGCCGGCCTTGTACGCGTGAACGGGAAGAAGGCGAAGAAGTCGTCGCATCCGCTGATCCTCGGCGACACGGTGAGCATCACGGGAGAGCTGGAGCGTCCGGATTCATCCATACAAGCGAAAGACCTGAAACTGAAAGTCCTCTACGAAGACGACGCGTGCATGGTCATCGACAAGCCTGCGGGCATCGCGGTGCACCCTGGCGCGGGCATGGACGACGGCGAAGTCACGCTGCTCTCGGGCCTCGCGCATCTCTTCAGGAAGCGCTCACTCCCCTTCTCTGAGGCGTGCGTGCTCGTGCACCGGCTCGACAAAGAGACGACGGGATGCTTGCTCATCGCGAAAAATGAAGATGTGCATCGTACGCTGCAGAAGCAGTTTGAATCGAGGACCGTGGAAAAAACGTACCTCGCACTCGTCGCCGGCTCGCCCGAGCACGAGAGCGCGACGGTCGACTCCCCCATCGGCCGCAGCGCGCATGACCGCACGAAGATGAGCGTGCGAGGTGTCGGGCGCATGCGCGAGGCGCAGACGACGTACCGGGTGCTTGCCGAATCGACGGACGCCGCCAGGAAGGCCGCGCTGGTGGAGTGTGATCTTCACACCGGCCGTACGCATCAGATCCGCGTGCATCTCCATGCGATCGGGCATCCGGTGCTCGGCGACCCCGCATACGGTACGCCCGCGAGCGACAAGCTTTCATCTGAGGTCGACGGGCTCTGCCTGCATGCCTGGAAGCTCGCGTTCGAGTCGCCGGAGGACGGGCAGAGGCATGAAGTGCAGGCGACACTGCCGGTCACATTCAAAAAGGCGATGAAAAAGTCAGGGATTCGTTGGTCATAAGGGATCGGAGAAAAGATGCAGTGAGAAAGGTTCAGGATGCAGGAAACTGAAACCTGATCCCTTTGCACTGATTCTTTTCTGCGACTTACTCAGGCTTGTATTCAACGACATATTCCATCCTATCAACGATCTTGTTGTCCTTGTCCCTCGCGACGATCACGTAGGTGTTTTTCCCGGGCACGAGGTTCTTAAACGCGGCGTTGGCAATGTAGTTCCACGTGGTCTTGCCCGGCAGGTAGAGCTGCAGGCGGTAGTCGTTCACCCACATGGTGGCGGTCGATGCCGATGTCTTGCCCTCGAGCAGGAAACCCGTGCCGGTCTCGGTATGGCTGGTTCCCGCAGTGGGGCCAGTCACCGTGATGGTGCCTGGTGACGTGGGCGCGTTATTCGGGAGCGACGCGGGTGGCGGGGTCGCGGGCGCAGCGGAGGACGGTGCGCTCTCGGGCGTACCGATCCAGATCGTGACGGTTGCGGGCGCGCTCTTCTTGCCCGACGAGTCCAGCGCGTAGACATTGAAGACGTTTTCACCCGGCTTCAGATTCCCCAGGCGCTGGCTCGCGAGGTAACTCCACGTTCCTTTTTCCGGCGTGAAGAGCTGCAGCGTGTACTCGTTCACCATGATGCCTGCGGTGCCCTCGGGCGCGGTGCCGCGGATGATCACTTCGTCCGCCTGCGTCACGTATCTGCCATCCTGCATCGTCGGGCTCGTGACCACCGGGAGGCCGACCGGCTGGTCGCCGGGTTTGACCGTCACCGTGCGGTTCACCAGGCCCACTGCGTTACCCGCGCCGTCGAGCGCTTTGATTTCCAGGTCAAACGACTGCTCGCCCGAGGGCGGCGACACTTCCTGGGCGAAGGTGCGTGAGGTCTCGTCCACCGGCACATCGTGGCCGTTGATGGTCACTTTCTTCACGGCAGAGTTCACGCTCCCCTTCACGATCATCGTGGGGGTCGTGAGCGTGTGGTTTGCAGGCGGAAAACTGACCGTGAGGGTTTCGGTCATCGCGCCCGAAGCGCTCCCGGGCAGCGCCAGGCCGAGCCGCTGCCGGCTTTGGACCAGGAAGGGCAGTTCCAGGTTCCCGGCGGTGAGCGCGCTGCGGATACTGAGCGCGTCGGTGGGAACCTTCCCGTCCGGCGGCAGTTCCCACTTCTGGCCCTCGCCCACGAAGAAATCATCGTGCCCGTCCGCAGCTACCGTGACGCCGTTGCCATCGGCCGCGTACACGTACAATCCCACGGGACTCAGCACGGCCTCGGTGGCGGGAGGCAGCGTGTAGGTTGCCGCAGGAGTCGTCACCGTGCGCACGACCGCTCCCGATGCAGCCGAGGACGTCGGCACCGAGACCCACACCTGTCCTTTCTGCAGATTCAGCGTCAGCACAGCTTCCTTCTTACCCGTCGTCGCGTGTGCGATGGTGATGTCGGTGTGCTCGTCGAGCCGCACCCATGTTTTCTCGAACAGCTTCACCGCCGCTGCGGCCGCCGGCCCCGTGGAGAGAGAATCGCCCATGAA
This sequence comes from uncultured Candidatus Peribacteria bacterium, assembly GCA_964436765.1. GTDB lineage: Bacteria > Patescibacteriota > Gracilibacteria > Peribacterales > Peribacteraceae > CAYTEH01. Next base: position 39,042 of record CAYTEH010000003.1, read on the forward strand.
GACCGTCATGCCGTTTTCCGCAGCCTGCTGCGCTTCGCCCTGGGGCGAGACGCTCACAATCCCCTTCTCCGTATAGATGATCGACGGGGGTCGATCCGTCACATTGCCGAACCCAAACAGCCCGAGCGTCCAGGAACCAATCCAGTACAGCGCCAGCAGGAACAGGCCGTAAAACAAGACGGCTTTTATCGGGCGGGGCATGCGCGATTCCCTCGCGAGAGGGTACGTTCCTCGCCGATGACGGTGACGCAAATACATGGGTCGAGGCGGTTCTCATGCTATGGCACCGGGCACCGAAAAACAAACGAGATGCATTGCAAAATTTGTCGAAGTGCGGAAGGCAGTTCGTCTTGGTTTGTAGTTTCTAGTTCTTCGTTATCAGTTTTAAAAAAACCAGGAACTAAAAAACCAAGAACGAATAACTTTTTACATCGTCACGCGCGAGACCTCCTCGATCGTCGTTACTCCCTGCTTGATGAAATCGTCGCCCCATTCTTTCATCGTCTTGAACCCCTCTTTCTTCGCCTGCTCCTCGATGGCTTTGGTCTGCTCGAAGGCGAGGATCTGCTGGCGGATGGCGGGGCTGACGATCGCGAGCTCAGGGAGCGTCATCTGCCCGCCGTAACTCTCGTGCGCCGCCGGGTCACAGGTTCCGGATTTCTGACAGTCGGGCGTGAGCGTGCGGATGAGGCGCTGCGCGAGCACGGCACGGAGCGCGGGAGCGAACGTGTACGGGCTCACGCCCATGCTGAGCAGGCGCGGGATCGCCTCGATGGCCGAGTTCGTGTGGAGAGTGCTCAGCACCAGGTGACCCGTGAGCGCGGCGTTGATGGCCGTCTGCGCGGTCTCGAGGTCGCGGATCTCGCCCACCAGGATCACGTCGGGGTCGTGGCGCAGGATGCTCCGGAGCCCGCTCGCGAACGTGAAGTCGTGCTCGGTATCGATTTCGCTCTGGATGATGCCGGGAAGTTCGTACTCCACCGGGTCCTCGAGCGTGATGATGTTCCGTTCCTTCCCGATGATCGTGCTCAGGAGCGCGTAGAGCGTCGTCGTTTTTCCGGAGCCCGTGGGGCCCGTCACGAGCACGAGCCCGTTGGGGAGTTCCACCAGGTCCTGCAGCTGCTTCTTGATCTCCTGCGGGAAGCCGAGTTTTTCGAGCGGTAAAATGCCGCGCTCGGGGTCAAGCAGACGGAGCGTGAGCGCCTCGCCGAAGCGCGACGGCAGCGTGGCCACACGCACGTTGACGGAGCGTTTCTTCTCCCCCACCGTTGCGACGAAGACGTACTGACCGTCCTGCGGGATGTTGGTGATGTTCAGCTTCAGCTTCGATTCGAACTTCACGCGGCGCAAAAACGCCTCGTAGCGTTCGTGCGTCACTTCCACGAGCGAGCGGAGCACGCCGTGCAGGCGCACTTCCAGGCGCACGCCGCTCTTCTGGGGCGAGAGGTGGATGTCGGAGACGCCCTTCTCGGCGCAGTACGCATGCAGTGCCGTCAGTAGATCTTCGCCACCCAGTGTTCCGAATGCGGGCGCGCCGGTGACAGAACTGGAGTCGGGCCTGCCCGCCGCCGCCTGCACATTGACCGGCGACTTGTCTGGGGATGTATTGCCGATATTCGGGGCGAAGGCGGGCTCGGGCATATCAAGGAAGTATACCAGAAAAGGGGTTCGTGAGGAACAAGGTTTTTCCGCTTTTAGACGATGAAACCGATTGATTTACTGTTGGTCCGGTATGGGCGGCTGCGGCGGCGTTGCGTTGTGCATCTTGAGAGCTTTTTGGGACTGCTGCGACCCTGGGGGGTTCAGGAGGTCAGGGCCAACGCCGGGCGGGTTATGGCCAGGCAGTGACACCACGTGGATCACGCGCCGTATTTCTTGCAGTCCATGTTTGAAGATCACGGTGTGTTCAAGAGCCGCGTTCGGTGACAGCCGCACGTTCACCGAATCGCCGTTCCTCTCCACGATCAAGGGTCCGACCGTTGTTTCGTTATCACCCTGATGGACGACGGCCTCCTCGTCGTCCACCTGAACCCTTGTATTGATATTTTGGTCACTGTCATCGGGCGCGGTGACGACGTACGACACCATTTCATCGGACGCTCTCGTGAGTGTTTGCGGCTCCTGGGGTTCTACGTCGATCTGGTGTACGGTGATTTGCCGTTCGATAATTGCAGAACTGTTGCGGCGCTGGAAGCTGACCCGTACCGTCCCGGAACGAGGCCCGCCCGTTACCTCCACCTGGCCGTCCGGCCTGCGTGTGAGAACGACGCGGCTGGGGAATACCGTTGTGCGTCGTGGTTCTGTGCCTGTATCGGGAATGCGCACGATTCGCCCGTCAACACGCACAATTGTTTCTTGTGCAGCACGCGGATCAATCGCGGCGTTCTGGGAGGTTATTGTGAAACCCCCTCTTCCTCCTGTGAACATCGATATGTCCGGGCTGACATTGATCTTCGGGGTTTCAGGAGGCCGTTCGTTTTTCTCCTTCTGCTCTTCTTCCTGCTTTTTCTGTTCCTCCTGTTTTTTCTCCACTTCTTCAGTCTGCTTCTTTCCCTGCTCCTGCTCGATGGGCGGGGGCGGCGCGCCGTTGAAGTTGAAGACCAGGTTGTCGTGGTCCGTGCGGGACATGGTCCCGACCGCGTCGGGCTGGTTCGGGCGGTGGATGAGCACGCGTGCGTTGCCAATATTGAGGCCGCGGATCACCTCCGGCGGGAAGCGCACCCACTTCTCTCCGCCGGTGAGCGGGATATCCGTGCCGCGGATGGCCCTGTTTCCCACCATCAGCGTGATACCGGCATTGGACGGGAGGCGTACTTCGTACCGGATGGGGGCGCTGACCATCCCCTGGGTGCCTACGGGCATGCCGCGCGCGTCCACCATGTGCCGGAGCTGGACGCCGTCGGTGTGGACGGTGCGGAGCATCTCGGCGGGGTTCGACGTGGCGATCTGATCATTCAGTCTTTTGTGTCGTTCCTGGAGCGCGCTGTCGGCGAGCGATTCGAGACCGCTCGGGAGCGTGCCTCCGTTGCGGGCGCGGATCCGGTCTTCAAGTTGCGCGATCTGGGCCTCGACTCCCGCGTATTCCTGCTGCAGCGCCTGCACGTTATACCCCACGTGCATCGCCACCTGGTCTATCATCTGCGGCATGCCGCCCTGGCCGGCGGACGCGAGCGTATTGCGCATGTGCGAACCGGCGTCGATGCTATGGCCAACGAGAGAAGCGGAACCTCTGAGATGCTGCTGCCGCATCCCCAGCTCGGGCCGTCCAAGGGCGCCCTGCGGTGCCGTGATGTCGTTGATGCTTTTGAGCAGCGGTTCGACGTCGCGTCTGTTGAAGGAAGGATCGACTCTCTCGAGGTGAGTGCAGATCGTCTGCACTCGCTGCACGTACTTCCGCACTCTCTCCTCCACGCGGTCGAACACATGTTGGTTGAGCCCGTTGCTGTCCAGGTGCGGCATGTACGTCTCACGTCCCGTGAGGCCGGCGCCGATATTGTTCTGACCCAGGCTCATGCGGGGTTGTGGGAGGAATCGTCATCGAGGATTTTGTCGGCGGCTTTGTGTTCCTCCTCCTCGATCTTCTGCGTCTTCGCGGCCACGGTCGTTTTGCCGTAGCGGTCCATGGCGGCGATGCCCTCGTCGAGTTCCTTCGTCATCGTATCGACGATGCCGCCGATGCGGTCGTTGGAACCTTTGAGCGACGCGAGTGTCTGCACGCGTTCGTCATCCGTCATGTGCGGTGCAAGCTCCATCAGGCGCTTGCGGAGCGCCGGCGGGATCGCCGTCATCGCCTCCACCGCTTTCGCGAATTCCTCGGGAGTCATATAGATGTGGGTATGACCGCGGCGTAGTCCTGAGCTTGTCGAAGGACGAAGCCGGGTATCAGGACAGTATGCCAGATTTTCTGTACATTTGCAAATTGGAATATTTACGTGGTCAGTGGTCAAGATTTCCTTCTCTGAATATGGGAAGTCTGGTAGAATGTTTTGATTTCTGTACTTTTGAATCGCGCTCCCCTACCCTCTGTCTCATGCCCAGCATCCACCTCACAAAGGAAGAGCAGAAAAAATTCGCGCCGTACCAGGCGATGTTGCCCAAGGGTTGGGACGTGCAGCAGGAGACGTTGACGTTTGACGATTCGCGCGAGAAACATGCCGCGCGCATCCGCAACCTGCACATCACGTACAAACCCTTACTCGAGGCCATGCGCAAGGCGCAGGCGATCGGCAAGACGGACGACCTCATCGCGCTTTCCGCGACCATCGATCTTTCCAAGGTCCCCGAGAGCGAACTCCTCGAACTCTATTTTGCGATGGGTCCCAAAGCCTTCACCGATGTCCTCGCCATGATGCTGGCACAGGGCCTCAAAGATGAAAAAGACATGCTGGTGTTCGTGTCCGACGCGATCATCCGTCACAAGCTGCTTGAATCCATGAATCTTCCTCCCCGCTACTAAGCTTCTCCCTTTTTTATGGTTCGAAACGATCAATCTGCAGGCTCGGAAACAAGGAACATGCAGGCGCCCGAAGTCACGACGACGCAGGAGCTGAATGCACTCAGGGAACAGGCCGAGCGCGATGGTGTGGCGAGTCTTTCTGAGAAAGGCCGCGAAGACCTCAATACCGATGTACAGAAGAGCACCTTCATGGACTCCATGAAAAGCGTAGGCAAAACGGCGTGGAACATCGTGACGGCCCCCGTCGAGCTTCCGGCCAAAGGAGTAGAGTGGGCCACGATGAAGGCGACCGGAAGCGAGACAGCCGCGACCACGGCCAAGTGGCTGACGCGCGCGGGCATGGTGGCACTCTACGGATACCTTGCCTGGCCCTATATTTCGGGCTACCTCGGTGAGGGCTTTGCCAATATCGGCGGGCAGGCTGGGAACGCAGTTGGCGACGGTATCGCCACTGAGGTGGGAGGCGCGGGCGCGACCTCTCCGGTGAACCCGCTCGGACCCTACAGCAACCTCCCCGTCGAAGCCCCCGTCACACCCATCGGCGGCGGCGGAGCGCTCGAATCGATTCCTCCTGCGATCAGCCCCGGCGGGGGCGGGGGTATGCCGTTGCCCGATCCGCTCATAGAAGGATAAAACAACCGGACTCCAATACACATATACACAATGCCTCCCGAACAACACTCTCCCGAACGGCAGATCCTGCGGTGGAACCGTCCTCTCAACGCGCAGGATGAGAAGCGCGTGAAGGAGCAGAACGAATTCATCCGAAACGACGCGTCCATCAGCCCGATCCATTCCCAGGTCGAGCAGCTGAACGCGCTCACGGGGAATGCGTCGCTTGCCCGCGCCTTCACCGACCGCTACCTGCCGCTCCATGCGGACGTCCCGAACGGACTGACGCCGCAGCAGCACGCGGAGCGGTGGTCATCGCCCGAGTACTCGGTCAATTTTTACGATGCCGCCACGGCCCATTTACTGATCGCTGAAGCGTCGCGACTGGAGCAGGAGGAACGAAAACCCGTTGCCCAGCGCCGCCTGGAGGGCGCATTTGTACGTCTGGAGCTCGCGCGGCAAATCGAGCGCGTGCAACAGTCCGTGGAAGCGCTCCGCAAACAGAATTCGCCCCGTCTTGCCGATGCCGAGCAGCTGCTTGCGCGCATGTCGCGCGTCGCCCAGTGGTTTCAGAAGAACAGGGAACCGGGAGCCACCCAAGTGCGCAGCCAGGTCGTGCAGTATCTTTCGCAGGTCAATACCGACCGGCCCGGTCCGAACGGACGGCCGCGCCTGAATCTGCAGGGCCTCACGCAGGCTGCGACGACGGAGGCGCTTGCGCGTGAAGTGTACCGGCTCAACCCGCGGATGCCGCTCTCGACCCGTGGCCTCAATACCGTCCGGGTCCTGCTGCGTGAACTGAACCGCCTCCGCTCCGTTCCGGGGCAGGCGGGGCCACTCCTGCCGCAGATGGTCGCTATCCTTCAATTCGAAGGGATTCCCGCGCAGGAACTGTTCGATGACCCGACTCGCGTCACGGTCGCCCAGTTGCAGGCCGCGGTGTTCCGGCAGATGGAAGTGCTGGGCTTCGACGTCCGCGCACTGGAGAACGAGGAGCGGCAGCTGACGCATTGGGAGACATCGCTCCTGCTGGGGAATATCACGAGCTTCACGCTTCTCCGGCGGCTCGAGGCGACGCCCGGCCTCACGGCCGCGACCAACGATATGCGCCGCCTGCACACGCTCTCGCTGATGGTCTGGAGCGATGCCGAGCGGTTCATCGAGTTCGCGGACCGTTACCAGGAACTGGTGGTGAAGCGGCGCATCGAGCTGAACCCGCAGAACCAGAACCACCCGGCGCACGAGCTCCTGCGCCAGCGCCGCAACGCGGGCGAAGAGCTCCGTTTGCAGAACACGCTCCGGAGCCTCAACGCGATCCTCCCCCATTTGCAGTTTTTCTATAACTTCCAGTACCTGATCGAAGACGCATTGCCCGCTGAAGACCGCCATGTCCGCCAGTGGGATCACCTGATCGACCGCAAGACCCAGCAGCTCGAAGCCATGCGCAAGACGGTCGCCGGGCTCGGGGGCATGCCCGAGGAACTCAAGAAAATCCAGCAGTCGATCGCGACGCTCGAGCAGGAACTCAAGCAGATGCGCGTGACGCGCGAACAGGCCTCGGGCACCACAGAAGCCGGGCAGAAAGCCGTGAAAGCCAACGAGGAAACGCGCAAGAAGGCGCAGAGCGCCATCCGCGAGGGGTTGCAGCAGAACGGCATTGTCCCGGAGCCCGATCCGGTTCCAGGCAGCGTGGAGTCTATGATCCGTTCCGCACGCGATCTCGCGACGGCGGTGATTCCCCCACCCCGGCGCAACACCACGCAGGCTCAGGGGGATGCTTTGTTCAAGCAACAGGAGGAAAACCACAAGGCGGTCGTCGAGGCGCAGGCCGTGCTTCTCAAGCTGCTCCCGACGCTGGATACGGAACAGAACCGCAAAGCGGGCGTCCCGCGCGACCAGCGGGGCGAACTCATCCGGGCCGTCAACTCCGTGCAATGGCGTGTCCTCCTTCGGCTTCGCTATGACCTCGGCTCGTCCACCAACCCCGAAGTGCATCCCGTAGGCCGTATTCCGGGTGTGCGCGAGGCCGCGGCGGAATTCATGCCGGAGTGGCTTCGCAAGCTCGCGGGCCCCCCTGCTCCTCCCGATCCGATGCGGCCAAATGTGCGGCAGACCGATATCCAGTCGCAATTGCCGGCGGGGATGTTCTATAACCTTCTCGGCCGCGACATGGAAGCCGCGCAGCGCGAGCTCGCGAACGTGCGCGATATCACGCCACAGCGTGCGGCCGATCTCGTGCAGGCGTACCTGAACAACGTCGACGTGTTCCGGCAGTCACGCCGCAGCAGCATGCGCCGCAGCCTCCGCCACGTGGGCGTCGCTGGTCTTCGCGGGCTCCGTCCCGACGCCGATCTCGCATCCCCGCTTGCCCCCGCGCAGGTGATCTCGCTCTTCACCATGCACCCGGATGGGCCTGCCACCGTGAACAACGCGATGCGCGAATTCCTCACGAAGACCGACCGCGAGCACGTGGACATGGCCATCACCGATTTCCGCACCTTCCACGAACGGGGCATCGAGACCTACACGCAGCTGATGCTCGATGTCGCTCTGCAGCTGAACGAAGACGGCATTTATGTGGAACATGTCCTGCAGGTGATCACGCAGGCCGAGATGGGGCTGAGCCGCAGGCTCGGCGCGATACAGACGGGCATGGCGATCGCGAGCCCGTACCTCGGTATTCCCTACCTCATCGCGCAGGGGACGGGAGCCATCCCGCGCCCGTCCGCCGATCAGATCAAAGCGATCCAGGAAGCGCTCAAGCGCATCGAGGAATACAGGAAGCCCTTTCAAACGGCTATCGAGACGCAACGCAAAGAGAGTGAACAACTGCAAAAACTTCTCAAGGAACTGCAGGCGGCTCGGAAAATTCTCGACGAGCGCGCGAACGCGATTCTCACAAGCGAACAGACGATCGAGAAGCGGCAGAAAGAGGACGAAGAGGCTCTCAAAAAGGCCCGTCAGGGCAACATGGCTCCGGCGGCGCTGCAGGCGCTTCAGAAGACGCAGGGCGACCGCATGCGGCCGCTCGTGGAAGGGCACACGAAGCTGTCCGAATCGTACCTGAAGTCACTCGGCGAATTTATCGCGATCGGTACACGGATCGAGTCCGCATTGGACGAGGGACTGGATCCGCGTGCCGGCAACGTGATGGCGTACAGCCTTCAGAACGTCATGATGGCGCAGGCGCCCTCCTTTGGATTGATGATGTTCGAATACGGCTTCGTCACCTTACTTGGCGTCGGCGCGGTCAACCCGCTCATCGGCGCGGCGTTCCGTTCGGCAGGGTACGGGTTCCAGGGCAATCCGCTCGGCCTGGTTCCGAATTCAACCGCCCGTCTTTTGGGCGGGTACCTCCGCAACATCGTCAACGGCCATGCCGGACCTATCCACGCGGCCTGGGACATCAGTACGGGCTTCATCGGCGAAGTGGCGAACGACCTCCGCGCCGGAACCTTCCTGCGCAGCGGCGCGGCGGGAGTGGAGCTGGGCCAGACCATCCGCGGACCCATTCAGGAGTTCCGCACGCTCATGCAGTTGAGGCAGGCAGGTACGCTCAATCCGACCCAGCTGAAAAGACTGCGTGAGTTGCAGCAGTTCTGCCGCAGCTTCCTGCGCACTGCCGATCAGAACACGCGCATCGCGTTTGCCGCGGAGGTTCTGAACGTCCGTGCCGCTTCCATCACCCGGGTGCAGATCGAGGCCATCGTCCAGGCGCATTCCATCCGTCCCCTCGGTGCGAACGGGGCGTACACGTCCGTGCAAATCATGCAAAAAAGCCGCATCCTGACGAACGCAGGTTTCACCCAGGGTCAGGCGAACAGCCTGATCATGTCCTGGGTCACGGGTGCCGGTCCGTCGGAAGGTGTCGCCGCAGGCGCGCAGGGGGCCGCACATTTCAGTCCCTTGGGGCGTGCTCTGGGGTACGGGGCGCACGGCGCGTCCGCACTGCTCTATGGGTACGGCGTCTATGCGAACTCGATGGAAGCCGCCGACGAGCACATCACCGTGGAACAACTGCGATCCAACCTGATCCAGATCCTCACGAAGATGGGCTTCACGCAGGTGTCGCGACGCCCGGGCACGTACCAGCGCGGGAACGTGACCATCGACGTGGAAGACACCATCAGTCATTCCCGCCGGAACGCGGCCATCGCCCGTGCCGTGTTTGACGGGGCGGGGTTTGCCATCGAGGCCGCCATCCTTGCGGCGGGCGCCGCCGGTGGGCCCGTCGGCCTACTCATCAGCGCGGGAGTCGCGGCCGTCGTGCTCACCGTACACGTGACCGCCGATACGCTGGCCCTCCGCGCAGACTATGCGTCCATCGAGACCGCGCACCCGATGATCCTGGCCATGATGGGCACGGGCATCGTGAACCGTAGCGCCGAAGACCTGCTGGAACATTCCTTCAACGACATTTTCCTCGCGGAGACGAGCGAGACCGTGAAGCAAAAACTGTTGTACTGCATCTACGTCCGGGAATTGCAGAAGCAGGGGAAGTTCCAGGAGCTGTTCAGCGCCACGCAGACGCTGCTCCTTTCGCGAGAGATGCTGAGCGGGGCGTCGGCGAATCCCTCGCCCGTCGAAGTGTATCAGGAAATCTATGATGCCTTCATCGCGAACGTCATCCCGCTCTACAAGGCCCAGCACCTCGTCTCGGGCGTCGGGTTCAACCGCGGGTTCATCAACAGGCACGGACGTCTACACACAGCCGGCAGCAACGTCGCGCGCGGGCTCGTGCCGGGTGGGATCCAGGGTCCCGTGAACCAGATCGCCCTGTGGAACGAGATCATCGGCGACAACGCCGACCGGCGCGCGCTCGTGCGCTCCATCACCGCCCGCAATCTCGGCAATGCGACCGTGTGGCACCTGGAAGACGCGACGGAGCAGGCGTACCTGAATCTGCTGGCGCTCTCGCGCCGCACGAACCTGAGCCCGCAGCAGGCGGAGCAGGTTCAGTCGCTTATTACGATGCTCGGCACGCAGACCGTACAGGGCAGGCGCCTGGCGGACGACCGGGAAGAAATCGAGCGTAACCAGGCCAACGCCGACGGTGTGGCGCAGTCGCGCTCGTCGCTGTTCCTCGCGCAGGTGCGGACCGCGTGGAACGGCCTCGGCGACGGCGATACGGCCCAGAGCCTGCGCAAAGCCGGCCGGCAGCCGTTCCGCATCGATGTCTCCGGCATCCGGGGCATGAGCGTCACGCATCTCGACCTCTCGACGGCCCTTACGTTCGGCGTCGAGCGCCGGCAGTTCATGCTGGCGGAATTCGACGCTCTGCATGACGCCCAGGTGCCTGCGGCGTTCCGGCTGGGATCCACTCCCCTTGCGCCGTTCACGAGTCCCCTCACGGAACCTCCGCCGATGTTCGCCGATCATGAGCGCGACCTGCGCGCGGGACTCGACGCGATCGGAAAAAACAGGCAGGAGCTCACGAAGCAGTACGAGGACCTGCGCAAAGCGTACCTCGCGTGGGAGGGGTCTCCGACGAGAAGCCCTGATACCGCGCTACTGCTCTCGCAGGGGTTCAGCCTGCTCCGTCAGCGTTTGTTCCTCTACGCCGACGCCGTCCGCGAGTACGCGCAGGCATCTGCGACGTATCTGAAGGAAACGAACGAACTGGTGAAGCGCAATGCCGAAAACAGGAACACCGTTCTCGGTGGATCGGCACGCCGCATCCAGCTGTGGAACGCCGATGCATATCAGACGTACGCGGGCGAGTTTCCGCGGAACTGGGAGCGCCCGCCCACGGTGTTGACCCGGGATATCGCCAGGCAGGGTCCGGCGGCAGCGCGCGATAGCCAGATGGTCATGGAATTCCTCAGTGCCGCCGACGACCGCTACGGTTCCAACTTCGGCCGCAACGACGTCATGAGCGTGATGATCCAGAAGATCGTCGCGGGCCAGGGTACCCCGGACGAGACCGCCACATACATGGCGACGTACGTGCTGCGGAATCCCTCCACCGGCGCGCGGTCGCGGCTCTACACGCAGACGGCCACCTGGAAAACATCCGAATCCCTGCCCACGCTGGGCATCGTGGCGCCTGCGGGAGAAGCGGACATGTCGATCGAGGGGGCCAACAGCAGCCCGCGTCATCTCGCGATGGAAGCATTTGCCCGCCGGGTCAATCAAATTGCCGCGCCCCTCCGTGTCTCCACCCGTTCGCGGATCGGCGGTTTCCGTATCGAGCTGGAACTGCCCACTGTCGCTCCGGGGGCCGAGCGGCATGCCCGCAGTTACTTCGGCACAGTCTTCGCGGGGCTCGGACCCGTCGAGATAGGCAGGCAAGGCGGATCCCTCATCGCCAGCCTTCCCCTCTCCGCCATTTCGGAATACGGAACGATCCTCGATAACCTTGAGCAGCGCCTCATCAATACCGAAGGCTCGGCGCTCCTGCGCAGGGACTTGGGGCGCGATCAGTTCGTGAAAGGCGCGCTCCTCACCCTCGCACACACCCTCTTCGACCGGTCGCTGCCGTCCCTCAATCGCGATTTGGAAGAGCAGCTGGACAAATTCGCGGGCTCAAACGCGTTCGCCGCCGACGTCGCCTCCGTCACGCAGTACATCGTCAAAGGCCTCCGGGCCCGGCCGCAGGCGGAACTGCACCTGACACCGCAGGGTGATCTCATGATTGGTCAGGTGACCGTACTCGCCGGGTGGCAGGGTGCTCTCGAACGCGACCCGATGGCCGCGGCGCTGCAGCTTGCCCGCGTGTCCGGCAGGGATGCGCTTCTTGCGACGAACGTTCCCAACCAGCTTGGCTCGGCGCTCACGCAATTCGGCCGGTTCTACGCCTACGATCAGCTGCCGATCCCCGATTTTGAAGCCGAGCGGAAACAATCGCAGGAGAAGACCGCAAAAATGACGGAAAACCAGGGACGCGTCATCAGCGCCTGGCCCGCGGACAACGCGACCGTCACGCGCGTCATCGAGGTGACTGGCGAGACTCTCCGTCTCGAGCTGCCCGCTGGTGAATACCACGTCGAAACACATGCGCTCCAGAGTTACGACTCGCCAGCCGTGTGGACCGAAGGCCCCCGCACGAGCCAGTCCACGGTCCGCGACGGTTTCACGTGGCAGGAATCGCACAACGGACAGAGTAACGCGGGCCTCATCCGCGTCTGGCGCGGAAGCACACGCCAGGGCGAGCCGGTGGCCCGATTCTTCATCATGAACTGAGCCGGTAATACGGCACTATATCCGTTCATATTGAAAAGTGGCGGTCCGGTCCGGCGCTTGTGAAAGCGGTCTTTGCTTTTGCCCTTTTTGTGACCTTTGTCTCTCTCGTTCTCTTTTCATCATGCTATGATTTCATCCGCTCATCACGTAGCGCTGTTTCCGCTTTCCCGTGGCCATTTCCTATTCCAGCCTCCGCAATGCGTCCGAAACGCAGAAGCGGCGCCTGCTCCACCGGCGCATGATCATGGTGAACGCGGTGCTCGTGCTCTTCGTAATCATGATCGTCGCGCGCTTGATCGAGCTCCAGGTGGCGCGTGGCGACGAGTTCCAGGAGCGCGCGCAGGCGCTCCACTACGGCGAAATCCAGCAGCCTGCCCGCCGGGGCGAAATATTGGGTCTCAGCAGCAAGACCGGCGAGCAGACCATTTTTGCCACCAACATCACGCTGGACCTCGTGTACGTCGATCCCAAGATCACCGATGACCCCGTCTACACCGCGAACGTGCTCGCCGATACGCTCCTCACGCCCGCCTACCACGAGCTCTGCACCCGCGGCGACACCGCTTGTCCGCGCGAGCTTGTTCCCTTCTATGCCGAGGCGTACGACCCGCTCACACAGATGCGCATCCGCCAGTCGGGCTCCATCCTCGAGCCGATTCCGGCCGGCAAGCTTCCGCCGTCGCTCCTGAAGCTGCCGAACCTCGTGCAGGCGCGGGATGCGTTCGCCGCAAGCATCCAGAAGCGCATTTCGGAGAAATACGTCACCTTCGCGCCGCTCAAGTACGGCGCCACCAAGGTGGAGATGAGCGCGGTCAAAGCGCTCCAGGTTCCCGGCGTGCAGGTGGATGAAGAGCAGGCCCTCGTGTATGCCAATCCGCAGGAGATCAACCAGTCGCTTCTCGATTCTTTCTCGGTGTCGCTGGGGAAAGCCCTGCACCAGGAGCCCAAGGATGTGCGGTCGGTGCTCAGGTCTCGCGCGCTTCGCTACGTGCCCGTCATGCGCAAGCTTCCCGTCGAGCTTTCGCGGAAGCTCCTCGAGCTGAAGGCGGCCTCGGCGAAGGAGGCGTTGGCGACGCTGCAGAAGGAACCAAAGAAGAACCGTGCCGAACTACGGTATCCACTCGAAGGCGTCGCGCTCATCGCCGAACACTGGCGCTACTATCCCGATACCACCATCGCGTCGCACGTCATCGGTTTCCTCAATAACGTGCAGGAGCCGCAGTACGGTGTCGAGCGCACCTTCGACGTGTCGCTGCGCGGCCAGAAGGGCACCATCCGCACCGTCAGCGATCCCCATGGCGGCCAGATCTTCCGTGCCGACAACGCCATCTCCGATCCGCGCGACGGCGATACGGTCATTCTGACGCTCGACCGCGATATCCAGAAGTATGTCGAGACCGAGATCAACGCGGCACTCGAGCGGTATAAGGCCGACAGCGCGCAGGCGATCGTCATGGAGCCCTACACCGGACGCATCCTCGCCATGGTCAACTCTCCCCCGTTCGACAGCAACAACTACACCGTTGTGTACGAAAAAGAGCCCGTGCGCATCGATGCGCTGCATCAGCAGCAGATCATCGCGGAGGTCTTCCATCCCGATACCAACGCGCTGGTCGCCCGTGGGCTCCGGCAGGAGATCTTCACCGCGTCAGGCCGCACCGTGTTGCCCGAGAAAGCCCGGAAGGAACTGCAGGACATCGAGCGCCTCTATGACCTGCACGACCTCACCAGGTACTACATGAAGATCGGCGAGAACCTCCGGCGCGAGATTTTCCCCACGAACGATCCCGGCGTCTGGCTCAAGTTCAAGAACAACATCGGCCTGGGCGCGTACCTCAACCGTACCGATCAGGAAATCTACGAACCGGGCTCGGTGCTCAAGGCCATCACCATGGCCATCGCTTTGGACCAGGGCGAGATCGTCCCCTCCGATACGTACGACGACACCGGCGCGGTGGTGTTCCCCGAAGATCCCTTGAAGCCCATCGACAACAACGACTACAAGCACTACGGCCGCGTGACGATGACCAACTGCCTCGAGTACTCCATCAACACGTGCATGACGGACATCGCCGCCAAGCTGGGCGCGAAGCTCTTCCACGGCATGCTCACGCGTTTCGGCTTCGGGCAGATCACCGGCATCGACCTGGAAGACGAATTATCGGGCGAGCTCATCCCCTGGCGCGGCATGCCCCGCCGCACGCTCGCATCGCTCTCCTTCGGCCAGGGAGGGATCTCGGCCACTCCCCTGCAGGTGGTCACGGCGGTCGCGGCCCTCGCCAACGGCGGCAAGCTCATGAAGCCCATCATCATCGACAGCGTCGTTCGTGCCGACGGCACCACCGAGAAGCGGGAGCCTGTGCTGGTGGACCAGGTTATTACGAAGGAGACGTCAGACACCATCACGGCGATGCTCGTCAGTTCCGCCAGCAAGGGCTTCGCCAAGGCAGGCAAGCCCGCCGGGTACCGCATCGCGGCCAAAACGGGTACCTCGGAAATCGCCGGTCCCGGCGGCAAGTACGAAACCGGCACGGGCTCGACGGTCGCCACCTACGCGGGCTACGCCCCGGTGACCCGCCCAAAGTTCGTCGTACTCGTGAAGATAGACCGCCCGAAGAACTCCATCCACGGCGCGACGACGGCGGCCCCCGTGGCGAAGGAGATTTTCTCGTTCCTGTTCAGGTACTACGATATTCCGCCGGACGAGAAATGATTCCTCGTACGCTCGTCGCTCCGCGACGAGCTACTCGGAATGACAATGCGCGCATGTAGTAGGCACCCTGTTCACAAAAAGCCCTGTCATTCCGAGTAGTTCCCGGCGGAGCCGGGAACGTACGAGGAACTATTTCACCGTCACGCTCTTCGCAAGATTCCTCGGCACCCTTCGACGGGCTCAGGGTGCCCCTTTCGCAGATTCAGGATCGTCCGGAACTATTTTACGGTGACACTTTTTGCCAAGTTACGGGGCATATCCGGGTTTTTGCCCCGTTTGACCGCCAAAAAGTACGCCAGCACCTGGATGGGAATGATGTTCATGATCGCCTGCGCGTTCCCGGCGTCCGGCACTTTGATCCACTCGTCGAAGACGTCGTAGTGGACGGGGCCGACGCCGATGATGAACGCCCCGCGCGCCTTCAGCTCCATCGCGTTGCTGATGATATCCTGCAGCACCTCGTCGTTCCCCGTCAGCACGATGCACGGCGTCCCCTCCTCGATCAGCGCGATGGGCCCGTGTTTCAGCTCTCCTCCCGCGAATCCTTCGGCGTGCACGTAGCTCACCTCCTGGATCTTGATGGAGCTCTCCATGGCCATGGGGTAGTTCCAGCTCTTGCCGATGATGTAGAGGTCTTCCTCGTTCTTGATCTTGTCCGCGAGTTTCTCCAGGCGCTCGACGAAGCGCGGGTTCAGCATGTCGTTGATCTGTGCGGACGATTCCAGCAGCAACGTTTTCCCCTCCTGCAGCCGCTCGGCCAGTGCGTAGGCGATCAGCAGCAGGGCGGCGAGCTGGCCGGTGAGCGCCTTGGTGGATGCAACGGCGCGCTCCGGTCCGGCGTTGATGAGCAGCGTGTAATCGGCCTCGCGGTCGATGGTGGATCCCTTCGAGTTGACGATGGCGAGCACCTTCGCCCCCTTCTTTTTTGCCACGTGCATCGCCTCCAGCACGTCGGCGGTCTCGCCGCTTTGGCTCACGACGATCAGGAGGCTTTCGGGCTTCAGGAAGTGATGGTGCAGCTTGAACTCGCTCGCAGGAGCGAAGTTGACGTGGTGCTCCGCGACCACCGAGAAAAAATATTCGGCCGCCATGCATGCCTTCGCTGCCGTGCCGCAGCCCACGAGGAACGTGCCCTTGGCGTTGTGAATGGCGGCGGCGAGCGCGCGGATATCCGACTCGTCCTGGTTCACGGCGCGCGCGACGCTTTCTTTCTGATCCATGATCTCCTTCAGCATGAAGTGCTCAAAGTCTCCCTTTTGCGCCTCCTCGATATCCCAGGTGATCTCTACTTCGCGCTTGGGGCGCTCCATGCCCGTCGCGATGTCCGAGAACAGGATGCTCTTGCCGTCGGTCACCACCATTTCTCCGTCGTCGATGTACTGGACTGTTCTGGTGTGCTCGAGGAAGGCGGGGATGTCGGAGGCGATGAAGTACCCTTTGCCTTTCTCCACACCGACAATCAGCGGCGAGCCGGTGCGCGCGGCGACCAGCGTATTCGATTCCGTGTGCAGCGCGAGGATCGCGTACCGTCCGTCGAAGCGCATGCAGGCTTTCCGTACTGCTGCCGTGAAGTCGCCGCTCTCCTTCAGTTCTTCCTCTATGAGGTGCGGAATCACTTCGGTATCGGTCTCCGACTGGAAGGTGTGTCCCTTCGCCTTCAGTTCCTTCCGGAGTTCCAGGTAGTTCTCGACGATGCCGTTATGCACCACCGCGATCGTGCGGTCCTCGCTTAAATGCGGATGTGCGTTGCGCTGCGTTACTCCGCCGTGGGTCGCCCAGCGCGTGTGTGCGATGCAGAGCGAGCAGTCCTTTGCGAAATCCTCAGGGTTCACCTTGCCGATGGGCCCGATGTCCTTGGTGACCGTCAGCCCGTTGTTGTGCTTGCATGCCACCCCCCACGAGTCATAGCCGCGGTATTCCAGATTTTTCAGACCTTCCACGGCGATCTTCGCCGCATCATTCCGCTGGCCGACGTACCCGAAGATCCCGCACATACAAGGATTCTAGAGGAATGCATTCATTCATTCCACAGAAGTCGCGGTTATCGGAGAGAAAGATGAGGCTTTCAGGAACCAGGTTTCAAGAAGGCTCAAAGTTGTCTTTGAAGGCATCATAACTTCCTGAATCCCGATTCTTTGATACTGATTCTCTTCTGCGATTCCCTTCCCTGGGCGCAAATAGCCCTTTACATGACTCCGTCTCTTCAGTACCCTTCCTCGGCCCTATGCCAATCATTGAGTCCGCCATCAAAGCCGCACGTCAGAACCTGCAGCGCCGCGAGCGCCGGCAGCCGTTCAAGACGCAACTCAAGACCGTGACCCGCAAGTTCACGGATCTTCTGAAGGAGGGCAAGAAAGACGAAGCGGTCAAGCTGCTCCCCCGCGTCTACAAGGTCATCGACACCGCTGCCAAGAAGAACATCATCCACAAGAACAACGCCGCTCGCAAAAAGTCTTTGTACGCGAGACTGGTGGCTGCCAAGTAAATCCTGATAAAATTCCAGAGTACAGAAACCAGAAGCCAGAGCGGAACTTTTTCTTTTATCTTTCTTTTCAGTATCCTTTCCTGGTTTCTGGATTCTCGACTCTGGATTCTTGTCCGTTGCGATCTATAGATGAAATATCTCGCTCTCGACATCGGCACCCGCCACACCGGCGTCGCGTATCTCGATACCGCCGTCGGCATTCCCCTGCCGCTCGATACCGTCCATCATCAGACGACGGACGGGTTACTGGCGGCGGTGGTGACACTCGTCCGTGACCGGTCGATCGACGAAGTCGTGGTCGGCATGCCCCTGCTCCCCTCGGGAGAGGAAGGAGCACAGGCGGACCATGTGAAAGAAGTGGCGGATCAATTTCGGTCGTCAGGTCTTGTGGTCCAATTCGTGGATGAGCGCTACACGACGCCCACGCCGAAGAATAGAATCGGCCGTACCGACGGCGATGCCACTGCCGCGTGTCAGTTGCTCGCCTCGTTACCACTGGAATGAAGATTTCATTGCCGGTTCGCTAAAATTAGGGTGTTGACAAAGTTAATATTAATATTAGAATATGTTTCTTTCGTTCATTCATGTCTACTACTCCTTCCAATCATAAAGAAGGAACTAAGAGAGTCCGAGCGTCCATCAGAACCGCTCGGTGATCTTTTGCATCTGTCAATTTTCTGGTAGAACGAGGGTTGTTTTTTCCCGCCCCCCACGAATGCCCGCTCCCACCACCGCTGCACAGGCCCAGACTGTCCAGTCTTCCCAAATCTCCCTCAATCTGCAGGAGATGCTCAGTACGCTGTTTATGGTGCTGACTGAGAAGGAGGTCACAGTCATCAAGAAGCGTTTTGCGCTCTTTGGACAGCCCAAGCAGACGCTGGAGAAAATCGGCAAGCACTTCAAGGTCACGCGCGAGCGCATTCGTCAGATCGAGAGCATTGCGCTGAGCAAGCTCCGCCGCACGGTGCGCACGACGCGCTTGGATGAGGTCAACGAGATGGCGAAGGGAATTCTGCGCGCCCATGGCGGCGTGATGCCCGAGGATGACCTCGTCAGCCAGGTGCTTCGCCGCGTGCAGGGCAGCAGCTCCGTCGATGGCGCAGTTCTTCGTCTTTCCTTCTCTATCGATCAAGAAATGAGCAATGTCGTCCGCACGCCCACGTTCGTCCCACTCTGGAGGCTTTCGACCCTGGCGGGCGATGACGTGTCGCTCATTGTCGAGAACATCGTGAAGATCCTCAAGAAGCGCAAGACCTGCATGAAGGAGGAAGAACTGATTTCCGCAATACAGTCACTCAATCTCTTCAAAGACCGCGTTCCGAGCCCCGAGCTCATCAAGAGCTGCTTCAGCATCGACGAGCGCCTGAAGGAGATCGACGAGGGGTGGGGTTTGACCGAGTGGCGCTTCGTCCGTCCCCGCAGCATCCGCGACAAAGTCGAAATCATCCTCAAGAAGACCGGTGAACCGCTCCACTTCATGGAGATCGCCAACCGCATCCGCGAGGCCAGCTTCGACCACAAGAACGTCACGGTGCAGGCGGTTCATAACGAGCTCATCCGTTATCCGCAGTTCGTCCTCGTCGGACGCGGTCTCTACGCGCTCCGCGAGTGGGGCTACGAGCCCGGCACGGTCGCCGATGTCATCGAGCGCATCCTCAAGGAGAAGGGTCCCCTCAGCAAAAAAGAAATCATCGCCGAGGTCGCCAAGCAGCGCACGGTCAAGGTGGGCACCATCTCGCTCAACCTCCAGAAGATGCCGTACTTCACCCGCGTGGGTCGCGCGGTGTATGCCTTCGATCAGGCGAAGAAGAGCTGAGGCTCATTCACATTTGGATTCAAGAGGCGGCCGCACGGTCGCCTTTTTTTTGGAGTTGCCAGTTATTCGTTTGCCTTACAGAAACTACGAACAAATAACGAAAAACAGTTCTGCGCGATTTTCTGTGCGGGCCTCCCGCATGAGCTACACTATATCTCTCATGGATCAACGCACCTTTTCCGCTCAGCCCCCCTCCCACCGTCGTATCTATATCGCCGCCGGGGCGTTCGTGCTCTTTTTGATGCTCATCACCGTCCGTTTGTCCGGGTGCGAGCCCGACCGCGGTCCCCTGCCCGAGGGGCTGCAGACCGTCCGGGGTGTCCTCGAACAGGTGGATATCTCACTCAGCCGCAGCGGAACGCATCGATTGATCGTCGGGAACAAGCCCATGTATTACGTCGAAAGCTCGACGGTAAACCTGCGCCTGCACGAGGGTCGCGAGGCCGAGTTCCAGGGCACGCTGGAGCATAATACCGATCCGCGCGCGTTGCCGGTGCTCGTCGTGACCAACGTGATCGGCGGCGCGGCAGAAGAGGCGCGTACGTGGACTATCCCCGCCCTGCAGATGTCCATTGCGGTCCCCCGGAGGTATCGGGCCATCATTGAGGGCTCCGTGGCCACGTTTACGGCGTCGGGGTCGGTCAAACCGCTGTTGACCATTCGTCCGCAGCCGGCCGCGTCGCTGCCGTTCGATTTCCGCACCGTCAAAGCGAATTCAGGCTCGGGTCTGCGTATCGCGCCGCTCGTGATCGCCAACCGCAAGGCCGTGAGCGTGCTGCAGGAGCAGAAGCGACTGTTCGCCGTGTATGTCGACCTAGTCCAGCAGGGCAGTTCGTCTTCCGCCGGCGCCGCGCGCGACATCATCGGGCTCACCTTCATGCTCGATGCCCAGGGCACGCTCGACCGTCAGATGGCCGATGCCGTGAAGGTCGTGCAGACGCTCCGGTTCACCAATGCAGGTTCGTCCTCCTCGCGCCGTCCCGTCGTCCCTGCCAGCAGCGGCTCGCTCTCGTCGGACGGTGCCGACAAACCCTGTGGCGGCGCAGCGGGCATCCTCTGTCCGTCCGGGTACTACTGCAGCATCACCGACCGCGAGAACGACATCGGCGAGTGCACGCCTGTTCGTTAGGTGTACAATAGTACACCAATATAAACCGGCGACAATGCAATGCCAGTTTTTTGACGCCCAAGAATTCACGGCTATTCTTCGGGTGTACACGCGTATACCTCCTTCACTTCCATCTTCCCCACTTCTACCATGGCCAAATCATCTTCTTCTACAACACTCATGCAACCAGCCAAAACCAGCAAGGCCGACAAACCCGATGCGGCAGCCGCCAAGTCATCTGCCAAGGCCGATGCCATCATGGATGCGCTCGCGCAGATCAAAAAGAAATACGGCGATGGCGCCATCATGGAAATGGGCGATACCCACAGCGTGCAGATTGAAAAAGTCTCCTCGGGATCATTGAGCCTCGACATCGCGCTCGGCGGCGGCGTTCCCAAGGGGCGCATCATCGAAATCTACGGTCCGGAATCCTCCGGTAAAACCACGCTCGCGCTCCACACGGTGGCACAGGTGCAGAAGGCCGGAGGCCGCGCGGCGTTCGTGGATGCCGAACATGCACTTGATCCACAGTATGCAAAGAAGATCGGTGTCGATATCGACTCTCTCCTTGTTGCCCAGCCCGATAACGGCGAACAGGCGCTCGAGATTGTCGAGACGCTGGTGCGCTCCGGCGGCATCGATGTGATCGTCGTCGACTCGGTGGCGGCGCTCACGCCCCAGGCCGAAATCGACGGTGCCATGGGCGATTCGCACATGGGTCTGCAGGCACGCCTCATGAGCCAGGCGTTGCGCAAACTCACCTCGATCGTTAGCAAGACGGGCTGTTCGGTGATCTTCATCAACCAGATCCGCATGAAGATCGGGGTCATGTTCGGCAATCCCGAAACCACGACCGGCGGCAACGCACTCAAGTTCTACGCATCGCTCCGTCTGGACGTCCGGCGCATCGACAAGGTCACGGAGAAGGTCCCGGGCCGCGATAAAGAGCAGCCTGCCGACGGCAACGATATCATCGGCAACCGCGTGCGCGTTAAGGTGGTCAAAAACAAGGTCGCTCCTCCGTTCCGTCAGGCTGAATTCGAGATTCTCTACGCCACCGGCATCAGCAAGCAGGGGGAAATTCTTGATCTGGGCGTCAAATTCGGCGTCCTCGAGAAGTCCGGCACCTACTATCGCTACGGCGAAGAGACGCTCGGCCAGGGCCGCGAGCAGGCGCGCATCTTCCTTCTGCAGAACCCAAAGATTGCCGACAAGATCGAGAAAGAAGTCCGCGAGGCGGCGGCGATTGCGTAGCGTTGTGTCATTGTCATGGCGAGGCGCCCCGCTGTGTGGTTCGAGGCTTTCGTCGCTCGGCTTCGAAAGGTCCTCACCATGACAGCGGGGCCTCAAACCATGTTTTCTTGCGTGTGCTTGTCATGGCGAGGAGCGCGGTCATTGAAGCCGCGCGTCTCGAGCCATGGCGTGTTATTATTCGCTTATGGGCGACATCCTCTATCAAGGTCATGGCTGGGACATCCGCATGGACGAAGGACGCACGCTCGACGGACGGATTGTGAAGCGAGCCCGTGCCCACATTTGCGATACGGTACACATCCTCGCATTTCCCGATCCCGGTCATGTGATCATCCAGCGTGAATGGAGACCGTATTACCAGAAATTCGTGTGGATGATTCCGAGCGGCAAGATGGATAAGGATGGAGAGAGCGATTCCCTACAGGCAGCCCAGCGCGAGCTACAGGAGGAGACAGGGTATCGGGCATCGGAACTGAGACCGTACTTTGTAGTGAGGCACGCTGAGCATCTTGATTACACCTGTAACGTGTTCATCGCCCGAGGACTTACGCCGGATCCCCTGCCGAAAGACGAGGACGAGTCGATGGAAGTGCACGTCGTTACGTTGGACGAAGCCATCAAGCTGGCTTTGGAAAGCGATCCGAGTCACACCGTGACGAGCGTCACTCTGTTGCGCTACGCACGCGAGCACGTGAAATAATACTTTGTGGGAAGCCGGAATAGTTTTCCACATTGTGACCACATTGCTCACGCACACGGGAACAGATTTACGTCCATATTCCACGGTTTTTTGGTGTCTTTTTTGCTCTGTCGGAGCGAAGATGACTCTCCCCTATGGCAGCACCGTCCGCAACACCGCTTCTCGAAGCACAGCCCCACGCGGTCGAAGCCGAGCGTACCGTGCTCGGGGCTCTCCTGCTCGATCCCGAGGCCATCATCAAGGTCAGCGACTTGCTGGTCTCCGAGGATTTCTACGATCCCACCCACCGCATCGTCTACGATGCGATCATGCGGCTCTATCAGCAGCACGAGCCCATCGACTTCGTCACGGTCTCGGCCAGCCTTGCCGATAACAAGAGAGTCCAGGATATCGGCGGCAGCGCCTTTTTGGCCGAGCTTGCTTCGAGCGTTCCCACGTCTTCGCATATTTATCAGTACGGACAAATTGTGAAGACGAAAGCCGTGCATCGTCGAATCATCGAAGCCGGCCAGAAAATCACGGGACTTGGCTACGAAGTCGACAAACCCGTCGCAGACCTGATCGACGAAGTCGAGAAAACCGTGTTTGCAATTTCAAATGCCTATATCAAGGAAAAGTTCGTGCACATCCGTGAGGTGCTCGATGCACGCTACGAGAAGTTCGCCGAAATGCACGAGTCCCCTGACGACGGTGCGGTGAAGGGCGTGCCCACGGGCTTCCAGGCTCTGGACATGAAGCTCTCCGGCCTGCAGCCGAGCGATCTGATCATCCTCGCCGCCCGCCCCTCGATGGGAAAGACCAGTCTTGCCCTGAACCTGGCTATGAATGCCGCCGTGAAGTCTCACAAGACCGTCGGCATCTTCTCACTGGAAATGAGCAAGGAGCAGCTGGTCGACCGTTTGTTTGCCTCCATGCTCGGCGTCGATTCCTGGAAACTGCAGCGAGGCAAGCTCGACGACAGCGATTTTCAGAACATGGGTCCCATTATGGACGAACTCAACAAGGCGAACCTCTTCATAGACGATTCCGTGGCGTCCTCGCTTCCCGAGCTCCGCGCGAAGGCCCGTCGGCTCCAGATGGAACATGGGCTCGATCTGCTCATCATCGATTACCTGCAGCTCATGAGCACGGGCAACATGAGTTACGCCGGCAACCGTGTGCAGGAAATTTCCGAGATCTCGCGATCACTCAAGCAGATCGGCCGCGAGCTCCACGTGCCGGTTCTGGCGCTCTCGCAGCTTTCCCGCGCAGTCGAAACCCGCCCGGGCAATATCCCCGCGCTTTCCGACCTCCGCGATTCCGGTTCCATCGAGCAGGACGCCGACGTGGTGCTCATGATGTATCGCGAGGATTACTACGAGGAAGACAGCGACCGCCCGGGCATGACCGACATCTACATCCGCAAGCATCGCAATGGACCCACCGGACGCGTCGAACTTCACTTCAAGCGCGAACAGATGCGTTTCTATGACGTCGATAAGGCGCACAGTTCCGCAATGGCACCGCGCAAACACGCGATGGTGGACGACGAATAAGGCAGACGAATTCCCAATGTTGGGATTGCGGAGTGATGAGTTGGGATTTGAAGCATGCCTCTTTGCTCTTCAGCCGCCTGACGCGCTAGCATTGGTATCACTATGCTCCCCTTCGTTCCCGTCCGGCCCGACCTCTCGCTCGGCGCCACCTTGATCTACGCGTTCTTCGCGTTCGCACTGGGCCTCGCGCTCACGCCGTGGTTCATTGCGTTCCTGCGCAGAAACAGGCTCGGCAAGCAGCTGAGGGTCGATACCGTTGACGGACGTGAGGCATCCATTTTCCGCAAGTACCACGAGAAGAAGTTCGGCACCCCGACGATGGGCGGCATTCTCATCTGGGGATCCATCGTGCTCACGGTCCTCCTCTCCCGCGCATTCGCCTACTTCGGGCTCGTCGAGAACTCATTGCTCCAGCGTGGGCAGGTGTATGTGCCTCTCTGGGTGCTGCTCACCTTCGGCATCGTGGGTGCCATCGACGACTATCTCAACGTGATCGGTTCCAGCGAAGAGCAATGGAAGAAATTTCTGCCGCCGGTGCGGCTGTTTTTCTGGTCTGCCAGCGCAGTTCTTCTCGTGTCGGTCGTGGTGCTCATGCCTGGCATGCTCGCGAGTGGGGATCTGCCCGCGTGGACATCATTCCCCGCTGTCGCTATTCCGCTCTACATCGCCTCGCTTGCGTACCTCGGCTCGGGCCTCGCCGTGCTCGATAATGTCTCGAAAAAATGGACGCCAAAGCAGTCGCGCAAAGGCGGCCTCGCCGTTTTCCCCAAGCTCGTCTCGTTCACCGTCATCGCGCTCGTGGCCGCCTGCTGGTTTTACTTCAAGCTCGGCTACGATTCGGTCGCCATTCCGTACTGGGGCACGCTCGAAATAGGGGCCTGGTACATTCCGCTTGCAGCACTTGTGATTGTCAGCACGTGTAATGCGGTCAACTTCACTGACGGCCTCGACGGTCTTGCTGGCGGCCTGCTCGTCATCTCGTTCGCGGCGTTCGCCGTGCTCTCTTATGTGAGCGGCCTCTTCGTTCTCACGGCTTTCTGCGCCGTCATCACGGGCGCGATCGCGGCGTTTTTGTGGCACAACGTCCCGCCCGCTCTGTTTTACATGGGAGACACGGGCTCGTTGCCGCTCGGCGGCGTGCTTGCAGTGATTGCGCTCATGACGGACAGGATGCTGCTGCTGCCGCTCATCGGCTTCGTGTTCCTGATCGAGCTCCTCTCCGTCGTCATCCAGCTCACAAGCAAGCGGCTTCGCGGGGGGAAGAAGGTATTCCGCGCCGCGCCCATTCATCATCATTTTGAAGCGCTGGAATGGGGCGAGAGCAAGGTCACCATGCGGCTGTGGATCGTGGGGGCTTTCATGGCTCTGCTTGGCGTGATCATTGGCCTCGGCATGTAAACCGTGCCGCACACGCGGTCTCGGGTTCGATGACATGATTGAACCGCCGGCTGTTTTGTGTCAGAATCGCAGCATGTTGAAGGTCGCGATCAACGGGTACGGGCGCATCGGGCGCATCGTGCACCGTCAAATGGTCTCGCTCTACGGGAAGGATGCCGAGGTCGTGGCGATCAATGCCTCCAGTGATGCGGAGATGCGTCGCTACCTCCTCAAATACGATACCCTGCACGGTCGTTT
>CAYTEH010000003.1:64637-67063 GCA_964436765.1 uncultured Candidatus Peribacteria bacterium
GAAACCATGGGCATCGAGCGCGGCCTCGTGTGCACCACCCACGCGTACACCAGTTCGCAGAATCTCGTCGACAACTCCACGTCCAGCTCCAAGGTGCGCATCGCGCGCGCCGCGGCCCTCTCCATCATCCCCTCGACGACGGGAGCCGTGAAGGCGTGCGCCAAGATCTTCCCGCACCTCAAGGGCAAAGTGGACGGCATGGCGCTCCGTGTCCCTGTCCCGAACGTCTCGGCTGCCTACCTCGCGCTCACGTTGAAGCGCGCGACGAGCGTTGAGGAAATCCATGTCGCCCTCACGAAGGCATCGCAGGGATCACTCAAGGGCATCCTGGCGGTGGAGGCGGAGCAGCTGGTGTCGGCCGATTTCATTTCGGATTCCCATTCGAGCATCGTCGATATGGATTCCACCAGCGTCACCGACGGCACGCTCGTGCAGATTTTGAGCTGGTACGACAACGAGTGGGGTTATGGCACCCGCGTCACCGAGATGGCCATGATGATGGGAAAGATGCTCTCGTAGTCGAATTCTTCTTTTTGGCTGCACGGTGCGACGAAGTAACGAAGTAACGGACATGGTCACGTCGCTCGTGGTATCCTTTTGTCCTATGACGACTGCCCGCCTCTCCCTCAACTCCCACCTCTACAACGTTTCCAAGGCGCCCGATCCCCTGCGCCATCTTATTTTGGACATCGCTCGCGCTGCCAAGTACATCCAGTACGCCATCCGGACGACGGAAGCGGGTTTGGCGGGGACGAAGAACCAGTTCGGGGAAGAGCAGGTGAAGCTCGACGTGCTCAGCGACGAGATCATCCAGCAGCATTTGAAGGAAAGCCGGCTCGTGGCAGGGTTCGTGTCGGAGGAGCAGAGTGAAATCATCGAGCTCAAGAAAGACGCGCCGTATTCTGTGGTGTTCGACCCGCTCGACGGTTCGTCGCTCGTGGACGTCAACTTCGCCATCGGTTCCATCTTCGGCATCTACGAAGGGAAGAAGATCCTCGGCAGGACATCGCGCGAGCTCGTCGCGTCGCTCTATGTGATCTACGGTCCCCGCACGCTCCTCGTCTACTCCACCGGCAACGGCGTGCACGAGTTCATCCTCAATGACGTGGGTGAGTTCATCGTGCTGCGGGAGTTCCTTGGCATCGGCGACAAGGCGAAGAATTACGGGCCAGGTAACCTGGCGGCAATGGCCGAAAACGCCGGGTACAAACAGGTGATGGAAAGCTGGCTTGCGAATACGGCGATGACCATCCGCTACTCCGGTTGCATGGTCGCCGACGTGCACCATGTTTTGAGCAAAGGTCAGGGAGTTTTTGCGAACGTCGGCGGCGGACCCGCATCGAAGTATCCCAAGGGCAAACTGCGTCTTGTCTTCGAATGCGGTCCGTTCGCGTGGTTAGTCGAGCAGGCGGGAGGGGCCGCGTCCGATGGTGAGCTGGCGATCCTCGATGTGAAGATCAAAGAGATCGACCAGAGAACGCCTCTCGTGATCGGGTCGAAGAATGAGGTAGAGAGAGTAGTGAACCTCCTAGCTGGAAAATGAATATGTAGATATGTTGTATTCGGAACGAAAGTCAGGCAAAAGAGTAAAAGGAGATTTTGAGGTTTTCAAAAAATTATCTAAAAGAATATTCAACGATTTTCTACTTGCTGTATCAAAGTATGATATTTATCGAAATCCAATTCATAAATACAGTTTTAAAAAAATGCAGCATTATTTTCTTTTAAAAACTAAACGAGAGCACATGTCTCCATTAAGTTTTGAGTCTGCTGTCAATCGGAGAGAAGAGCTTTTTGACATGCTAGAGACCGGATATATGTTTCTGGATGAAAATGCCTCTTCAGCCATATCTTTTGATTATGAAACTTCGTTAAATGAAATTCTAATTGATTGGGGTTTTAAAATGCAAAGCGGCTTAATTTTAGATATACCGGAGGAGGGCATGCAAAATTTGGTAGATGAAAGTGTTCCTACAACTTCGATACCTTCTTCAGAGCAAAAAATACAACACGCTTATGAGTTATTTTTTAGACACGATGCTAAATTAGAAGATAAGAAAAGTGCTGCAAAAGTATTAGGGGAATTACTAGAACATGTCAGATCTGATCTTAAGGTTGATGAAGAATTATCAAAGGATGAAAGTGACTTGTTTCACATACTTAATAAGTACGGTGTTCGGCATCACAAGGAATCACAAAAAGAAATTAAAGAGCCTTATTTAACGTGGCATTTTTATTCGTTATTAAATACAGTTAAAACTTACTTGAAAATCAAAAAATAATTTTTCACCAAGCCCAAGTCCTCTCAATTACAGTTTACAAGCCGGTCTTCGGTTCCTCCACTTTCTTCACTGGCGGATCCCAGAATGGTTGCTGCAATGCGATCGGCAAAATGTCATCCAGCGTCAGTGTGTTATCGGCTTTCT
>CAYTEH010000003.1:67163-70171 GCA_964436765.1 uncultured Candidatus Peribacteria bacterium
TGCTGCAATGCGATCGGCAAAATGTCATCCAGCGTCAGTGTGTTATCGGCTTTCTTTTGTTTTCCTTCCAGCTTGAAGACGTTCTTGAGCGATTTGTACGTTCCCCACGGGTAGTGCTTGCGTCCTCGGCGGCGCTCGTCGTCCTTCTTGCCGGGGACGGGGGCAGCCGGCTTCACCGCCATCGACTTCGGGTTTCCGTTGCGGCTCCATTCCACTTTGCCCATCACCATCTTGGTGTCGGGATCCACGTACACCAAATCATCGGGGCTAAACACTCCTGGCTCTGCCTGTTGCGGCACAAATGCCGCAGGGGCGGCGGGAGGCGGGCTCTGGTCGGGGGCCGGTGCGGCGTTCTGAACGGGGTCGGTCATGGGTAGATGCGGTGCTCTTCCAGCGGGGGTGCGGGCGGAGGTGGCGGCGGAGGCGGAGGCGGGACCATCGTTTCCTGCGTAGCCTCCGGCCGTTCCTGGTCTTCGGGGTGATGGAACGGCATGCTGCCGTGCACTTTACGGAAGCCGACGTACCGCTGGCAGGCCTCAAAGAGTGCCACGATGCTGGCTGCCAGGCAAATATAGATGCCGTATCTCACCTCCAGGCGCGTGAATTCCAGTGCCGAGACGCGCATGAGCACGCTGAGGGCAGCAATCACCAGAATCACCGATTGGGCCGTAAGCCACACGCGCAGGAGCTCGCGGTAGCGTTTGGTTTTGATGAACACGGGTCCGCCCCAGGCCGGGACGACAGTCAGAAGCAGGAGGAAGAGGTTGATGGCGAAGACCGCGATGCCCAGGAAAGACGTGGAGTACCCGAAGCCCGAGTAGCTGACGCCGTCTCCTCCCGGCCAGTCGCCGCCGATCCACGGCAGCACCACGCTCACGGCTGCGATGAAGAGCGCTGCATTGAGGATTTTCTCCTCCAGTTCCAATGCCATCAGGCTCCGGATGATCTTATGCGGCATGGAGCGGAGTATAGCACGGACGGACCGTCGAGCGTATGTCATACTGTGCGGGAATGTCCCCTTCTCTCATCGCCATCGACGTGCGTGAGGCCTGCCGCGCGAAGCGCACCGGCAAGGCCCAGTGGACGTACGGGTTCGTGAGCGAACTTGTCCGGCGCGGCGAGCCGCTCCTGCTCATTGCCGATACGCAGGTGCCGCCAGGCTGGGACGTGCCCAGCGTGCAGGTGCACCGCATCACGAGGACGGGAATGTGGTGGCATATCGCGGCGGTGTCGTTTCTGCGGCAGAGCAAAGACATCCGTTGTTACGTGAGTCCCACCAGTTACATCGTGCCGGCCCTCCTCGGTTCTTCCGTTCGCCATGTGCCCGTCGTTCATGATCTGATCGCGTTCAGGGGCGAACCGCACGATACAAAAGCGACGCTCATCGAACGCCTGACGCTCGGGCGCGCGGTACGGTTTGCGTCGCACGTCCTCACCGTCAGCGAATCGACGAAGCAGGATCTGATTGCGCGCTACCCGTCTCTTGATCCGCAGCTCATCACGCCCGTCTTCGCGGGGCCGATGCGTCCCGATGCGCCGCTGAATGCACCGGATGGCACAACGATCCTGTGCGTCGCCACGCTGGCGCCCCGGAAGAATCAGGAGAGATTGATCAACGCCTTTGCATCATTGCCCGAAGAGATCAGGCAGGGCCACCGCCTCGTGCTCGCGGGCGGGCGCGGCTGGCACGATGACGCGATCATTGCGCTCGCGCGGTCCACGCCCGGAGTCGAGTGGGTCGGTCATGTGGACGATGCGGAGTATGAGCGTCTGCTTGGGTCCTGCGATGCGTTCGCGCTCCCCTCGCTCTACGAAGGGTTTGGCATGCAGATACTCGATGCACTCCAGCGCGGCATTCCCGTGCTCACAAGCGACCGCGGGAGCCTCACGGAAGTCGCGGGCGACGCGGCGTTGGTTGTGGATCCCGAGAGCGTGGAATCGATCGCGGACGGACTCAGGCGCCTGCTGACGGAGTCGGCGCTGCGCGATCAATTGCGTAGAAATGCCCCCCTGCAGGCGAAGCGGTTTTCGTGGGAGAGGACGGTGGATCTGTTTTTGAAGGCAATTCCATAAGTCCGCGCAGCATGTCATCCTGAGCGAAGACGAAGGAGACATGCGTCATGGTTCGTCTCCGCTCACCATGACACATTTTGCTATACTCCCCCCATGCTCACCTACCAGCGCGTCGGGATCACCGTGAAGTCCTCGCTCGACCGGAAAGACTCCGCCATCGAGGAGGTCATCTCGATCCTCACGAAGGCGGGTGCGACCGTATGCGTGGATGAAAAGCTCGAAGAGGAAACAAAGGGCATCAAGGGCGTGAAGACCTTCAGCTGCACCGATGATATCGACCTGCTGCTGGTACTTGGAGGCGACGGAACGATTTTACGAGCCGTACGCGAGCTCCGGAATTTTTCGGTGCCGATCCTCAGCGTCAATCGCGGCGATGTCGGGTTTTTGGCGGAGATGAATCTGGACGAAGCAGCGGACCTGATCCCCGATTTCCTGAAGGGCACTGGAATCATCGAGGAACGGAGCGTTCTTCACGTGACGGCCCTGCGTGGCAAAAAGAAGCTGCATGAGGGGTTTGTGATGAACGAAGCGGTCATCTCGCAGGGCAGCATCGCGCGCCTCATCGACTTGCGCACGACCGTCAACGGCGAAGAACTCACCACCTTCCGCGCAGACGGGTTGATCCTGTCGACTCCGACGGGTTCCACGGCCTATACGCTCGCTGCCGGCGGTCCCATCGTGCACCCGGGTCTCGCTGCCAGCATCCTCACGCCCATCAACCCGCATACGTTCAGCCAGAAGCCCATCGTCATTCCCGGCGATCACGAGGTGGAGGTCGAAGTGCTCGCGAAGGCCAATAAGTTCGTGGACGTGAACGTGAGCCTGACGCTCGACGGGCAGACGTACGTGACGCTCCAGCGCAACGACGTCGTGAAGGCCCACGTCAACGAGCACACGGTCAAATTCCTGCGCCGGAGCGAGGAGACGTTCTACGG
>CAYTEH010000003.1:70271-80382 GCA_964436765.1 uncultured Candidatus Peribacteria bacterium
ACGTCAACGAGCACACGGTCAAATTCCTGCGCCGGAGCGAGGAGACGTTCTACGGGACGCTACGGAAAAAGCTCAAATGGGGCGAACGGCCGGAGGACTAATGAGCGGGACGGTATGTGGTTTTGATCATCCGCCTGCAGATATCAGTTATGTGAGACTCATCGGGCACAATATCTTTCAGGCAGTGATAAAAGACACGCTGGCGGTTCCCTGAAACGGCTTCGAGCATTATCTTGTCCATGTCGGATATTCCGTCCCAGTGGAGCAACAATGCAGAGGCTTTTGGAACTTGAAGTAGATGCTGCCATACCCCTTCGATAATTTTTCGGTCTACATCGGGGGGCGTTGCGGCGATGATGATATCGGATAATCTGTGAATTTCTTCCGGGCGGTCTGCCCGGTGCCAGACAATCCTTGGCACTGAAAACTCCGCCGTCGTGTCAAAAAATCTGTGCCGGAACAGGTCGACAACTTCCTGTGCCTGATTGGTGAAAAAAGAATCCTGCTCAACGGTGGCCTTACGCAGAGGCCGTTTGCCCGTTTCATCCTCTTCAAGCAGTTGACCTATCAAATCATCCAGGTTGGAAGCTTGTATCCCAGTCGTTGATTCCGTAACCACTCTGGACTCGGGAACGACCGTCGAACCGTAACTTAATCCATTGTGCATGGCTGTATTTTCAGTCCATTTCTGATTTCGTCAACTCTTCACGATCATCTCCTCGCGTCCTTGGCCTGTGCCTACCAACGAAACGGGGATGCCCGTCTGCTTCTCGATGAATTCGATGAACGTCTGCGCGTTCTTCGGAAGCTTTTGGAATGACGTGATCCCGACGGTGGACGTGTTCCAGCCGGGCAGGGTCTCGTACCGCACCTTTCCCTTTTCGAGGGCCACCCCCACGGGGATCTCTTGTTCGGTATCGAGCACGTCGAGCTTCGTGATATTCCAGCAGTCGAAGCCGTTGATGATGGCGGCCTGTTTTAAATCCGGAAGATACAGCCAGCCGCAGCGGCGCGGACGGCCGGTGACCGAACCGTACTCCCCTCCCCTGTCGCGGAGCCTCTGCGAATCCTCCTCCGTCGCTTCCGTCATGAACCCGCCGGAGCCGACTCTTGTGCAGTACGCTTTCGCGACGCCGATGCACGATGTCACGTGCTTCGGCGCGAGCCCGAGGCCCTGGAGCGCACCCGCGAGCGTGGTCGAGCTCGAGGTGACGTACGGGTAGGTCCCGTGGTCGATATCGAGTAGTACCGCCTGCGCGCCTTCGATGAGGATTTTTTTTCCGTTCTCCAAAAATGCGTGCAGCGTCGCGGGGCCGTTCTCCGTCACGCGGGACTTGAGCAACTTCTGCGCGGCTTCGAATGCTTTGCATTCAGCGTCCACGTCGATTTTGACTCCATACAACCGTTCCGTCTCCTCGCTGCGCGCGTCGAGTTCCTTCCGGAGGTATTTGACGTCCGATGTGAGCGCTTCCATCCGGATGCCGCAGCGCGCCGCCTTGTCCATGTACGCGGGGCCGATGCCCTTCTTCGTCGTGCCGATCCCCTCCCCTTTCGCCTTCGCGCGCCGCTCCTCCATCGCGGCGTCGATCGCCTTGTGGAAATCGAACACGATGTGCGCCCCGGGCGAGATGTGCAGCCGCGAGGTCAGCTCCACGCCGGCGTTCTCGAGAAATTCGATCTCTTCCAGGAGCGTGGGCAAATGAATCACCATGCCGCTCCCCAGGAACACGGGCTTCTTCGGGTGCAGGCTTCCCGACGGGAGCAGCCGGAACACGGTCTTCTTCTTGTTCACCACGATCGTATGCCCCGCGTTCGCGCCGCCGCATGCGCGCGCGATCACGTCGAAATGCTCGGCGAGCATGTCGATCGCCTTCCCCTTCCCCTCGTCGCCCCACTGGGCACCGATGATCGCCGACACGGGACCGAGGGAGGTCAGGAGCTTTTGCACGGGCGGATCATAGCATGTCATCCCGAGCGGAGACGAGGGATGTATCGAATTGCATTGTTCGTCGGTGCCTGTCCTGAGCTCGCCGAAGGACTCACCATGACAATTCAGCAGCCTGCGCCGTCTCACATTCCATAATCATCCCCACACACGCCGGATGCGCCTTCGCATCCCGCACAATCGACGTGATCAGATCCGTCCCCTCCGGCCCGCCGAAGATCGCCACGTGCGGTTCGTAGTCCTGCACGTCCTTCATCAGCGACCGGCCGCTCAGCACGTACGGCGGGTTGCTGACGAGCAGGAACGGTTCATCTAGGTCCATCACCGGCTTCATGCCGTCGCCCTGCCGGAACTCCACGCGATCTTCGACGTGATGCGTGACCGCGTTCGCACGCGCGACCTCGAGTGCGTCCGCGGAAATATCCGTTGCAATGATTCTCATATCGGGACGTTCCAGCGCGAGCGTGATCGCGATCGCGCCCGAGCCGGTGCCCACGTCGACGATGGTTTCCGCTTTTCGCAATCCGTAATCCGTGTTTCTCCCAAAGACTCGTGTCGTGACCGCAATCCCCGAATCAACCTCCTCACTCGCATCTTTCGGATCATCCAAGAAAGTCAGCGCCGCTCTCACCACCCCTTCTGTCGCCGGGCGCGGTATCAGCACTCTCGCATCGACTTTGAACATCCGTCCGTAAAATTCCTGCTGCCCGGTGATGTACGCCACCGGTTCATGCTGGCGCCGGCGCTCCACCCACTGCCCGAACTGCGTCCATTCCGCTGCCGAGAGCTCGTACTCGGGGTGGGCCAGGAGCCAGGCGCGGTTCTTCCCGAGACTGCCGGCAAGCAGAATTTCGGCATCTGCTGGCGAAAGGAAGGCACTTTTAAGGGCTGCGCGGACGTCCATATGCTGGTATGATGCCTCAAATGCAGAGTATTGGAATCGATTGCCGGTTTGCCGGGACCCATTCGGGCCTGGGGCGCTATACGCGCGAGCTCGTCTCGGCGCTGCTCGGCAGGCGTGACGGGATCCACTATGTTCTCTTTGTACGCAGCGGGGACGAAGCGTGGCTCAAGCGGGATTTCGGATCGTCCGTAACCGTCAATGTGTTCGATTGCGACCATTATTCTCTCTCGGAGCAGCTCCGGTTCCCCGGCGTCATCCGCGCTGCGGGGATCGACCTGCTCTTCTCGCCACATTTCAACGTGCCGTTCCTCTCGTGCGCACCAGTCGTGGTGACGGCGCACGATCTCATTTTGCACCGTTATCCGAATGACGCGCAGTTCTTCAAGCAGCTGGCGTATCGCGCCCTGTTCCGCCGCGCCATCACCAAGGCCGAGCGCGTGATCGCCGTGAGCGCCTTCACCGCCAAAGAACTTTCAAGCGTCTATGGAAGGAGCGTCACGCGCAAGCTCAGCGTGATCCACGAAGCCGTCTCGCCGCATTTCAGCAAGCGTCACCCGCTCGACTGTGCCGAGATCCTCCGCAAATACAACCTCACACAACCCTACTTCCTCTACGTCGGGAACGCGAAAGAACACAAGAACGTGAAGATGCTGCTCGTGGCGTTCGCGGCGTTGAACGACCCTGCGAAGCAACTCGTGCTGGTCACGGACGGCAAAGAACTCGCGGCGCTCCACCCCGGCCCGGGAGTGCGGGTGCTCAAGAACGTGCCCGAGGATGATCTGCCGTTCCTCTACTCCTCTGCCCGCTGCTTCGTGAGCCCGTCCCTGTATGAAGGGTTTGGTCTTCCGCTGCTGGAAGCGCATGCTTGCGGATGCCCTGGCATCGTCCTCAACCGGTCCTCGTATCCCGAAATCGCGCCCCCGGGCACCGCATTGATCGATACGTCGGTGGAAGCCATGGCGGCAGCGCTCGCCTCCCCGCCTGCCTGGCAGGGTCCATCCACAACACGAACCTGGGCGGATGTCGCCGCGGAAACGGCCGCTCTATTCCTCGATGTGTTGAAACGGGTGTAATCTGCGCCGGCATGGATGCGCTGCGATCCATCCTTCCGGCGGTCCTTCATAAGCGGGGGCTTCATACCCATGCCAGTGCCGCGCATGTGACCCATGCGGCCGAGCAGTGGCTGCAGAAGGCCCTGCCGCACCTGGCCGGGTTCGTCACCGTCCAAAAGCTCAGCCACGCGACGTTGAGCATTTCCTGCAGCCACGGAATTGCAGCCCAGGAGTGCGTTCCGCTGCTTCCTGCCCTCAAGGGGTATCTTGCGCGGGAATTCCCCAAGACGGCTGTGGCAGATATCCGCCTGACGAGGGGGTAATTTTGGCCTTGCGCATCCTGCCGCGGTTCCCTAGACTTCGGTGCCGTTTCTATGCTCGTAATACGTCTCCAACGCACCGGCCGCGAAAATATGCCCACGTACCGCATCGTGGTGGCCGAAAAGGCCCGTCCCGTGAAGGGAAAGTTTTTGGAGGTCGTGGGGCACTATCTGCCGGCCAGAAACCCGAAGATTTTCGAACACAACGCCGCCCGCATCGAGGAATGGGTGAAGAAGGGCGCGACGCCGAGCAACACCGTTGCCCGCCTGCTCAAGAAGGCCGGCATGAAGAACATGGACAAGTTCATGGCGACGTATACGAAGAAGCGCCCGAAGGGCGAAGAGCCTCCGGCTGATGCTCCCGCTGCAGCGGCTCCCGCGGCCGCTCCCGCAGAAGGTGGTGACACGGCCGCCAAGTAAGCATACTATCGCCGCATGACAGCAACCGAACCAGCAGCAACCAACGCAGCGTACGCGTTCCTTCAGCATGTGCTTGAAGCGCTTGTGGAAGACAAGAACGAGCTTCATATAGACCAGACCGTGGACCAGCTCGGTACCCTCCTCACGGTACGCGTGAGCGAGCGGGACATGGGCAAACTTATCGGCAAGAGCGGCCAGACCGTCAAGGCGTTGCGCACGCTGCTTCGTGTCATTGGCGGCAATACGGCCGAGCGCATCAATCTGAAGATTCTTGAACCAGAAAAAGCATAAACGTTTCCCCCCCTCTTTTCCCCACCCGCTCATGCTTCGTCAGCTACTTGAACAAGGAAGTATTCTCGATCTCATCGCCACGTTTATCGCACTCTCGCTGATCGTCGCATCGCTCCTGTGTCTCGTCTTCATCATCTACGGAGGCATTACCTTCATTCTCTCGGCCGGCAACGAGGACCGCATCAAGAAGGCCGTGCACACCATCCGCTTCGCCATCATCGGTCTCTTCGTCACCTTCATCGCGTTCTTCGCGGTATCGTGGATCAGCAAGCTTCTCGAAATTCCCTTCGAGCTGAACTTCACCACCGTGCTCCAGCTGATGCAGGAGATCTTTGCGGCATTGGGCAACAACTAATCGTTGTCATCCTGAGTAGCTTCGCTGGTCGCTCTTCGATCCTTCGGCTCCGCTCAGGATCTACCGCAGACAGCTCTGTTATCCGGGCAATGGATCGTGCTGAGCTTGTCGAAGTACGATACGCCCTTCGGCAGGCTCGGGGCTACTCGGAGTGACAAAGCGGAGCGTATCGAAGGGCACCATGCAAAGTTTGGGAGGGCGAGGGTTGCTGAGTGCAGGAAAGATTCGCGTGCCCGAATCCAGCCGCTTTTCTTGATCTTGCAGGCGGCGTGACGGTACCGTGGCTTCCATGACTCTCACCCGCCCCGTTTCCCTCGGTGCCGCGTCGCTGGCACTGTCCCTGCTCATGACGCCCGTTGCGTCCGCGCGCATTCGCACGAGGACCGCGGCCCCCTCGCAGCAGGTCGATTTGTCAGTGCTCACGTGGACCACGTTCCGTGGCAAAAGCATCTACGTGCCCGGCACGGGCTGGAAGCAGGACGTACAAGAGAAAGACACGATCCTCACCAAAGACGACATGACCATCGCGTTCCGGACGATCCCCAAGGAAGACTGCGCCTACACGAAGGTCACTGGCCGCGCGCGCAAGGCCTGGGGTGGCGACCGCCTCGTGCAGTCGCAGGCGCGCATTCAGACTCTCAAGCTCGGCAAGAGCGGCTACGGAGGATTCAGCTGGATCATTCCCGACAAGAACCGGAAACCGGAGTACCACTTCTGCCTTGGGCAGGACGCGAAGGATTCCGTGGAAGCCTCCTTCGCCGGCGCCGATACTCCGCATGCGAACTACTTCAACCAGAACCTGACACTGCAGTTCGCGGCGCGCAGGGCGGTGAGATAAGGCTCTTTGACTTCGCTGCGGCTCCGCTCAGAGTCATTCGACTCGTCGCGGAAAAGAATGGCCCGGAGCGAAGCGGAGGACCATGAGCGAGCGAAGCGAGTCGAATGGTGGGCGCCGAGGGATTCGAACCCGCGACCTACGAGGTGTAAGCTCGTCGCTCTAACCAACTGAGCTAGGCGCCCGATCTTGAAAATAGTAGCACGGTGACCGTCGCGAGTCGTCTTCTCTTCTATCACGGCCCGGCTTCGCCTTCCCTAGGCCAACTGCCTGCCGTAGCCTCGTTCGGTCCGACTCCCTCCTTCGCTTTCGGGCTTCGGCAGGGCAGGCACGACAGGCTCCGGCGAAGGAGGGAGCTAAGCGCCCGATGTCTCTATTCTATACAACAAAAAGAGATTTCATATCTGGCTTCTGGATTCTGATTTCTGGTCTCTTTCTTCGATTCTCTTCATATTGCCTTTTCCGTCAAACAGCCGTACTCTATTGCCCTCTATGATGAACATCCTCATCCCCGTGCAAATCTTCATCGCGGTTCTTCTGAGCCTGTGCATCCTCGTGCAGCACCGCGCCTCGGGACTCAGTGCCACCTTTGGCGGCAGCGGAGCGGTGGTGGTGCAGCGCCGCGGCGCCGAAAAAGTGATCTACAAGCTCACCATCTGGCTGAGCGTGGCGTTCTTCGCCCTGAGCCTCGTGATGCTGTACATGAATGCGTGACGCAAAGAGTGAGGGATAAAAAGGTACAAGGTATTTGCAGGATTCCTTTTGGATGGACTCTTATGCATCTTTTGAATCCTTTGAATCGTTCGGTTTCTTCTTCAGTGCTATCATCAGCAAGATGCGTCGTCTATGGCACATGCTTGGGCTGATGTCGCGCTGGGAGCGTTGGACGCTGGGCATCCTGTCGGTGCTTGCGGTCCTGAGTGGAGCGCTGCTCACGCGGTCGTTTTACATGAACAACACCGAGCTTGTGGCCGCGGAGGGAGGCACGTACATCGAGGGCTCCGTGGGGCTGCTTCAACCTCTGAGCCCGTGGTTCACCGTGCAAAATGACGTGAACCGCGACATTGTCTCGCTCGTGTTCTCGGGACTCCTCCGCTACAACCCGCAGGCCAAGAAGATCGAAGACGATCTCGCGACCATGGATGTGAGCGGCGACAACAAGATCTTCACGCTCAAGCTCAAGGAGAACGTCTTCTGGCAGGACTCCACCGAGGAATCGCCGCATCCCGTGACCGCCGATGACATCCTGTTCACATTCGAGACCATCCAGGATCCCGATTTCCCCAATACGCTGCTGCAGGAGAACTTCCGCGGTGTCTCGGTGAAGAAAATCGACGATCGTACGGTGCGTTTCACCCTCGATGCCCCGTACAGCTTCTTCCCGAGCAATTTGACGCTCGGGCTCCTCCCCCGCCGTCCGTTCCAGGGAGTGCGCGTGCAAAACTACGACACGGTCGATGCGCCCGGTGCAGGACCGTACCGCATCAAAAACATCGTGCAGACGGATCTCTCGTCGGAGGTCACGCTTGAGCGCGTCAGCCGCCTGCAGAAACAGGCGTACCACCTGGATCGTATCGTGTTCCGCATCTTCCCCGATTATTCCACGCTCCTCTCCGATCTGCGGAACCTCCAGGGCGTCCGCCTCGTGAACCGCAGTTCCCGCGGTGAGGTGCAGACGCCGAAAGGCTTCCAGGGCCGAAACTATTACCTGCCGCAGTACGTGGCGATGTTTTTCAACCTCGATAAAAAAACCCTCCAGGATCAGAAACTCCGCATCGGCCTTCAGCTGGGCACAAACAAACAGGCGCTGGTGGATACCATCGGCGAATCGGTGCTCGTCGATACTCCCCTGCTGCAGGTGGACATGTCCGACTGGCACTACCAGTTCGATGCCAATGCCGCCCAGGGCGCTTTGCTCGCCTCCAAGTGGAATATTCCGGAACGCATCCGCCTCCAGAAGTTGCTGGAGCAGGATGAGGCGAGCAAGACGGGCATTGTGCGCGCACCGGCCGTCGTGCTTGGGGGGACCGGACGTGTCCTGACGCTCAGCGGCACGTACGTCGGCATGCCCCGCGGCGCCCGCATTGCGAATTTCGCGCTGCAGGAAGGGGTAACCGGCTCCGGTTCCTGGATGGTGAGGATTCCGCTCGTCACGGGCACGGGGGCGCTTGGCGCCGGTGAGCAGCTTGTGCGGGTCACCGACGACAGGAACAAGATCATTGACTCGTTCTACGTCACCGTCGCCGAGTCGAAGGAGGATTTCCGGGCCGCCGAAACCGAGCAGCTGCTCATGCGCCAGTATGTGGCCACGAAGAACGGCGGCACGGGCCCGCAAATCACCATCGCGAAGCTTGCGATGGATCGGGGGCGCCTGCGCATGCGCCGCACATCCGATGCCCCGTCCATCCGCGTGAACGAAAAGGGCGAGGCGCTCCGGCTTCGTCTGCTCACGAGCAACGCGCCCGCCTCGTACCGCACGGTGGCGGAGGAGGTGAAAAAAGAATGGGAGCAGCTTGGCGTACAGGTGGAAGTCGTGATTCCCGCCGAGAGGTCCGAGTTCGAGGGGAAGCTGCTCCGCCGGGAGTACGACGTGCTCCTCTTCGGGCAGTCCCTGCTTGAAAACCTGGACAGTTACCCCTATTGGCATTCGACGGGCGTGCAGAAGATCACGGGCCAGGAGAAGGATCTGCGCCGTGACGCGTACAATCTGTCGCAATACACGTCGTTCAAGGCCGATGCCCTGCTCGAGACCGTCCGCGAAACGTCCGATGAAAAAGTACGTTCGAAGGCGTTGCAGGACCTTCGGGTGCTCCTCGGCAACGATGTTCCGGCCATTTTCCTCTACTCGCCGCTCTACACCTATGCGCACCGCTCTTCCATTCTGGGTATTGAACTGGGTGCGCTGTCGCTTCACTCCGATCGCTTCCTGAGCCTCCAGAACTGGTACGTGAAGGAGAACAGGGTGTTCAAGCCGGGTCGCAGCTGGCTTTCCATCGTGCCCTGGACGTTTGGGATGCTTCGCGACAAGTGAGGGAGAATTCCCCTTTCCGGATGACAAAATGAAAAGTCGTTTTAAAATAACATAATTGCGCAGGAATGCCGATTTCGGGGTGTGTCAAATCAAAACCGGAAAGAAAGGCAGTTTACAGTCGTCTAACAGGTTGGATGCATGATTTGTGCACTTCTTCCCAATTGACTGCCTATGATGTCCCGCGTAGACTCTGTTGGCTCTTTACGAGCTTCCCGATACGGAACCATGGAAGTCCTTCTCCTCCAAGACGTCACCGGCGTAGGTAAAAAGAACGACGTGCTCGTCGTGGGCGATGGCTTTGCCTTGAACTGCCTCCTCCCCCAGAGGAAGGCTCTTGTCGCGACGCCCACCGTCCGCAAGCGCTATGCCGAGCAGATCCGCAAGCGTGCCGAGGAGAAAGAGAAAGAGCGCAACATCACCCAGGCCGCCGTCACG
The DNA here is from genome assembly GCA_964436765.1 of uncultured Candidatus Peribacteria bacterium. Taxonomy (GTDB): domain Bacteria; phylum Patescibacteriota; class Gracilibacteria; order Peribacterales; family Peribacteraceae; genus CAYTEH01. Next base: position 79,860 of record CAYTEH010000003.1, read on the forward strand.
GCGCTCCAGGGCAAGAGCGTGCAGTTCATGAAGAAGGCCACCAAGAACGGCAAGCTCTACGCAGCCATCTCGGCTGCCGAAGTCGTCACGGCACTCAAGGACCAGCATGGTCTCGAAGTCAGCGAGGAGCAGCTCGTCATCGCCGAACCCATCAAGAACATCGGCAGCACGCAGGTACAGGTGAAGATCGGCTCCACGTCCCTGCCCGTTATGGTCATCGTGGGCCAGGAGAAAGAAGCCGCAGCGAAGAAGGTGGCGTAATCAAAAGCGACGATACAGGTCCACAAGCATGTTTTGTGAAACCTGATATGCTTTTGTATGTGGGCCAGTCGCTCCCCACTTCGCTCTTCGGAGCTTCGCGGGGCAGGCAGTTGGTTCGATCATTTATTTCTTCTCGTGTGGGCCAGTAGCTCAGTTGGTTAGAGCTCAGGACTTATAAACCTGCGGTCGGTGGTTCGAATCCCCCCTGGCCCACCATACTCCGTCATTTTTAGTCTCCACCACTACAATCACACCTGAAGCG
>CAYTEH010000004.1:0-6454 GCA_964436765.1 uncultured Candidatus Peribacteria bacterium
TGTTCAGCCAATAGGCAATGCTCCGTGGTGCGTTGCCGGAGGGAAGACCCGTCATAAGGTTCGTCGTGAGGTAGCTGTTCGACCCGCCGAAGAGCATGCAACCGTTCGTGGCCGTCGCACCGTTGTTGGCAAGATCATGCCCGTTGCCCGAGACATCCTGCACCGTGCTTCCGTTGATCGTGCCCTGGTCGAACGTCCAGTGCGCGAGGAGGCCGGATTGCGGCGTGACAGGTTGCGAAGGACCTCCGGCGGTACCGCACAGCGATACCTTCACGATCGCGCTCTCAACTATATATGAATTATTGTCGTCATAACCGCTATATCGGTATGAGTACCACAGGTTCCCATCGGGACCAATGATCGGCGGCCTCACGTTGAAACTTGGCATGTGATTGGGATCGAACGAGAAGCCCGGAGAGGGCTCGACATCGTATTTGGACATGGTTCCATCCGGGGCAATCTTTATAAGCTCCATATACAGCCCTCTGCGGTCCGTGGGTGTAGTAGCAACCTGCTCAGTGGCCAATGCCCACATATTGCCGTCTGTTCCGCGGATGATGCTATCGATGGCGGCAGTATTTGTATGAGGAGTATGCCACCAGGGAATGGGATACGTCGTAATAACACCCGCAGGGGTCACTTTAAAGATATTTGCCTGAGCCGACACCCATGCATTGTCTTGTGCATCAATCGCGATACTTAATCCTCTTTCCGTCGTTGGGAGTGGCCACGTCGAGATGCCGGATGAACCAATTTTGACCACGACACCATTTCTGCTCCCGCTGTAGATAGCCGCGGGCGCCAGTGTCGTCCACGTGTTTCCCGCCGCGTCACCCGCAACGCCCCCCATGAGCATATGTTGCGGGGCTGTGTATAGCGCCGTTTTCGCACCGTCGGGAGCCACACTATAGAGGGTATACGTGTACCACCCCTGGGGGGTCAGACTGAAGCTCTGAAGATACAGATGGCCATCGGCATCGCTCTTGATGGCCTGCAGTGTTTCCGGGGCATTGAAAACCGCCGTGGTTCCGTCGGGAGCAAGTTTTTGATATTGCGCTCCACTGAGTCCCCACATGTTTCCATCGGGAGAATTGAGCGCGTCATACCGGAAGTCACCGATAGAAACAGGAATGGCCGCTCCCAGGGAACCGGCCGTACTGAAGCGCCTGCGTGTCGGAGGGCCCGACATACGTTCATCGTATTGCAGAAAAGAAAACTCGCCGGATGGGCCCGGTACCAGCCCTAGAACACTTCCGGGGACGATGTACCTCGTGAACGTTCCATAGTCCGCGCACTGACCCCCGCCCCCCGTCTGCCCCAGGAAATTCCCCCCGACGAAGGCCGGGACGATCTGGTAGCCAAGCATCGCAACAAGGGCGATGACTGCGGAGACCGCAAGCGGATGGCCGTGCGTGAAGAATCGTTTGATCATGGAATGGGGATGATCTGCTGCTGCTGAGGCATGGTGGGCCAATAGTTGGCACCGTGATAGTCCAACGTATGAGAAGCCGAACAATCGACGATCTGATTCGCAAGCTCCTCGTACCAGCTTGCATACGCCGGGGCGGTAAGATTCAGTTTCTTACTCCCGTTTGTGCCGGTATTGAGTGCGACATATAGCACTCCAATCGGAGATGTTGCCTGCCACATGCAGGACGTTGCCGAGTATCCCAATGGTGTAAATGTCCAATCCGCACCATTCAGCAACGAATAGTTCGTGCCGTTCAGCACCACATTCGAGAACATGCCCGCCGGCACGGACCACTTCCATGAGCCGGGAGTGCGGCCCGGGCAAATGGGGCACGATGCTAATCCCGCGCTGCTGCTGTTACTGCTGCTAGCGGCTGCCATCGCGCAGCTGCGCATGACCCACGCGCACGCACCGCCTGCGGTGCGCTGGCACACCGGACCCCCCACCGAGCCATCGGCACAGAGCACGCTCTGCTCTCCCGCGGGCTGAGCGCCGCACTCAGCCGGAGTGCAGGCCGCCGACAATGTCCCGCCGTTCCCGCCCCCTGCACTGCTTGCACCGACTCCGCTCTGGGTGCACCGTGCGCCCGGCTCAATGGCACAGAACTGCGAACAGCCGTCGCCGTTCACGCGGTTACCGTCATCACACACCTCGATGCCCGCGCGGATGCCATCGCCGCAAATCACACTGCACGGCGTGCCGGCCGGCCGGAGGCACTCCCAGCCTTTCTCGATGACGCAGGTGGATGAGCAACCGTCGTTGCTCCGGGTGTTGCCATCGTCGCACTGCTCGTTCAAACGCAATTTTCCGTCGCCGCAATGGGGAACACACACCGAGGGGCCGGTGACAACCCGGTTGTTTCCACCCGACGAATTGGTGCCAATCCCGGACGATGAGGAATTTCCTTGTGATGGCTGGCAGAACACGCACGAACCGGTACATCCGTCATTGGTGCAGGCCATCGCCGAAGCGCCCGGTGCCTCGACCGTGCCCGAGGGGCAGGTCACCTGCCGCGTGGTGCACGAACCGCCGCTCTGGATGGCATTGCAGGTACCGGCACCGTTGTTGCATTGTGTGGTGCCTGACGAACTTCCCTGCCCGCCCGTGCCGCCGCCTGTACCGCAAAGCGAGAATTTAAGTAGGCCATTACTGAAGACACGCTGACCCCCAACCACCTGCTGATACGAATACGACAACCAGAGATTGCCATCAGGACCGACGATAAGATTGCCGACATTATCGAGCAGCCCGTACGTGATAGTGGTGCCGAATAAGGAAGACGGACCGGAGCCACCGATATCGAACATTGTCATGCCACCGTTCGGAGCAATGCGAATGAGCTCGGGACCGCTGAACCTATTGTTCGACTCCAAACCCAATGCCCACATGTTTCCGTCGGTTCCGGGCACCATATCGGAAACAACGCTCTGGTCGCCTCCGCCATGCAACCACGGGATGGTGTACTGAGTGATCACGCCGGCGGGAGTGACTTTGTACACGTTCGTACTGCCTGCTATCCAGGCATTGCCCTGTGCGTCGACTGCAATATTGCCGAAATCGGAATCGCCCTGAGGCAACGCCCACATGTTGGACCCTCCCGACGCCCCGACCATCACGACATAAGAAGTCCATGAGGTACCGAAAGTAGGTATTGGAGTGCCAGCAGAATTATTGTTGGAAGGGAGACTGATTGTGACGCCATTGCTCAAAACCATCCACGAATTCCCGTGAGAATCACCCGTCACACTTCCCGCGTAGTAATCAGCTGGCGTGTTGTAGAGTGCACTCAGTGCTCCTGTCGCGGGCGAAAGAGAATACCACGTATTTACCATTGATCCATTTGTCGGATTTATCGTAAACCCTAGAACAAAGACATGCCCATACGCATCAGCTTCGAATCTTTCAATGTCTTGGGGCGCCGTGAACGTGGTGACTGTGCCGTCCGGCGCGATTTTCTGGTACATGTTATAGACACCGGGACTCGGCAGGTAAGGTCCCCATATACTGCCGTCGGTGAATCCAGCGCTTTTCTGGCCCGAAGAGACCGCAGGCAATGACGTGCTACTCAGCACTCCTGCTGTGGTCATCCGACCAAGACCGAGAATCGCCTGCCCCTGCGGATTGTGCTGAGTGAACGTCAGATTACCCGTCGGGCCGGGCGCGATTCCGTCTATGGCACCTGGTGTCGCGTATTTCGTAAACGTTCCGTACTCCGTGCACTGCGACCCCCCGTTCCCCGCCTGTCCGCGGAGTTGCGCGGGCGTGAGCATACGGAAGAAGAGGAATACAACGAGCAACAACGCGGCAACTGACGCGCCGATCACCATGCCGTTGCGCGAAAGCTTCGGCATCATGGGTTGCACAGGAAACCGTCTTCAATCACGCACAGGCGACTGCATCCGTCGCCATCCGTCACATTGCCGTCGTCACACGCTTCTTGCGCCTGAATGAGCCCATTGCCGCACACGACCGCCACACTGGAAGCAGACGACGATCGGCTGATGGAACTGGAGCGAGCGGAGGACGATGACCCGACGGCGCAGAAGGGATCGATATCGCCCGCATTCTCCACGCACGTGCGATCCTCCGGGCACGTCGCACAGCTCGCGCCGCAACGGCACATCCCCCGCCCGTCGGAAACGGGAGTATCACCGCATGCGGACGGCTGGCAGGAAATCTCGCTGCAGGGCAAAAGACCGGGTGAGCAGACATTCGACACGGTTGCCGAGGAAGAAGAACCAGACCCGGGGCACGCACTCGCAAATGTCGTCATCTCCGTGCCTACTAAATCGAACGTGCCCGTCGCTGGGAAGAATTTTAGCACCTTCCATCGATTTGTACCGATGTTCTGCGTAAAGAGAACATCTCCATTTGCATCCAGATTGATATCAACTGGAACGATGGAAATATTCCCTTCGGGAATCGTGTACAAGGTCGGTACGCCATCCACTGTGATTTTGCCGATGTAATGACGATACGCCCCGGCCGTAAACCACAGCTCGCAACCATTCCCGCCTATAATACCGCTGGGCGCGATATTGTTTGCTGTTATATACGGCCAGTCGGGCGCAGGTATGTAATATTCAGTGATCACCCCCGATGGCGTGATCTTCCCGATACGACCCGCCCAGAGTTCGGTGAACCAGATGTTCCCATCGGGACCCAGCGTCAGGTGCCATGGATAACTGGTCCCATCGTGAGCCACAGTGGGGATGGGGAACAGAGTGATCACAGAATTCTCGTCGATCCTGCCGATGGAATTGTGCCTTCCGTCCGTAAACCAGACGTTGCCGTCGGAACCAAGCGCAAAATCGGTCGCCTGGTACGGCAGATAATCATAATTGATGGGACCACCCGGCGGCCACTTCAGCAGGGACTGACCATGCGAGACCCAGGTGTTGCCGTCGGGTCCGGTGATTTTCGGGTCCCCACCCATCATATCCGACACCCATTCACACATCGGTAAGGCTTTTGACCCACCGGAACAGGCGTCAGCACTGGACGATGCACTCGAGACGGCGCCGCCGCACAGGGCCGCCTGTTTGCCGCACGCCGATGTGGCCGCGCTCCAGACGCACGACGAGTTCATTTCGCAGAACTGGCGCGAGCAGTTGATTTCGAACCCGGCCGCACCGTTGCATCCGTCACAATCGTCGCACGCGTTGGCTGAACAGGCAGACTCGCACACGCTCTGGCCGACGAAGGCGTAACCGCCCTGCACCGGCGCCGGCGAACACACGGGAGTGGCCTGACCGGCCTTCACCTGGTCGCGATTCTGGCAATAGTAGACTGTCCCGCCGCCGCACTGGGCGTTACAAATGTCCTGCGAGGTATCGAACGCTTCAAAATTGGGATTGGATACGCATGCATCGAACGTGCTCGGCTGGCAGGCATTCGCGCCGTCCAGGCAGCAAAAACCCACCTCATCCTGCCGGCCGGCCTGCCCTGCGAACTGCCTCCCGCCGCGGAGCGCGAGTGCCCCCACAATGATCAGGACCGGAATGGCCCAGAGTGCGGAGCGAAGGAGGACGCGGGGGGGGATCACAAGGGGGGTCTAGGAAGAACTCCCGCACACCGAGCTGCAGGTTCTCCTGCTGGTATCGAAGAGGATGCCATCCTCCTGTTCGCAGGCGACAAGATTGACTCGCTCCTCGCACGCCACGCCGGGCGTCAGACAGCACCACCCACCCACCGTCTGGGACTGGTCGGGCCCGCTTTCCATCGCTGCCACTGCATATCCTGCCGCCCCCGTTCCCGCGAACACCAAGAGCAGGCAGAACCACGAAAGAAGAGCACGATTCATGACACGCACTCTAGCATTGGTTACGCATTCGGTACCACTTGCCCGGCCGTGCATTTGGTTGCTTAAAGGAAGATATTCTCACTCGTCACACAAACCCTGCTGACGCATCGACTCACACAGGGTCTCTCCGCCGGTGACGTCGTATACAAACGGAATGCCGCCTGCGGTCACGCATTCTTCGGGTATCTCCGTCTGGCAGACATCGGGGTGGCAGCAGTCGGCGAAACTCTTGAGTCGCTCGCATGTGGGATCACAGACTGTGTCCCGCGGCGAGAACTTGCTACTGCTCAAAATGGTGAGTGTGCCGAGCCCGTCCACCTGTCTGTTATAGGCCGAACACATGTTTCCCCCTTCCTCCGCCGTAATACGACGGTCGCACTTGTAATGCGAGGGCACGGGCGGCGGCGTCTGCTGGCACCCCTGCGTATCCTCCTCGGCCTTGCCGCTCGTGATGTAGTCCAAGAGCGGCGACGAAATCTGCACCTCCGTACCGCCGTCGGCTATGCAGCTGCCAAACACTTCCGAGAAGCACTCATCGATCTCCGGATCGCACGTCGGTTCAACCAGCGGCCCGAAAGCATAGACCCCCGTCGGACTGCAGCATCCGACGATACCGCCCGGATTCTGCGTTCCGCCTGAAGACGACGATCCGTTAGAGTTATTTACAGTGCAATCGGCCA
>CAYTEH010000004.1:6554-9809 GCA_964436765.1 uncultured Candidatus Peribacteria bacterium
TTGCCGTCGCCGCAGGAGGTCGGGCAGACGCCGTTCGCGGGACAGAGGGCGCCGTTGGGACAGGTGGAGCCGGGGGTGCAGGTGAGGAGGCAGGAGTTCGTGCACTGGTCGTTGTTGTTCTGGTTGCCGTCGTCGCACTGCTCGAACCCTTCCAGGATATCGTTACCGCAGGTGGTGGTGCTGGGACACTGTTGTTTGCAGCTGTTCGCAGGATCGGCGGAGTTGTCGTAGTACTTGTAGACACCCTGGTTATCGGGGCACTTATGGAGAGGATCGAGCCCTTCCTGCCCGGGCAACGTGGGGATCTGCATGCAGTTTTCGGGCGTGCCAAAGGGACTGCAGCAGTAGGAAAAGACATTCGCGGGGACGGATGAGGCGGCTGCAGACGAAGCTGAGGACGAGGACCCTGGCTGGTTCTTGGGGGTACACACACAGGCGTTGGTATCGCACGTATGACTCGACGGACACGTAAGCCCGGGTTCGTTGCATTTTTCGCCTGCATCTACGGCCCCGTTGCCGCAGAGCGGGCCGTGGGAGCAGATACAGGTTGTATTGTTGCAGGTGGAGCCGGTCGGGCACGTCTGGCCGCCGTCACGGCACTGCTCACCTGGATCGAGTGCGCCGTTGCCGCACAGCGGCCCGCCGGTGCATTGGCAGGTGGCGTTGTTGCACGTCTGGCCGCCGGAACACGTGAGGCCGCCATCACGACACTGTTCGCCTGGATCGGCCGTGCCATCGCCGCACACGGGCGGCTTCTGGCTGCACACGCACGCACTCTGGTTACATACTTGACCCTCACCGCACGCGAGGCCGGGTTCGCCACACTTTTCACCGGCGTTGATTATTCCGTTGCCGCACTGCGGATTGTCGAAGCACGTGCACGTGGGCGTATTGCAGTTGGATGCCGCAGGGCAGGCAAGCCCGCCGTCCCGGCACTCCTCCCCGGGATCCACCACGCCGTTGCCGCAGCTGGGACCGCCCGTGCAGACGCACGTCGCGTTGTTGCACGTCTGGCCGCCGGAACACGTGAGCCCCCCGTCGCGGCACTGTTCGCCGGGATCCGCAACGCCGTCACCGCAGACGGGCGGATCCGGGCTGCAGACGCAGGAATTCACGTTGCAACTCTTGCCGGCGGGGCAGGCGAGCCCCGGTTCGTTGCATTGCTCGCCCGCATTCACCGTGCCATCGCCGCACTGCGGGCTCTGGGAACAGACACAGGCCTGATTGTTGCACGCGGAACCGGAGGGGCACGTGAGCCCGCCGTCACGGCACTCCTCCCCGGGATCCACCACGTTGTTCCCGCAGGTAGCACCACCGGTGCATGCGCAGGTATTTTCGTTGCACGTCTGGCCTCCGGAACACGTGAGTCCCGGTTCGCCGCACTGCTCGCCGCCATCGGACGCGCCGTTGCCGCACCCGGCTACCACGTCCTCCTGGCATCCGATCTTCACGTGGAACGAATCGCCAGGGGAATTGCCATACATCGAAAACATTGCGGTTCTCGGCCCGGTGACACGGATGAAATCGGGCGGTCCGCCGATATTGAGCGAGTCCAGCGTCATACCGGAGTACGGATTGCCGATCGCGGGGCTGCCCTTGTCTATAAATACGCCGTCGCCGCCCTCGATGGTAATAGTCCCCTGCACGCCCACGGCCGCGCCGGCGTTGCGCACATGAAAATTCACATATCCTTTGGCCCTGTCGGCCGCCAGCTTGGAATCGGGGGTTCGTACGGGGTCGATGATGGCCTGACCGTTCTGGGTCATATTGAACCACGCATCGTCACCGGTCGTGGCCCCGCCAACGAGCAGGCTGTATGGATGCGATGTCCCCAACACGCTGGTGATATCGACCTTCATGCGATCGGCAACGCACGCCGCTTTGGACGAAGATCCTCCTGAGGAAGAACTCCCGCCACCCGGATCGATTGCTCCGCATGCGACGTAGCTGCAGTTTTCAAAATCGGACGAAATGGGGTAGGCACCCATATTGATGCATTCATCGACCGACTTGCACACAACGCACGCTTCTCCTTTTGTAAGACAACCATAGATGGGGCCTGTAGGAACGGCTGCGGAGGATGCCGATGCGCTACTCCCCGCACCGCTGCTGACGCACCTGCAACATGCACCCTTTACCGCCGGTTCTCCGGGGTAATTGGCAGAGCAGGCTCCGTATACCCAGCCGGGGCACTCGAGCGATTGTCCTGCCGGGCACTTGTGGACGGCCTGGGGGCCCACGTGGCAGTAGGTATTCCCGGGGCACGTATAGCCCGAAATATACAGATACACGGTTGCTTGGGGTCCGTTGTCTTTACCATCGAACGGACGATAGATGAAAGAATCGATTCCATGATCCAAAAAGGTCGGCCCGCCCGCGTACTGGAATCCCCCATTTTGATCCAGGGTGACCACGCCATAGAGCGGCTGGCTCAATATCGTCGCTGTGAGCGTGTCGTTATCGGGATCCGAATCGTTCGAAAGAACGCCAGAGGCACTCACGGCCAGATCGGTCGTGAGGGAAGACAGATAATAGACGTCATCCACCGTGACCGGCGATCTGTTCGTCGCCTGTGCCGTCCATCTCCCGCCATGAAGCGCAAAAGAGCCGGCCGCGACAGCCGCGAGCATAACGAGGGCCGCACCCCATCTGGCTGTGACCCGTCGGCGAACCATCAGCGTTCGGGGAAGGATGTACAGGCGATTGCGCAGTTATCTTCGGACGCAGAGAATGCGAGGCCACCACCTTCGCTGCAACTGAAGGGCGTCTGATTGGGCACGCAGGCTTTGCCGACGCTCATGCAGCACCAGCCCTTTGTGGCTGCAAAACCCGTCACGGGCTGCGATATATCATCCATATTCCGGACAACGGCCACCCCTCCCGCAATCACAAGAATGAAGAACGAAGCAACGATGGCGATGGTTTTCCTCATAGTTGACTGGGGAACAATTGTACAACGGATCAGAGATCACATTTCGGCAGCGTGTTGGAGAGGACGGGGGTAAGATAAATGGTTGTGCTGGGCGGCAGATCTTCTTTCGCATTGCCTTTTCTGATGCAATTTTCGTTCGGAAGTTTCAATTCCACTGCCCAGGGCGCTTCCTTATCCGTCATCTCAGGTCTGCCGACCTGCTTGGGATACCACAGCGACTTCCCCTTCGCGGCACTCTTTTCGCATTCGAGGTACTCAACATCTTTCTTCACGACCTTCGCAGTAGACGTATCCACACAGTCGCCAAGTTTTTTCTCGCTCTT
>CAYTEH010000004.1:9909-68663 GCA_964436765.1 uncultured Candidatus Peribacteria bacterium
TCACGACCTTCGCAGTAGACGTATCCACACAGTCGCCAAGTTTTTTCTCGCTCTTACATTCCGAAGAGCACCCATCGCCGTTCAACTTGTTATTATCATCGCACTGTTCTTCGCCTTCCTTATTTCCATTCCCACAGACGGTTTCGATGGTGCAGGTCGCGCTGCAGCCGTCACCATTGATGTTGTTACCGTCATCGCATTGATCGACGCGGGCATAGACATACCCGTCCCCGCAGAACGCATAGCGGCAATCCTTCACACAGCCGTCGGTATTGGACATATTGCCGTCGTCGCATTGCTCGACGCCCTGGGCTTTCCTGTCGCCACAGACGGTCTCAAGACGGCACAGATAGTTGCAGCCGTCGCCGCTCTGGGTATTGCCGTCGTCGCATTGCTCGGCGCCTTGTTTCTTGCCGTCGCCGCACGTCACTTCGATCTGGCAGATCGAACTGCAACCGTCGCCGGATAGCGTGTTCCCGTCGTCGCATTGCTCTCCTTTGTCGATGCCGAAGTCGCCGCACTTGCCGGTGGGATCCGTTTTTTTACTGCCTTCCTTCTTGCACACCGCGCTGCAGCCGTCGCCGTCTGCGGTGTTACGGTCGTCGCATTCCTCCCCCGGATCCTCGGTACCGTTGCCACACACTTCCAGTCTGCAGGTCGCGCTGCAGCCGTCGCCAGCCATGGTGTTGCCGCCGTCGCACTGCTCGCCGGTCTGCACCACGTTGTCGCCGCAGGACTCGACTCTGCAGAGGGCACTGCAACCGTCGTTGCTCACGACGTTGCCGTCGTCACACTCCTCACCGTTGTTGGTGTCTATATCGCTGTCGCCGCAGGTGCCCGTCACGGTAATGGGAGCCCCATTCGCGTACGAGGAGACGTTGCCTGCCGCATCTGTCTGCTTGGCGGTGATGGAGTACGTACCCTTGGCAAGAGTGCTGGAGGTGATGCTGACCGTGCTGGCGGCGCAGGTACCTGTACCGAGCGTGCTCAGGTCGCTGGATTTCACCAGCGTGACAGTTGCATCGGACTCACAGCTGATGGTGAACGACGGCGTGGTGTCGGTGGTGGTCGAGGACCCTCCGACGATCGCGGGCGTGCCGGGGGCTGCGATGGTGGTATCGATAGTGACGGAGAGGCTGGAAGATGCAGATGATTCGGTGCCCGCCGCATCGGTCTGCTTGGCGGTAATCGTGTGGACCCCGTCACTGAGCACTGACGAGGTGATGGTGACCGGGGAACTGCTGCACGCGCCAGAGCCGAGCGACGTCGAACCTTCGTAGAGCGTGACGGTGTCTCCGGATGTGCAGGTGATTTCGAGGGAAGGCGTGGTGTCGCTGGTGGTATTGTCGGTGCTGGAGGTGCCGCTGTCGGAACCCGCGACGAGATCGGGGGCGCCGGGGGCGGATTCGGCGGTGTCGATGGTGACGCTGAGGCCGGAGGAGGCGGCGGAAACGTTGCCTGCGAGGTCGGTGGCCGTGGCAGTGAAGGAACTGGTACCGTCGGCGATGGTGCTGGCGGTGAGGCTGTAGCTGCCACCCGTAGCGGTGCCGGAGGAGACTTGTGTGACGCCCGAGTACAGCTTCACGGTTGCGTTCGCTTCGGCTGTGCCGCTGAAGGTGGGCGTGTTGTCGCTGGTGATGTCGTCGGTACTGGAGGAGCCGGAATCGGAACCCGAGGCGAGATCAGGAGCGGAGGGGGCGGAGGGGGCGGCGGTGTCGATGGTCACGCTCAGGCCGGAGGAATCGGCGGAGATGTTGCCGGCAAGGTCGGTCTGGTAGGCATTGATGGTATGCGATGCGTCGCTGAGCGCAGAGGATGTGATCTCGACGCTGCCCGCGGAGCACGTGCCACTCCCCTTGGAGCTGCCCCCCTCCTCGATGACGACAGTCGCGCCGTTTTCGCAACTTGCGGTGAGGTTAGGCGTGTTGTCGCTAGTGGTGTCATCGGTACTGGAGGAGCCTAAATCAGTCGCTGCCGTCAGGTCCGGCTCGCCGGGGGCGGAGGGGGCAGTGGTATCAATGGTGACGCTCAGGCCGGAGGACGGAACGGATTCGCTTCCGTCCGACTGGGTTGCAGTGAAGGAATATGTGCCGGCGCTCTGGCCGGCGATGGCGATGGAGACGGACCCACCACTGCACGCGCCGCTGCCCACCGTTGTGCCGTCACGCTTCAAATAGACGGTATTTGCTCCCGTGCATGACCCGATGGTGAATGTGAGAGACGTATTGTTCGTGGTGTTATCGGTGCTGGAGGTGCCGCTGTCGGAGCCTGCATCCAGGTCGGGAACGCCGGGTGCGCCGGGAACGGTACTGATTGTGACCGACAGCGCGGCAGACGCCGAGGACGTGTTTCCAGCTGCATCGGTCTGAGTAGTCGTGAAATTATAGGTTCCGTCGACTGCAATGTTCGCAGCCGTGAGAGTCACGGTGGAACTGGCGCAGGTGCCAGTGGAGCCGGTAGCGACTCCATCCCGGTACAACTGGACGGTCATATCGTTTTCGCACGACGCCGTAAAGCTGGGCGTCGTCTGCGAGGTGACGTTGTCGGTGCTCGAATCCCCGGTGTCCGATCCTGCCGTCAGATCCGGCGTGCCGGGGGCGGCGGGGGCGGTGGTATCGATGGTCACAGAAAGACCCGAAGAGGCCAAAGATGTGTTCCCAGCAGGATCCGTGGATTGGGCGCTGACGGAGTGCGAGCCGTCTGCCAGAGCCGCCGTCGTAAGGCTCACGGTGGAGCTAGCGCAGGTGCCGGAGGAACCCGTTGTGGACAGGCCGATGTAGAGCTGAATGGTGTCGCCGGTCGTGCAGGACACGGTGAAGGTCGGAGTCGTGTCGCTGGTGACATCATCGGTGCTGGAGGAACCGCTGTCGGAGCCCGCGACGAGGTCGGGAGTGCCGGGGACGGCGCCCGTGGTATCGATGGTCACAGAAAGACCCGAAGAGGCCAAAGATGTGTTCCCAGCAGGATCCGTGGATTGGGCGCTGACGGAGTGCGAGCCGTCTGCCAGAGCCGCCGTCGTAAGGCTCACGGTGGAGCTAGCGCAGGTGCCGGAGGAACCCGTTGTGGACAGGCCGATGTAGAGCTGAATGGTGTCGCCGGTCGTGCAGGACACGGTGAAGGTCGGAGTCGTGTCGCTGGTGACATCATCGGTGCTGGAGGAACCGCTGTCGGAGCCCGCGACGAGGTCGGGAGTGCCGGGGACGGCGCCCGTGGTATCGATGGTCACGGCAAGGCCGCTCGATGCAGCGGATTCGTTCCCTGCCGCATCGCTTTGTTTTGCGGTCACCGTATGCGCGCCGTCGGCGAGCGTGGATGCCGCGGTCGTCACGCTGCCGCCCGAGCATGTGCCCGTCGCGATGGACGTGGACCCCGCTCGGTACAATGTGACCGTATTGCTGCCGGCGCAGGAGACGGTAAAGTCCGGTGTTGTATCGTTCGTGACTTCGTCTGTGCTGGAAGAGCCGCTGTCCGATGCGGCATCGAGATCGGGTGCGCCCGGCGCTGCGGGAGCAGTGGTATCGACAGTCACGGAGAGCGTCCCGGACTCGGCCGAAACGTTGCCCGCGACGTCGGTCTGGGTCGCCGTGATGGGATGGCTCGCCTCGCTGAGCGTAGACGAGGTCGGGTTCACGGTCCCTCCCGCGCACGTTGCGATGCCAACAGAGCCGCCGCTGGCAAGAAGCGTCACGGTGGCCCCGCTCTCGCAGGAAAACGTAAAACTGGGCGTGGTGTCGTTGGTCAGGTCATCAGTGGCGGATGTACCCGAGTCGGATGCGGCATCGAGATCGGGGGTGCCGGGCGCGGCAGGGGCCGTGGTGTCGATGGTGACGGTCAAGCCGCTTGATGCGGCCGAGACGGCCGCCACCCCGTTCGTCTGCTTCGCCGTCACCGTGTGGTCGCCGTCCGCCTGCGCCCCCGCCGTCAGGCTCACTGTGGAGCTAGCGCAGACGGCCGTGACGCCCGTCCCGACGCTGTCGATCCAGAGCTCCACGGTGTTGCCGTCGGCGCAGGAGATATCGAAGGTGGGCGTGCTGTCATTGGTGATATTGTCGGTATCCGACGTGCCGGAGTCTGACGCGGCCGCGAGATCGGGGGTGCCCGTCGCCACGGGGACGCAGGTACTGGGCTCACCTGTACAGACGTGATTGCTTTCGACCGCGCAGACGCTGCTGCAACCGTCGTTGTCCACAATGCCGCTATCGTCGCATGCCTCAGCCCCCCTGATCATGCCGTCGCCGCACACGCCCGAACAGACGCTGGGCGACGCGTCTGTGCAGGTCCATCCGGATTCTTCTACACACATGTTGCTGCATCCGTCGCTGGAAACAAGATTGGTATCATCACAAGCCTCACTACCGGCCATTGTGCCGTCGCCGCATGTGGTGATGCATAACTGCCCAGGCGTGGGGCAGGTGTAGCCCGAGTCGATGGCATCGCAAGTCGCGCTGCAGCCGTCGCTGGGCGTGGTATTGCCGTCGTCGCAGACCTCCCCTCCCACAAGAGACCCATCACCGCAGTTTGCGGTGCAGGCGGCTCCGGGAGTGCTGCAGGTCCATCCGGATTCTGTGGCACAGACGTTGCTGCAACCATCGCCAGAGATTGCATTGAAATCATCACAAGTTTCTCCCCCAACAATGGCGCCATCACCGCAGTTTGCCGTACAAGCGGCTCCGGGCGTGCTGCAGGTCCATCCTGATTCGGTAGCACAGACGTTGCTGCAGCCATCGCCAGAGATTGCATTGAAATCATCGCAGGTTTCACCTCCTCCCACGGCACCGTCACCGCACGCCGCAGCGCTGCTGGAACCGGCGTCGACCAGTGCCGTGAGACGCATGCCCACCTGAGACGAAAACGCATTCATCACCACCACGGCGACAACCGATGCAGCGAAGATACCGCCGACAGCTTTCAGGCTATGCCCTGGCGACAACATGATTGGCAAAAACTCTACCAGCCGCCGCAACCGTTTGCACGTTGTGCGATTGCCCGGCGTGCAAGCTGATCGCGACGAACACATGTGTGCCCTCGACTTTCCCATTCCCTGTTCTTGCCTTCCAAAGGCTATAATCCCCGCATGCAGGTGATCCCCGTTCGTACACCGGTCCTCAAAAACGGAGACGACATCGCGTCCGTCATTGCAAAAGAAGCATTGCGTCCCGGCGACATTCTGGTGATTTCATCGAAAGCAGTGGCGACCATGGAGGGTGCTGCCGTCCGGCTCGCGGATCTGACGCCATCTGCGGACGCAAGGTCGTGGGCGGAAAAAACGGGAAAGAGCGCGGCGTTCCTGCAGGCGGTGATCGGGGAAACAGCGCGGCTGAACGGACGGATCGTGGGAACGTGCCCCGGAGCAGTGCTCACCGAACTCCGACCGGCGGGGCTCACACGCGGGACGCTCCTCGTCCCCAACGCCGGGATGGACCAGTCGAACGTGGAGGCAGGATATGCGGTCGGCTGGCCGCATGATCCCGTCAAGAGCGTGCATAATATAAGGTATGCAGTGCAGAGGAAGACCACGCCGATCGCAGTCATCCTCACCGATTCCTGTTGCCGCCCCGGGCGCCTCGGTGTGACGGCATTCGCGCTCGCATGCAGTGGCATAGACCCCTTTCTCTCCTTCGTGGGGAAAGCGGACGCGTTCGGGCATCCGCTTAGAGTGACCCAGGAAGCAGTAGCCGACCAATTGGCAACAGCCGCCAACGCGGTGATGGGCAACGCGGACCAGCTGACTCCCGCCGCGATCATCCGCGATCACGGGTATCAGCTCAGTGATTTTGAGGGATGGGTACCCGGAATCGAGCCAAGGGAAGATTTGTTCAAGGACGTGATGCAGAGAAAAGAGATAAGATAAAAGAGAAAAGTTTATACGCGTGATGGTCATTTTTCTCTTTTCACTTTTCTCTTATCTCTTCGTTATACTCTCTCCATGGACTTCATCGTCTTAAGCTCCTCAAGAGGTACGACTTTCCAGGCGATCATCGACCGCATCAAAGACGGATCACTGACGGCCACGTGCCACGGGCTTGTCTCGGACCGCGAGGACCGCGGCTGCGTGCAGAAAGCGCGAGCTGCCGGGATGCCCGTCGCGATCGTAACGAGGACAAAGGGAGAATCACGCGAGGACTACGATAAAAGGCTGCATGCTGCAATTCTAGAAATGCACCCACAACAAAAAACCAGTAAACCAGTAAACCAGTTAACCTGCATAGCAGCTATCGGCTGGATGTACATCCTCTCGCCGTGGTTCATCGCCCAGTGGAAACACAGGATCCTGAACGTGCACCCCTCGCTGCTCCCCAAGTTTCCCGGCGCCCATGCGCACGAGGACGTGCTCGCAGCGGGCGAGCAAGAGTCGGGCATGACCATCCACCTGATGGACGAAGGGGTCGATACCGGCCCGATCCTGGTGCAAAAAACGTGCCCCGTCCTCCCGGGCGATACGCCAGAGACGCTCAAGGCGCGGGTGCAGGAGTTGGAGAAGGAGTGGTACCCGAAGGTGCTGGAGATGATCGAGACAGGCGAGATGAAGCTTCCGTTGTAACGATAAATGACCAGTGACCAATGACACAACAAAGGAAGATTTTTCAAAATTCTAGTGGTGATTTCCTCAATGTTCATTCCTGTTGATCACTGGTCATTGTGTCATTGGTCATTCTAAATGTACCCTTCAACATGAACACATTTTTTATCCATACCCCAAGCACCCAGTGCCAGCGCCTTCACGTCTTTTGTCATGGCCGGGTTGCCGCAGACGTAGAGGCTCTTTTGGGAAAAATCTTTCACGATCCGCGGCGCCAGCGCCTGCACCCACCCGCGATGGCCTGTCCAGGACGGCGACGGCTCGCTCAGGGCCAAGTGCATGAAGACGTTCGGATTTTTTTGCGCGAGCGCCTCCATCTCGGCCATCCAGAAGATATCCTCCTCACATTTCGCGCCGAAGATCACGTCCATGCGGCGGGTATCCCCTTTCGAGAGCGCATCCACGATCTGTGACCGGAACGGCGCCATGCCGGTACTTGTGGCAATGAAGAGATATTCGTTGGGCGAATCGGACCTGAGCAGGAAATTCCCGAACGGACCCTTCATGCTCACCGACGAGCCCACCGTGAGCTGCTCCGCGATCCAGCGGCTCGCACGCCCGCCGGGGACCATCTTGGCGATGAAGAGGAGCTCGCGTTCGTCGGGGGAGGACGCGATGGAAAACGCGCGCGTCTGCACATCGGCGGGGTTATCGACGTGCGCGACGTCGAACAGCACGAACTGCCCCGGCTTGAAGGTGAACCCTGCGGGCTTCTCGAGCGTGAACTCGTACACATCGCGAGCGATGACCTTGTTCGACGTGCAGGCGACGGTGTAGGTGATGACGGGCATGTGCGAGGGTTTGGGCTAGGACTAGGGTTAGGAAACTGCAAATGAACTATACCGGAATGCGATGATTTTCTTCCATCCCTAACCCAAAACCTACCCCTTCCGCTCCCCCTTCAGCAACGCCACATACTCATCAAACAAATAATTCGCGTCCTCCGGCCCCGGCGTCGCCTCCGGGTGGAACTGTACCGAGAAGAACCGGCCGCTCTCGTGCCGAAGGCCTTCCACGGTCCCGTCGTTCGCATTCTTCCACCACACATGCCAGCCCTTCGGGAGCTTCTCGCCATCCACCGCAAAGCCGTGGTTCTGGGACGTGATAATGCAGCGGCCACTCCCCTCTCCCTCTGGGAGAGGGTGGCCGCCCCGGGCGGCCGGGAGAGGGCCGGAGGCGACCTCCACACACGGCTGATTCGCACCTCTATGACCATACTTCAATTTGTACGTATCGCCTCCGATGGCGAGCGCCATCAGCTGGTTCCCCAGGCAGATGCCGAACGTGAGCTTGTTGCGCTCGATCGCTTTGCGCAGCGCCGCGATGGTGGGCACGCAGGTCTTCGGGTCGCCCGGACCGTTGCTGAAGAACACACCCTGGTAGGGCTGTTTGTAGGAATCGAGATCGAAATCCCACGGCACGCGCACCATGCGCACTCCCCTCTTGAGGAAACTCCGGATGATGTTGCGTTTCATGCCGCAGTCGTACGCGATGATGGTGGGCGCCTCGCCGAGCGCGGAGAATTCGGATCCCGGTTCGTACGTGATCACCTCCTTGCAACTGACTTCGGCGACCAGATTATTTTTGTTCGGATCATCGATGCCCCCCTCTCCCAAGCTCTGTTTGAGGAAGGCGCCGGAGGTGGGAGCAATCCGTCCAAGCATCACCCCCGTCTCCCGCAACTTCTTCGTCAAAGCCCGGGTATCAACTCCTGTAAGACCAGGAATCCCGTGCTTTTTGAGCCAGTCGCCGAACGATCCTTCCGAGAGATGATGACTGTGCCCTTCACTCGCCTGCTGCACAATGACCCCGCGCACGTGGATCTCCTCGCTCTCCAGGTTCTCCGAAAAACCCCATGCGTTGAGTGCCTCACTTGGCACGCCGTAGTTACCAATGAGGGGGTACGTGAACACCAGAATTTGGCCCCGGTAACTGGGATCCGTGAGGCTTTCGGGGTACCCTGCCATACCCGTATTAAAGACCACTTCTCCATCGGCACTGACCGGCGCGCCGAAGGATTCTCCTTCAAATACCGTGCCGTCACTGAGGATTAATTCAGACATAGTATGGAGTAGTGCCGCCTGCCCGGCGTAGCTCGCCAGAAGCGAGCGAAGTCGTGTCGGCGAGGATCAGGGCTGACATCCGCGAGAGGATAATAGAAAATTCATGGAATTGACAGATTATTGACAAAATTCGATATTAAAGTATATTTATCTACTTGTTCCTTGTCATCATCTGCCCCCGCACCATTCCTCCTTATTAAGGTAGGGAGAGATGCTGTGGGGGAATCGTAGTACCTCCGGCATTCGGCAACACTTTTTTTGAGGTGTCCTATGCATCGCTATGAGTCACTGTTTTGCGTGGTCGTTTTCGCCTTCTGCATGACCCAAGAGGTCCAGGGTCAGGCAAAGAAAAAGGATCCGCCCGCAAAAAAGTCACACATCGACGCAATGAATGCGGCGATGGGAAAGGGCTTGACCGAGATTCGAAAAGACGTCGACGGCGTCAAAAAAGACGTACAAGGGGTCAAAGATGACCTGAAGAAAAGCGACGGAAAGCTGGATCGGATCCTGGCCAAACAACTCGAGCACGATGCCGAGTTCAAGGCCATCCGGGACAAACAGGTCGAACACGACGCCGAGTTCAAGGCCATCCGCGATGCGCAGGTCATGTTGGCCAAGCAAATCAAGGAAGGTTTTGACAGTGCCGCCACGGAATTGGGCGAAGTGAAGAAAATTGTCCAGAAAAACGTGAATGTCACGGTCAACGTCGCCGCGCCGCCGCCAGTCGAAAAGGTCGTGTACAAGGATCGGGTCGTCTACCAGGACCGGATCGTATACCAGGACCGCGTCGTCGTTCAAAAAGAGTACGTCGACAGGTACGTGCACGTCGCCGTGCCGTACCGGGTTGTCGGGTACGTCCCGTACTACGACTGCTACGGAAACAGCTTGGGTTACTACCGGCCATAAGGCCTCCTGCAGCAAACCGAACAGTCATTGCCCTCCCTTCGGGGAGAATCGATGACTGTTCACCATGCCTACAATGAACCGCGGAATTTCCGGATTGTCTGGCGCAACTTTTGCATACGTTCTGCAAGTTCCTGCATCTGCTTGTTGTTCTCCTGGAGCTGAGCAGCGTTGACGCTGTTATTGATTGCCTGCTCAAGCTTTGCAGCTGCTTGTCCGCCCTCTTTTAATTGCCGTTCCAACTCTGCGATGTTCTGCATCACTTCGTTATTCTGCGGCCGCAGCACGTTCCCACCATTATTCACCTGCTGAGTATTAGTATTGCCCGTGTTCACGCCCCCATTCCCAGTATTGGGATACCCGTTGTTCCCGTACTCGTTCCCGCCGCTCTGGTATCCGTACCCGTTGTTCGACGCGTACGAATATCCGTTATTGGCGGGATACGTCCTCTGGGTCGGCGAGCCATACGGCCGCTGCCGGGGGACGAAGTGCATCAGGTTCCCGCTGCCGCCCCATGTGTACGCGTGCGAACCGTAGCGCGCGCTCAGGGCAGCCTGGCGCATGGCCGCGCCCGACTGCTGCCCGTACAGGGGCGCATTTGGTATGTCCAGGTACGGATTATATTGCTGCACGCCCACCATGTACTGCCCGATGGGCCGCGGGGCGTAGAAATCGTTTCCATAATCCTGACCGTAGTTCGGATGCTGCCCGCCCGTGTTCATCGCATACTGCGTGCCTGGACTATTGAGCGTGTAGAGTCCCTGACGTCCTGCCGGCTGGAACGGCGGCGGTGGGTTGTACGTGGGCCCATGCATGGGCTGGGGGCGCATGCCGTCGGCATTCATACCGAAGTTCTGCTGGAGACCGTTCATGCCGTAGCCGCCCATGGGATTGTACGAACCCATTGGATTGAACTGCTGGTAGTTGTACATCCCCCCCGGATACGAGGCAGATGCGAAGGTACCCATCGGCCCGCGGTTGAAGCTGCTGGTGGCAAACCCGCCGGGACCGTACTGCATGGAATTGAATGACGAATACCCACCGTACCCTCCTCCGAATCCCCCGCCGTAGAAGCCGCCTACGCCTCCGCCCGGGGCATAACCCATGCTGAGCGCGTGGTACGTGTTCATGCCGTTCATCCCATAGCCTCCATACCCGTTCCCGCCATATCCGCCGACACCGTAGTTGTACTGAGCCATCGGGTTCCAGCTAGGGTGCCGCGCTGCGTACCCATGAAAGTTCTGCGGGACCTGCTGCGCGCGTTGACCCGTCGGGTAGCGAAGTCTGTCCACGTACCCCTGCGAGATCGAGTTCTGGTAATTGAGCATGCTGTACGCGCTCTGGAGCCGGTAGTCGCGCGGGCCAGCGGGCATGTAGGTGGACCCGCCGTTATTGAACTGGCTGTACGCGCGGTGCGCGATGAGGCGCGCTTCGCGGGCGGACCAGGCCGATCCTGATGGCAGCATGTTCATTGTTCGCCAAAGTAAGAAGTGAGTTTCTGCTCGACGTGTTCGATATCGCTCCCCTGCTCCGCGGCCTCCTTGCCCATGGCCTTCTTGCGCGATTCCTCCTTCAGCTTGTGCGCCTCGTCGGCGCAGACGTTCGTGACATCCTTGTAAATGCGGTCGTAGAGGTCGAACGCCCGCTGGTACTCGCCCATGCGCGCCTCGTGCTCCATGGCGTTTTCGGAAGCATACTTTTTCTCCAAAAGCGGGATCCGCTCGATCATCAAATCGGGATTGATATGGCGCATAATCTCGTCATAGAGCCAATATGCCGCCGTCCTGGGCCAGGGATTTTTGGGGATGTGCATTTGGTATCGGTTTGTTACTATTATACTTTATTTTGGTGTTTTTAGCAAATACAGCCTTTTAGGCCAGAATAATGAGCCTATAAGTCTTTTTTATGTAAATCGCTGCTTTGACTTAAATATGTAATATTGTATAATATATTAGCTCCTTCACATCAAAGTCCTTGCAGGTGTACTGCAAGGGTTGCCATACAGAAGTAACTTCTTTTTGAAAGGGTCTACCATGTTTACGTCTCCGTTCGCCGCCCTGTTGATCGCGATCGTGCTGCTGGTGTTGGGCATCGTGCTCGTCACCGCCGTACGCACCGCGGCCAATGTGGGCATGTTGTCCTTCCTGCTCGGCGGGGCTGTGCTATTCATCGGAATCCCGGCAATGATGCGTGCCTTGCCCGATGAAACGTACGATTGGATGTTTACGGCGAAAGACTGGATCGGGCTCATCCTGCTAGCTGCCTATCTGGGCATGCTGGCATGGATGCTCATCTACGTCTACGCCGAGGCGCTCGCCTCGGACGCCGAAAACATCGGGTTCTGCGGGATCTATCCGCAAGCGACCGCCCCCACCCAAATGCCCGCCAGCTGGTTGGCATACGTCGCCGGATGGATTCTGGCGGCGGCAACTGTCCTGGTCGTGCTGTTCTGGCTCGGCTCCCACTTCACGGATGCATGGAGCTGGTTCACGCGGCCGACCTTGAGGACGCTGGTCGCCAGGATGCAGGACCTAGACGCCCACAACAAAAAGGAGGAATTCAAGGCCACTTCGAACCCGATGTTCTTTACGCTACCCACGCGTTTTATGACAAAGGAGTCGAAGGAAGCCTGGCAAGCCGCAGCGCAGCGGAAGGCCGCCAAGGAAGGCGACTATGTCATTGAAGAGATCCTGAGTATCAAGTTCCACAGCCAGGACGGCAGGAACTTGACCCACGCCAGGATTCACTTCAAAGGCAAGCACGCCAAGGCGGATTATTCCGGCAAGATCACCATCGAACGACGCATCTTCGGCGAGGATCAAGCCACGATCGCCCGCATCGTCCATAAGGTGCTCGAGGAACTGCCGCCGCCCCCGCAAAACAGCGGAAAGTCTTCACTGGAACTGGGAAAGGTCGTCGTCCCCGTTCCTGATCCGTTTGCAGTCGAAAAAGATTGATCTCGATTGCCGAAGACACAAAACCCCACTCATGAAGGAGCATTCAGTTGAGTGGGGTTTTTATGATGCCAATGGATCTTCGCGCCTTGGTACAGGCAGGGCGGCCCACGTGATATACCGCGTCACCAAAGTGTCGGTGGTGGCAGTAAGGAATGCTGCCAAGGGGGTCCGTGCAATTGCAGGATCGGGCCCGGGAATGTTGTACGTTGCATGGCTGCCGTCCGGGGCAGCAACGAATGTCGGATCACCGCCGGCATGAGCACGTAGTTCAGCTTGCCGCCGGGCCACTGCCTGCACCTTCCACTGTTGCACGATATCGGCTTCCGGCAGATCCATGAACTGCTGAAATGTGAGGCCGGTCCAAGGATCGTTCTCGGTACTCGAGAGCGTGCCCGTGTTCATCACGATGCGCATGTTGCCGGAACCGCCTTCGTAGGTGACTCGGAACGTGGCGCCGGGGATGTTGAAGGCGTTCTGGACGGACGTGATTTTCTTTTCGGCCTCTTCCAGGCGCTTGACTGACGCTTCGGGGACCATGCGGTTGAAAATATCGTCTATGAATTGCCGGATGTTTTTGCGCTCGTTCTCGCTTACCTGCATTTCGAGCACCGGCACGGGCGTCACCGTGGCCGAAGGCGGGTCGACGTGGCGCGTCAGGTACGCACGCATGATCTCGTTGGAAAAGAGCTGCGCGAGCTGTCGGTCTAGCCCCTCGATGCCCGCAACGGTCGGGATGGTGCCTGCGTTCCCTAGCGCGGGCGGCAGACGACGGAAGCGCTGCATGATGCTGCTGATTTCTGCAGCCCTCTTCTGTATATCCTGCAGGTTGGAATGCGGCAGGCGGATGGTGCCCACGTCGGCCAGCGAGTTGATGGGCGGAGTGGTGATGACGCGTCCGGCTACAGTAGGCAGTGAATTGAGGATGGTGATAAGTGTCGTCCCCCACCAGTTCAGACGCGCCTCGGGCGTGGCCGTCTCCAGCAGACCGGCAGTCACTTCCTTGTTCAGGCGCTCGGAATTTTGGCTGTGCGCCGCAAGGCGCATGATCTGGTACTTGCGTTGTTCCAGTTCGTTTGCGACCTCCGTGACCGTTCTGTCGCCGCTGGCCGCGACGCGGTTCGCCCAGTCGCGCTGGAGGCTGCGCCTGGCTTCGTTCGTGAGGGGCATCTGGCCGAGGAACCTGTTCCAGCTCTGGTTCAGGTAGGCCACGTGCTCGTCGGCCTCCCGCACGCGCATGTTCGGGAAATTCGCGAAGTTCCCGCCGCCGTAGTAATCGGCAGCCGTGAAGGCCCTGAGAGGGTCGTTTTGATTGAGCAGGTTGAATTCCTGCGCGTTCTCGCTGGGGGGCGCAGCGAGGGGATTGTTGCGGTCGAGGATCTGCTGCATGTGACGACGGATGCGCTGCACGAGGCTTGCCGCCTCGCGGCCGTTGCGGGACATATTCTCGAGTGTGCTGTCGTCAGCTTCGAAGAGGAATACCTCCCAAATTTTATAGTTGTACCCCTGGCTGGGATTTTCCCGCTCGAGACGATATGCCTCATGCATCGACACCAGATAGACGAACGTACGGCGTTCGTTGGGCGCTCTGCTTTCACCAAGCTCCCTGAGACGTCTCACCACATGAGGCTGGCCCCATTGCTGAAGAATAGAGCCGTCCACAGCCACACCGTAGGGCCTGATCTGTCCGGTGACGATGCGGCTGAAAAACTGCGGCGTGTCGTAGCGGTCACGAATATATGCGGCACCCTGCGCCTCGGCGCCGCCCCGGTGACCGGGGGCGCGGAAGCCCAGATTATCGATGCTGCGGCCACGATTCGTGAAAAACTTCTTGAGGAGCGCGTACATCGCCTGGCCCTTTTCCCTGGGGCCCATCTGGCCAAAGTCGAAGCCCGTGAAGTTCATGGTGGGCGGGAGCGGCGGCTGCTCACCGGGACGCGATCCGTTAATTTCCCAGGATTTCATGAGATCGTAGAATCGAATCACGTCATTGACCTTTTGGTCCTGGAGGATCGCGAGGAGCTTGCGGCTCATGAGGTCGTTGCTTTCCAGTTCCTGCGCCCAGTAGTTGGTGAGGGTCGCGGTGCTCTCGGGGCCGTTGCGCCAGTCCTGGATGCCCTTCGCGATGCCGTCCCACCAGGCCGAGCCGGTGCGGCGTTCCTGCACCAGGCCGTACACGAGGCCGCCAAACACGGCGGGAAGCAGAATGAAGTTTTCGAGGTTCGTGCGGTTTCGTTTGAAGAAGTAATGGTGGAGCCCTTTAATGGCCAGGAACGCGCCCAAGCCCACCGCGGCTGCGGCGGGGAGATTATTGCGCCAGTCCATGACGATGTCCTTCATCTCGCCCGCGAAGTTATGGATGGTCTGGCTCAGGCCGATCGACTTACGGAGCGATTCCGTCTGCGCCACAGTGCGGTTCTCGGTTTCCTCCGCGTTCACGAGGGCGTTGATGGTGATATCGAGGATCGAACGGGTGTCTTCCACACTCAGGCCGCTGACGGGACCGCCCGTCCAGTTGTTGCCGATGTACGTGCGCAGCGCGTTCAGGAAGCGTTGGTTGTCCGCGGTCTGCGGCATGTTTGCAGAGAGGAAATCGAGAGCAAGCTGCGGACGCGAGCGCCAGACGCTGGCAGACGGGAGGGAGTTCGTGAGTGCCTGCTCTGGGATGCCCGTCTGCATCACCTGGATGAACTGCGGCTGCCCCTGCATGCCGAAGCGCGGGTTCGGCTGCTGTTGCATCACCGGGACAGACCGCGGGCGACGGCGCATCTCGATATATCTGGTACGCGCGGTTCCGAGCGTGATGCCCCATCCACTGAGCGCTTCAGTGGAGCCCATTTCGTCGATGCTGATCACCTGGTACGCATCCTGCACCTTATTGACGATAGCTGCGTTGGCCGCGATGATCGCATCGAGCGCCTGGACCGTTTGCTGGGGATTGCCGGGCACGGCCGCGCCGGTGACTCTCGTGCGGAGGGTCCCGCCCTGGAGCATGATCGCCAGGAGCGAGAGGTATTTGGTCCGGCTCAGGCGGATATCGGGAAAGCCCGAGGGCGTGCGCGGTGCGGGCCCGTCGGCCGCCTCGATGCCAGGAGGCATGATGCGGTTTTCGCGGAGGACGCGGTCGAGGTCGTTGCGCGCGTTCTTGTACGCCTCGATAGGCAGCTGCAGGAAAAGCGTCAGCTGGTCGTTCGTGGCGCGCTGCATATTCCCTTCGCCGACCCAGACGCTCCGGCCGTTCCTGACGCGGTCGAACACGACCTGACCCAGGTCGCTGGCAGGCAGGGCTCCCTGGCCGGGGAAAATTCTGTCGATTTGCTCACGGGTCAGAAGTGACCGTACCCGCCCCCCCGCCGCTTCCAATTCCGCCGGCGTCGGGTTCTGCAGGTCTGCCGCCTGCGCCAGGTTGAACGGATCGGCGGCATTGATGTTGCCGCGCGTCTGGTCCTGCAATGTCGCCGCGTTCATGTTTGGGATCATCCCGCTCACGAGCAGCGCTTTGAACATGGCGCGGTCGGCGGGGCTGCGCTGGTTCAGCTCGGCATGCTCGCCTCGCGTGAACTGGTTATCGAAGAGCGCAATCGCGTTCGAGAGGGTCTGGTTCTGGTTGATGCGGTTGGGTCCGCGAATAGATTCGCTGGGCGCCACGGGCGAGAAACCACACAGGCGCGCCTCCCGGGTGCTCCAGGTGTTCCGGCCGGTGTGGAAGTGCATGTGGATCATGAGTGTGTGTTTGCCGCAGGGGGATTAATGGCCTCCTTCGTGGCCGTTTCCATGGGCCGCCGCAGCGGCCGGGTTGGTGGGGCTGAGGAGCCAGTTCCATGCGGACGGGACCGCCTTGAACGGCGCTTTGACAGTCCACTGGATGGCTTTCGAGGGCCACGTCAGCGGGTTCTTGGCCGTGCCCTCGCCTCCCACGAACTTGCGCACGAACTGAGCGGGCCAGATGAGCGGGTTCCAGCCGGAGCCGTCTCCTTTAAAGATGTTACCGGCCCGGTTCTTCCAGCCTTCTTTCCACCAGTTGTGACTGTCGATCTTCTTTTGGATCGGCTTGAATGCCTGCGTCGCAATCGCTTCGATTTCAGCCTTCTTTTCTGCTGTGTAATGAGGGTTGTTGGCGATGCTCGTCGAATCTGTCCCGCCAAGGTATGTCTGCACGGCAGTCAGACGCTCGGTCATGGTTAGATTTGAGAGCTTACTGGCATCAACACCAAGTCCCTCGGCACGCAGTGCCTCCAAATCCCTGGAAGGAATTGCATTGGCAGAAAACGCTGACTGGGCACGTTCTAGAATCGCACTGTGGAGCTTGCGCATGAAACCCCTGATTTCCGGTGACTTGGGCAGGCTCTTCACGTCGTCTTCCGGAAGACTCTGAAGATACTTGGTCGTAAAATATGCGTCGATCACTACCTTCAGATCGGTGTCCTTATCCATCGGATCATCCGTGAGCGACATGCCGATTGCCTCCTTATTGAAGAGGCGTTCCTTGTATTGTTTCCAGGGATCAGTTTTCAAACCCAGCTTGGAGATCTGCCTGAAAGATCGCTTTTCGCTGTTGCTCCATTTTTCCTCTGCTTCTTCGTCGTCCAATTTGGGAGGTATCGCAGCAGCTGCCATCGCTTCGATCTGTTTCGGAGTATCAGCCGTCTGTTGCAGTTCACCTCGCATATGGCCAATGACGCTTTCCAAATCGTTACCGCGCAATCCTTCATGCTCGAGACTCCGGCGGATGACCGCCCAACAAGCGTTGGGGCCGTTATCGACGCTCTGCTCCTGCGCCTTCGTCAGCTGCTCAAGGTTCTCTTCCAGAAGCTTGGTGTAGCGTTCGACGCTCCCGAGCGCAGGACTCTTGTCGGTACCGGCTGTCTGGTTGAATGCGGAACGGACGGACTGCACCAGTCGTCCCGGGTTAAAAGCGTTCGCGGGATTGATGATCGCCCCTTCATCGACACCAGTTGGTGCAGCCGGAGGTGCAGGAAGGAGAAAAGTGCGCAGGTAGGCGAGGTTCACTCCTGCCGCAGGCGTCACAAGCAAGGGTCTCAAAGAATTATTCCCCATCACGAATGCCATGATTTGGTTCACCGTATCCAGGACGTCTTGTGCGTTTTTGAGATGGTGCGTTTCATTTTTGATTTTTTCGCTCTGAAGTGTTGACCATCCTGAGTCGCGCGTGCCAGCTGGAGGAGTGGCAATATTGAGTGCATGCAATGCAGCACGAATATGCGCAAGATCATGACTTGGCGTCTCAAGTTTTTCCAGTTTTGCCAAAGCCGTGCTTAGTGCCTGCTCTTGCTCGAGCCTGGCCCTTGCAGCCGTAAGTTCTGCGGCCCTGTTCCCACCGCCAAGTACCTGGGCCGCAGTAGGATCGCGACGGATGGCGGCGAGCGCCAAGAGCAGCTCACGGCTGTCTGCATTACCTGCAGCAAGCTGTGCGAGTGCAGCAGTCGATGCAAACGCGTCCGCAAGTGACATCGTCGTATGAGCCGGAGGATTGTTCGCAGGAGTGTTCGGATCACGGATCTCACATTGAGTTCCAAAGATTGCATTTATGTCCGCTTCGGTCAGACGATGAGTGTGCACGGCAGGAGGCAGAGCGATGGGAATTCCTCCAGGCCCAACGAACTGGATACCAGCTTGGTTCAACATACGATTCGCCAAACGTGCACGGATGTTCGCGGCAGTGCCCTGCCACATGGGCTGAGACAGATCGATACGTATGATGCCGGCAAGTCCGTTGATGGTGATTGGAGCGGCACTTTCCCAGACAGTATCGGGAGCATTGGCAACGTTCGTATTGATGCGCGAAAGCTGTTGCACGAAACGCCTGACATCTTCGGTGCTCAGGTTCTGATGCAACACTTTTAGGAATGCTTTTGCGCGTGCAATATTTTCCTGTTTGCGGGCATGCCTGTCGCCCGTGAGTTCCCTGAAGCCCTGTACGATCCTGCTCGGCGCCTTGCTTCCCAGCATCTGATTGTATGCCGCCAAAAACTGCTGCTCGGCATCGCTGCGCGTGAAGAGCGCGATCGCCGCAAACCTCTGTCGGAAACCTGAAACGGAATTGGAAATATGTGCAGCAATGGCCGCTTCATCCTGGTCGACAAGTTCGTTGAAATTCGGCAGATGCAGTGCCGCCTGCAGCATGTTGTACTCATGACGTGCACTCAGATCCTGCGCGACGCGGTTTTCCGCAAACTCCATGCCTGTGGTGGCGCCGGAAGCGTCGGGAGTATCTGCCATAAAATCCTATTATTATAGCACAGCTTCCGATTTGACGGAAGCCGGATATGAATGAGGATATTTAGGCTTACTTTTGCTTAAAATCAGTGTGCCTTGGGGGCTGCAGGTGTCTTTCCATGGTCATCTTTTTTGTCGGGATTCTTCCCATGGTCATCCTTTTTGCCATGGTCTTTGTCATCGGCTTTTTTATCGGGATTTTTTCCAGCGTCTTTTCCAGCATCTTTGGCATGATCGTCTTTTTTCTCGGCACCATGATCATCTTTTTTTGCCTCGATCTTCTTTCCGGTCACCTTGGCCGTCGCGTCATCGCCTCCCAATACATGCCTCATCATGTGGCCCATCAAACCGGCCGTCCCATGAATACGGAAAAAAGTCTGCGCTTTCACTTTCGCAGCGTCTTTATCCACCGGTTTTTCTTTTGGACCGATGCCGGTGAATTGGGGCAGGCCGGGTTTCTTGGGAACTTCGGTCACAGGGATGACTATGGTGGGAGGTTCAGCAGCTTTGTCGGCCTCGGCACGCCCTGCCAATTGCGTCATTGCAATTGTACGGGCTTCGCACTGTTGCGTGAATGCCGTGGTCTTTTCTGCGAAAGTCTGTTCCGCCGCTGCAAGCATCAGTGAATCGTCCGCCTCGGCAATGTCTTCCTTCGCTTCCTTCAGTGCAGCCCGAATGGCATCGACTTCCGTTTTCC
The DNA here is from genome assembly GCA_964436765.1 of uncultured Candidatus Peribacteria bacterium. Taxonomy (GTDB): domain Bacteria; phylum Patescibacteriota; class Gracilibacteria; order Peribacterales; family Peribacteraceae; genus CAYTEH01. The sequence goes on from CAYTEH010000004.1 coordinate 29,344, forward strand.
ACTCCTCCTTCTGCTTTTTCAATTCCGTCATTCTTTCAGCTTTCACTCCCGGATTGGCCAGCGCATCGATCTTTGCCTCCACTGCCGTAAACTGCGCCTTCATGGCAGTTTCTGCCTGCGCAATGGCGGCCTCCGAGTTCGTCATCGTCGTATTCAATGTGTTCCGTTGCCGCTCCACAGCGACCCTTACCGCCTCGGCGCTTGCCCTCTCTTCGTCGGCATGCCTGCGGCGCTCCTCGTCTTCAACGCGACGCGCGTCATTGTCTGCGATCAATTGCCGTAACGGCGCCAGCGCCTGATCCAGCATATCCTGCCGGCGCTTGTCCTCTGCCTTTTCGGCCATTTTCTTCTGTAAGTCACTGACTTTTTTTCTCATTTGTTTAACTGCTCGGTGGTGTTTACGAATGTCATCCGGCACGGGCATTCCGATGCTTCCCGCGTCGCGGCAGACGGTATCCAATGCCTCGTCGTGCCTCTCCAAATGCGAGGCATAGGTCTCCAACTGCTCCTCATCCATGATGTCAGGAGGCGCCGCATCTTCAACGCGTTGCCTCGCTAATTCCCCCTGTAACTGCATTTCCCTGGCCAATTCATTCTTTCTGGTTTCGAGTCTCTGGGCCTCCGCCTGGTGCTGCGCCGCTTCCGCGTCCCGTTCCTTTTTCGGCTTGCGGCCGGCCTGCCGTTTCATTTCCTCCCTCCGCGCACGGAGCCGACTCATGGTTTTATTCGCCTTCGCGGTATCATACGGCGCATCCGCCTCGTCGCCCTTCCCCTTCACTTTCACCAGTAACTTCAGTTGTTCAATCACCTCGTACCTGTGCGTATCGATCTCTTCGGGCGCGAGAGCATTGGGATCCGTATCGGTTAAAAGTTTCTCTGCAGCAACGACCATGTCATCCACTTTTTTGCCCGCTTTCTTACGCGCTTCCTCGAAACGCTCCTGAGTCTCGTCGGCGGCAGACTGTGCTCCCGCATACGCAGGATTCGCCGCGCTCTGCGCATTTGCGTCGGCCTGGGGAGACGTCACCGCGGGAAGCATATTTTTGCGCCGGAGCTCATGTGCATGGAACTTCAGGCGCTCGATGCGTTCATCCAGTTTTTGCCGCAGTTGCTGGATTCTTGCCTCATTGACCGGGAAATTCGCATCGTGCGATTTCAATTTTTTTTCGGACTGAACCAGATACTTTCTTGTTTTTTTAAGAAGCAGTAACGTTCGTGTCACGAGGTCCTCGTCCTCCGTCAAAAGGGTCTGGATGTCGGCACTCGTCTCATTCGCAGCATTCTCAATCGCCTCCAGCAGCCTCCCTTCCGCTTTCTCCAGCTGCCTCTGTTTTTCCGCGGCCACCGCATTCGCATCGATCTGGCCATGCACGGCCTCAAGAAAGTCCTTCATGCTCTGACCTTTTGGACGATCCGGCATAACTTATATTATACCAGTTTACGAACAGATAAACAACTTCTTCCCCTAAAGATTATTTCACCGATTGCCCATGAAAAACCAGCTTGCCCGGGGCTTTGAAGTACCTGAAAGGATCTTTGAGAATCACTTTCTCGAATCCGCGGATTTCGCGGAAGACCGTCGGCTTGCCGCCGGCCTTATCTGTGATTTTCAGGTTCCCGCGTTCATCCCTGAAAATAATGCAATCAAGATCCGCTTCGCAGGCCGTCATATGGAGTTCGACCGCCCTGTTTGCAGGCAATGTCACGATGGTGTTCCTGATTTCATTCTCATCGTACGCATACAGGCCCTTGAAACGTTGCGTGGCGTCCCTCTTGGCATCGTCGGCCAATTCCTGTGCAAGTTCTCCTGCGGACACTCCGTTTGCGACCGACTGGACCGATACTTTCGCACGCATGACTTTCCGGGCGCCGTTGCCCCTGTAACCTTTCACAACTCCGTCAAACGTATCCTCACCCCTGTTCAAACCGGCCCCGACGGGCGCGATGCCCAGCGTGTCGGGCCCCTGAACCGTATGGGATGCTCCGGGCTTCAAACCCTCTTTCAACCACTTTGTCATGTTCTCAACATACTTCCCCTCGTCCGCCATGCCAGTGGGCATGGTGACCGGCAGCACGCCGGTGAGGGTGTGGGGACTTGCGCTCAGGAAATACGGGTTGGGCCTCTCGCCGTCGCGTACCTGGGTCAGGAAACCGGCGATCAGGTTCGTCAGCTTCGCCTCATCACCTTGGGCATTCAGACGGCCCGCGATGTACTTCACCATCTTCGTAACGGCCTCGGTCCGCTGCACCTGGCCTTCGTCACCTCCGAGCGTAAGCACATCCAGAAGCAGCTGCTGCAGGTTCCTTTCGCTCAGGTCATTGATCACCCGTCCGGCATACTGCCTAAACTGTTCATCGGCATCATCCGGCACAGCCGGCTTTTGCGGTTCAATCTTTTTCGCCTTGGTCGTGATGTGCCCAAAACGGCCCAAAGCGACGCTGGTGGGCTCCAAATCGGGCGCGGGCGCTTCCTGTCCTTCCGAACGATAGCCGACAACGTCCAGCAGATCCTTCCTCAATTGTTCACTTGCCACGGAAGTCGGGATTCTTTCTGCAAGCTTATTGGCGTAGCCGAAATACAGATCCGACCTCGAGTGCATGCCTTTCTGTACTGCTGCGATAACCTGCTGCGACTCCGCAATTTTTGCATCACGGATCTCAGGCGACGGTTCGCTTGTCATCTGGTCCTCTTTGAAAGCAATGCCGGCGGTAAGCATTTCATCGGAGAGGTCTTCCAAAATTTGCTCCATGCGGGCCCTCGTCTCTTCGATCACAACCGCAGCCTGACTGTTGCGGGCTTTCCGGAGTTCTAACATCAGACCATGCATCTCCTTGATCTCTGCCAGATTATCAATGATAGCATCAGCTCTCACCGTCAGATGCTTGTCGTGGAGTATCAGATCGGTGGAGTGCGTCTCGGTTTCCATAGAGTGATAAAATGAAAATTTGGTAGATTACTTTAACAATATTTTAATATTAGTCAAATATCATAGGGTCCAGTAGAATGCCTCTAATTGATCAGAAAGTAAACTTTAAATAACAATAATTACTATGATGGCTTGGGAATGAGCCAAATCATCCTGTATATGAAATAGTACGAGGGTAGAAAGAGGCCTATTCTCTATTTTTCCTGCGCCTCATCGCCACCACCGCCCCCACGTACCCCGATCCCCCGGATGCCAAAAGACTAAGGAGGAAAAACTCCGGCAGATGCATACCGGTATCGGCCGATACTTCCTGCTCTCCCCTACCCAGAGATGCCGCAAGTTCCAGGCCCATTTCTTCAGACGTGGCGGGTACCGTTGATTGAACTATATTTTTATACGTCACCTTGGGTTTTAAGGCAGATTTTTTGTTTTTTGAAGTAGATGACTTTTTAGATTTAGTCGCATTTGAAGAGTAATTTTGAGTACATATATTTTGCTCATGAGGAGTAGGTTCACTCGTGATGCAAAATTCACCAGAAGCGGTGAGCGAGTATGCCATACCTAACTTTATTTTTGGATACATTATTTGATCAATAATCGTGCCATTAGGTGCGCTGATCGTGACGGTATCGCCATCGTTATTGAGCTGCACTTTGGAACCGGTCAGCGGGATGGCCACCCAATCCCCAGCATCGATTGTGAGTGACCCCGAGTAACTCCACGGCTTACTGCCTGCGCCGGGCGCATCGTCAATGATCAAACCATGAAGCGGGATGGGGGCATCCGACGTATTGAAGATCTCAATCCATTCATCCTCGCCTGCAGCCGGAACGGGATAGACTTCACTGATCACGATGCCGTCCATCGAGACCGTCTCCCGGACCTGCAACACCTCACCGGATCCGGCTGCGGACATGACTACCATTGCATCTTTGTTTCCCCAGTGACCTTTCTTTCCTACCTTCGCCTGCACCTGGAGATCCAGGTACAGCTGCTTCTTCGTAAAATCATACGTCTCATACACGGATGCCATACCGTCCCTGAGAATCTGCTCCTGGACAGCCACTCCAGAGGCATAGACGTACGCAAGCAGGCGTCCATACGAATCCTGCTTTTCCGTATCAAATTCTAGTTCGATTTTTTTGTTTTCAATCAGGGACGATAGATAATTTTTCGATTCCAAACCCATGGCAATTTCGAAGGGGTTTGTATGATGCGTTTCGGGCGCATCGATGCCGATGAAGCGCACTCGCGCCGAGCCCGTGCCTCCCACTGGACTCTGCATGCCTTTGCGGAAGAAGACATCGATCGTGTCACCATCGATTACATTCACCAAGTCGACTTCAACCCTGATATTGCTCGACACAGAGCCATAAATCACGTTCTCACGTGCGTCTTTCCACTGAATGGACGACACAATCTCGCCCACGGCCGTCCGGAGGGAGACGCTCCCCGAACTGTTCGTGAGCGTCAGCCTGGACTGCGAATCGGGTATGCGAACCGCCTGACCTGCGCCGACAATAATGCCCTCCAGCGGGAACGATTTGGTCCCGGCGCGCAGGTACAGGCCTGCCAGGTCAGTCGCCGCCTGAGCGCCATTGAATAGCTCCACCCACTCGTTGCCCGAGTCGGCCCCGGAGGGGTTGGGAAGAACGGCGGAGATGGAGATTCCGGATGGCCAGATGGTCAGATGGTCAGTCGAAAGGAGCTCCGGCGCCGACGAGGATGTGCGGCTCACGGAGGGCGACTGACTTGGGCTCTGTATAGTGTCACTTTGCTTTTGCAGTACACGAATCTTCAGCTCTTGTTTCACCGTAGTACCACAGTAACTCATCGCTTCCATGGTCACCTGGTACTCCCCCACCGTCCCGAATGTGTGACTGGGCGGGTTGCACGTCTGAGCCGAGGTACCGTCGCCGAAGTCATACCGGCAGCTGACCGGGAGCGAGATTCCCTCGGGGGTCACCGTCTGCAGGTTGATCGAGACCGAGCTCTCCCCTTCCTGGGTGCCAGACTGGATGTTCATAGTTGGATTCCATCCAGCATTGGAGTTGGCTGTGCCCGGAGTCGGCGCACAGTACGGTTGGAGGCCCGCCGCGGCATCACTGAGCCCGTACGTCACGTTCTCGGGCAATGCAGGGAATAAGAGGGCCTGGACCGTCATCCCATCACGCTGCAACGCCAATTCCCCTCCTCCGTGGCTGAGCGCAAACAGTCCGTCTGCGCGGGCTTTCACCAGGTATTCACCTGCAAGAATGGCCCCGGAAAGAGCAAAAGTCTTCGCAGTCCGTATGTTCCGGATCGACCAGCCTGCAAGATCGACCGGTTCCTGCCCGGAATTCCAGAGTTCGATCCATTGGTTCTCGTCTGAACCACTGGGGTCAGGGAGCAGTTCGCTGATAAAGACACGCGGAAGAGCAGTGGAGGATGTACTTGAAGAGGATTCAGAGGATAAAAAGGATAGAGAGGATGCAAAGGATGACAACACTTGCGATTGATATGAAAATGATGAACTTTGACTCTCAGAAGTCGACGATAAAGAAGCGGAAGAGGACGATGAACCAGACAGAGAAGAGGAACTACTAGAAGCAACATTATTGTTCGGATTTTGTGAATTATGAATGGGCTCTATTGCAATTTCTATTCCCTCAGAAATATTGGAATTTTTGTCGACGGATTGGAGAAGAATCGTATACGGAATTTCTTGATCAATAAAAGTGAACAGATATCCAGTTGCAGTCGCTCCTAATCGAATGATTCCGGACCCGGCGAGGGGTGGCGGTGCGATCGTGATGACCTGGCTCTGAAGATCCAATGACCGGCTCGGGGTCCAACTGAGTTCGATGGACCTATCGGTACCGATGTCCGTGACTTCGGCTTCAATATCGGTCGCTTCGAAGGGAGGGAACGTATCGACGGACGGGCCCGTGCCATTAGCTGCACCAGGAGTGGCAAAGAGCGGTGCGCCATCATCGTTATTGAGGAACGTGGTCGCCGTCTGCCAGTTGGACTGTAGATTGCCCGGCAGGCCTGCGTGGATCCGCTCCATACTGGCTTTGGAGGCGGGAGCGGATGGATTGGATCCGGCAAACGGCGCGCCGACGCCGTCATCCACCTCGTCGCGGACGAGACCCGAGGCATCGCGCAGCCGGAGCAGGAGCTTGGTATTGGCGAGCGTGAGTCCCGGAGCCACAAAGTCCGGTTCAACCCCGAGCCTGGACTCGGCTTCCTGCCAGCGGGAAAGCACCAAAAACGCGCCGGAATTGACCAGTGTGCCTGTTCCAAAGCGATAGAGCGTTACCTCCGCGCCGGCACCGTTCATGCCCGTAAGCGTCCACCCGTCCAGGGACTCAGTCACCTGCGAGCCGGATCCCGTGGACGTCAGCTCGATCCACTCGTCCGATGTGCTTTTGTCGGAACCCGCCCACAGCACCTCGTTTATAGCGATCGCCGCAAGCACCCGGAGCGGCAGGAAAGCGCACAGGATACACAGAGCCGTCAGGAACATGCGCCGTTGCATGGGAGGCACAGCCTGAGGCCGGACCATTCCTCACGGGAGGGCATCCGGATACGATCACGTGGAACAACAGTGACTTTTCCTCTGCCAGAAGAGACATCCGGACGTTCTGCCTCGATGTGGAACAGGCATGCTCGACAGGGCATGAACGGGGTGTACACTGGCCCCATTCCCCCATGCTTTTCCTCGCTTCTCTCCTCAGGCTTTTGACTCCCAGGCGCTTTGCATTCGCACGAATTTCCGTGCGACGGGCGCTGCGGTAACAGGAAAACGTGGGCGGTTCCCTTTTCCTGCCCCCATGATTTATGGATTCCATCATCGTCTTGCTCGCACTGCTTGCGGGCACCGCACTCGGAGTGCTTTTAGGCTGGCTGTGGTTTTCGCAAGGTAAGAAGATTTCGGCTGCGATGCAGTCGCAGATCGAAGAGAAACAGCGCCAGGCCGCGAAGCTCGACGCCAAGTTAAACGAAGCCCGCGCGCAGATCCGCTCCGCCGAGTCGGAGGCGAAGGCCACTGCCAAGGAAATATTGAGCGAGGCCCGCATCCAGGCCAGCGAAATGGAGGCGAAACTGGAGAAGGAACAGGGCCGCGTGGAAGAGAAAGAGCGCAGCCTCGACGAGAAAGTGAAGGAAGTGGAACGCCAGCGCTCCGCTGCGCATCAGCTGCAGAAGGACCTGGAGGAAATGAAAACCGAACTCTCCGTCGCCAGCGCCAAGCACCGTGAAGCACTGGAAAAGGCTGCCAAGCTCACCGAGGACGAAGCGAAAAAGCAGCTGTGGACGGAAATTGAGAAGGAGTTCTCCTCGCACTTCGCCGCGCAGATCAAGCTGAAGAAAGAAGAGATGGAGGGAGAAGCCGAGGAAAAAGCGAAGAATCTGATGGCAGAGGCCATGCAGCGCTATGCTTCGGAAGTGGCGAGCGAATCCACCGCCACCGTGGTGCAGCTCCCGAGCGACGATATCAAGGGCAAGATCATCGGCAAGGAAGGCCGCAACATCATCGCGTTCGAATCCGCGACGGGCGTCGATGTGATCATCGACGACACCCCCGGCGCCATCGTGCTCTCGGGCTTCGATCTGGTGCGCCGCTACGTCGCCAAGCTCGCGATGGAGAAGCTCATCCAGGACGGACGCATCCAGCCGGCGAGAATCGAGGAAATCGTCGTGAAGGTGAAGGAGCAGGTGGGCAAGATGATGCTTGAGTTCGGCAAACGCGCGACCGAGGAGCTGGGCATCCAGGGCTACCCGCAGGACCTGCTCAAGATCATCGGCCGCCTGCGTTTCCGCACCAGCTACGGCCAGAACGTGCTGAAGCACTCCGTCGAAATGGCCCACCTCGGCCGCATGATGGCCGAGGAAATCGGCTGCGACGCGAGCATCGTGGTGGAAGGCTGCCTCCTGCACGATATCGGCAAGGCGCTGGACCACGAGGTCACCGGCACGCACGTCGAGATCGGCGTGGAGATCTGCAAGCGCTTCAAGGTGCGCCCCGAGGTGATCCACTGCGTGGCAGCGCACCACGAAGACATCCCCATGGCCACGCCCGAAGCCTTCGTGGTGGCTGCTGCTGACGCCATCTCCGGCGCGCGGCCGGGTGCCCGCAGGGAATCGATCGAGGAATACTTCAAGCGCCTCCGCGCTCTGGAAGACGTCGCCAAGGGGTTCGAGGGCGTGCAGCGTGCCTTCGCCATCTCGGCGGGCCGCGAAGTGCGCGTGTTCGTGGATACCAAGCGCATCGACGACCTCACCCAGGAGAAACTCGCCAAAGACATCGCCAAGAAGATCGAGGGCGAGCTCACCTACCCCGGCGTGATCAAGGTGAATGTCATTCGAGAACGTCGGATTGAAGAGTTAGCAAAATAGGAGCCTGCCCTGAGCGAGCCCCGCACTTCGAACCGTGCGGGGCGAGTCGAAGGGAGGAATTGGCAAAATAAATATTCGACGTTGTGCGCGTAGAGACGTCCCGGCGGGACGTCTCTACGCGTTGCCCGTTTGTGTCCAAACGACGGAGTCCCGCGCTTGGCCAGTGACATTCGCGTGGTCATCCCGGAAAAAATACGATAGATTGATGCTCATCCGTCAGATCTCCGCCACCATCGCGCTGTCGGCAATCATGCTGATCGGCCTCATCGGCTCGGCACACGCACTTACTCCGTACGATGTGTTCGGCGGGCAGGATTCGTCGGGTACCGGCGCGGGAGAGCCGCAGGGTGACATGCCCGCCGAGGGACAGCAAAAACCGTACACAGTGATCACAACCGAAGTCTCGCCCGGCTCATTTGAAGAAACCACGGTGTATGAGGAGTCGCCAGTGATGGAAGCGCGACCGGCGACAGTGCCCGCACAGAGCGGCACGTCTCAGTCCTCGGACAATACGACGGTACCGGCGTTGCCGGCAACCACAGAACAGCCGGTTGCGGGGAACGCCTCAAGCGACGAATCAGCGTTGCAGGAACCTCTGCCGCAGCTGAGCGAATCGGCGCCCACGCCGATGCTCAACCTCGTTGCACAGATCGTCTCGATCGTGGCGGTGACGGGCTTTGCCGGGGGCGTGTTCCTGACGCTCCGCAAGCCGCCGATGCCGGCGGCGTGACGCAATAGAAAAAATATGCGCATGGGCGTACAGTGGTCCCCATGATCACGAACAGGCTCGCATCACTCGCTGTATTCATGGCCGCTGGGGTTTTCGCCGTAGGATACTGGGCCGGATGGTCACTGCAGGGCCAAACGACGAACGGCACCGCGCCCATCGTGATCAATGACGGCGGAGCGGGATACGCAACAACGGGAGCCTGGACGAGACTGACTGCGGGAAATTCCGGCAAGGGTTCGGCCTACATGGCCGGGTACTGGAACGACCTCTCGTATGTGAACCGCAGGACCGCGACCGCCCCGCAGGCGACCGCCAGCTGGACCTTCCAGAACCTCCAGCCTGGCACCTACGAGGTGCAGGTGATTTGGCCGTACTTCGGCCCGAGCGTGCAGACAACCGCGTCCTCCTATGCCGTGAAGGCACAGCAAGAGCAGACCTTCCCCGTGAGCCAAAATCAGAACCTGAACGCGCTGCCGGCAAATAAGGTGGCCGCCGACGGGAGGTTCCGATGGCTGAAACTTGGCAGTTTCTCTCCGAAAAACGGCACGATCACGGTGACGCTCACGGCGGGCGTGGGACTCACGAGTGCAGATGCGGCACGATTGGTGCGCGCAGGCGATGCCACGCAGGGTACGTCGATGCCGACTGTGCCCCCACCGCCGACAACGCTTCCGCGGACACCGACGACCCCTCCGACGCAGAATCGCGTCTCCAGGCAGAACACTCCAGTATCGTCCCGCGCCCCGGTTGCAGTTGCATCGGTGTTCCCCTCCTACCAGGACCAGTGCTCGCAGGGCGGACCGGGAAAGATGGGGCTCCTCATGAGCATGGACGGCCTGGTGCTCGGGTACACGGCCTTCGATGGCCCCAGCCAGAACGTGAACGCCACATCGAAGGTGTTTTTGTACGATGTTGGCACGAAGCAGATACAGCAATTCGGTACACCGTCGGCATATAACATCCTCCAGGGCATGAGCCCGAACGGCCGCTTCATCCTGGTACGCGAAGGACCTGCCGGAAAAGTCTACGACCGTATGGCCAACACATCGACGACGATCGAAAAGCCCGTGGGACTGGGTTCCATCACCGACGACGGGCGCTACGTGGCATACCAGGACCTGACCCAGTGGATGACGAATAGCAGCAACCCACCTCGGGTCGCGCTCCTCGACCGCGAGACGAACACAACGAAGCAGGTGACATCGTCCAGCAACATCGGCGCGCGCCCCGCAGTGAGCGCCGACGGACGGTATGTCGCCTTCGCCCCGCTCCCGCCCCCGTCGCAATACCAGCCATCGACCATCCAGCTCTTCGATGCCAACACAAACCTGGTCACCGATACGAAGCGCTCCGTCGGCATCAATTACGGTCGCTCCGAGATCCGGTTCATGCCCACCGGGACACAACCGAACGTGCTTGGATATGCCGAACCGGTGAGCGCCGATGGCAGGGTCCGCATCTATGCAATACCAAGCCCCGCAGCCGAGCCGCGCAAAGCGCTCTCCACGACCGTGGCCGGGTATGCATCGGTGGAATGGCGGCGCAGCTGGACCCATCAGTTCCTGGACCAGAGCATGCCGCAGTCGCCGGAGGGGCTGGCAGCCAAGTACACGTACGCCTATACCTACATGGCACCGGGCACAAACACGGTGGACGGTTCCAGCTACGGCATCAACTACACTCCCCTGGAAACGGCACTGAGCGGCAACGGCCGCAAGGCGGCGTACGTCCTCGCCCGGGGCGACGTTCGCGAGGGTAACAAAGTGACCAACGTCTACTATTACGACCGCGACACGAAGACTCAGTCGCTGGTCGCGTCCGCCCCGGCAGGCTGCAAATTCGCGCCTGCACGACCGAGCCAGTGGTCTGCGGCGATGCTCGAGACGATCCTGCCGAAATAAGCGACATTTTTCTGGCCAGAGGCATGAAAGACCATGCGCAGTCGAGGTGTCATCGGCGTCAACTGACCCGGTGACAACGAAGAAGAGGCGCACGCCGCTCCTCTTTTTATTTCTTCAGGGCATATCGAGTCCCCTCCCTGGCAACGAGGGAATCTTGAACAAGTTTATTGATCAGTTTTTGAAGCCATGGCTTGTGCTCTTTTGACCAATCGATCGCCACTTCTTTTCCAATGGTTTCCAGTGCCAGGCCCTTCGGCGCATCGCGCAACGCCTCGACCACTCGCCCGCGAAAGATGCGGTTTGGGACGAAGGTCGAGCCGACGTAGCGACCAGGTTCCAATCTCTTCTGACTGGAGACCGAGACGCGCGCGCCGCGCGTCTTTACAAACATCTCACGCGTCGTCTTGCAGATACCTCTTGCAGTGAGCGGGCAGATGTCCCATTTGGGATTATTTTTCGTCTGCACGAGCGAACCGTAATCCATCAACGCCGCGTGCCAGTCGGCTGTGCTCGTGGAAGAAAAACCTAACGGTTTTCCTTCCACGGACCATCCTTTCCCTTTGTGGAGCCCTGCAGTCGCGGGACCCACGAGACCCGCGCTTTCGGACAATTGTTTCATTTGCATGTCATATCCCATGACAACAGACAAAATTTCTCCGGCCAAATCCAATAAATACTGATCATCTTTTTTCCAAGATCCATCCGCGTTCTCAGGTCCGACGAATGTACGATGCAGAATCCTCCGGATGTTCGTATCGATACACGGGGTTGGGATATTGAATGCGAAGTTGCGGACGGCTCCCGCAGTGTAATGGCCGATGCCTTTGATGCTGAGCAGCTGATCGAAATCGCTCGGGAACACGCCGCCGAATTCATCGATGATGACGCGCGCCGCGTCCCGCAACCTCAGAGCCCTGCTGTTATACCCCATCCCCCGCCACGCGATGAGGATTTGCGCATTGGATGCCGCCGCCAAAGACTCGAGAGTCGGGAAGGTACGGAGGAAGTTCTTGAACGTGATGATGACGCGCGGCACCTGCGTCTGCTGCAGCATGATCTCGGAGACGAGCACCATGTATGCGCGCTGCGTGTCGTCGGAAACGTCGAGGTCGCGCCACGGGAGCTCACGCTTGTGACGTACATACCAGGATCGGATTTCTTGCACGAAGAGCCGGATACGTTCGTCACGTCGCATGCACACCTATTCTAGATCACGACACAAAAAACCAGGAATTTGGCTGCTGACACTGGGATTTCCTTCATGGGAAGGACTATGATCTTCGCTCATCCATGAAAGCATTTATCGCCCTCCTCTCGGCTTCGTGGCGGTACGCCAAAGGCAGGCGCCTGCTCGTCGTGCTGTACGTGTTCATGTTCATCTGCGCGAACGTCGTGCTGCTGCTGGAACCCATCGCCATCGCGTACCTGCTCAACATCATTCAGACGATGACGACGCAGAGCGACCCGCTCGGGAAGATGATGACAGCCTTCGCCTACATGGTGCTGATCCAGGTCGGGTTCTGGGCTTTCCACGGTCCGGCGAGGCTTCTGGAAAATAACACGGCGTTCCACGCGCGCCTCATGTTCAAGCATCACCTCTTCCGCATCGTGACATCGCTCCCGGTGCAGTGGCACAAGGACAATCACTCGGGGCAAAGCATCAACAAGATCGCGAAGGCGACCAACGGACTCTATGGGTTCATCAGTAATGGCTGGCAGTTCATCGAGATGATCATCCGACTCGTGGGCGCGGTGATCGCGCTCTTTCTCATCCTCCCCGCCGCGGCGGCGATCGCGGTGGCGGTGAGCGCCGTGGCGCTGATCGTGGTGTTCGTCTTCGACGCGTTCCTGCTGAAGCAGTACGAAGCCATCAACGAGCAGGACCACTTTGTGGCCTCGGCGCTGCACGATTACGTCACCAACATCATCACGGTCATCACGCTCCGGCTGGAGACGCTCACCCAGAACGAGCTGATCAAGCGCATGACGCACTACTTCCCCCTCTATAAGAGGAACAACATGGTCAACGAGTCCAAGTGGTTTCTGACGACGGTGATCGTGTCGCTCATGACGGTGATCGTCCTCGCTTGGTATTCGTACACGACCCTCAGGGCCGGCCAGGCGATCGTCGCGGGAACGTTCTTCATGCTCTACGACTACCTGCAGAAGATCGGCAACTCCTTCTATACATTCGCGTGGAAGTACAGCGGCACCATCGAGCAGTACGCCGACCTGCGGGCCGCCGACGGCATCCTCAAAGCCGACCGGAGCGAGCAGAACGCCAGCCTCTGTCTGCCGACGCACTGGAAGAAGGTGCAGATCACCGGCCTGAAGTTCTCGTACGAAGACGCCGAGAAGAAGCGCCATCATTTGAAAGACATTTTTCTGACACTGGAAAGGGGGAAGAAAATCGCGCTGGTAGGCGAGAGCGGCAGCGGCAAGAGCACGCTCATGAGCCTCATCCGCGGCCTGCACATGACGGATGACGTCACCGTGACTGCGGACGGGAAGAAACTGAAGAAAGGCCTCCGGTGCATCGGCGCGCATGTCACGCTGATCCCCCAGGAACCCGAAATCTTCGCCAACACCATCGAGTACAACATCACGGTGGATACCGAGCAATCGAAGAAGGACGTGCTGCACTACGTCGAGCTCGCCCGGTTCACGAACGTGCTGAACCGCCTTCCGAAGGGCCTGAAGACGGACATCGCGGAGAAAGGCGTGAACCTGAGCGGCGGCGAGAAGCAGCGCCTGGCGCTTGCCCGCGGCATCTTCGCTGCGGAAGAGAGCGACATCATCCTGCTCGACGAGCCCACCAGCTCGGTGGATTCCAAAAACGAACTCGAGATCCACAAGAACATCTTCGGGTACTTCAACGACCGTTGCGTGATCTCCTCCATCCACCGCCTGCATCTTCTTCCTTTATTCGATGAAGTCTATGTTCTGGAGAAAGGAGAGGTGATCGAGCACGGAACGCCGGAGGAACTGATGAATGGAAGCGGGCACCTGAGCAAACTGTGGAAGACCTATAATGAGAGCAGGAAGCGGACATCATAAAAGAAGCCCCGTCCTGGACGGGGCGTTTCGTTGTTCCAAAGGCGTCAGTCGCCTTTCATTCTCTCAATGGCCAGCGCGGCCTCCCCAAAGAGGCCAAAGCAGAGCAGAGCCACCATGCAAGCCGGCAGGAGGCCCGGCGCCAGCACCAGATGCCGGACCTTCAGGTCACGGGTGAACTTCTAGGCCCAGAGGGCCACGCCCACGTGCCATATGAGGGCGAGGATGCCAACGAACATCAGCGTCCTCGGCCAATCGATCGACTCGAACCATTCAGACATCGGACTCTCCTTATTATTAGAAGGAACAAACGGTTACCCCACGCCTACGCGGCACAGGGACCGGGCGACTATAGGGGTTCGTATGCGGCAAATCGATGCTGTTTTTGCTCCACTTGGTGTTGACTCGGCCAAGGAACATTCTCTAGACTCTCCGGGCTCTCAGAAGCTATTATTCACGGGAGTTTCTTTTTTCTCCCCCTTTACCCTCCTTTCGTATGGCAGACGCCAAGAAATTCGACCGTTCCAAGGTCCACGTCAACGTGGGAACCATCGGACACGTCGACCACGGTAAGACGACCCTTACCGCCGCCCTTTCCATGAACTTCTCTCCGGAGGGTGAAAAGAAAGGATACGCCGACATCGACAACGCTCCCGAGGAGCGCGAGCGCGGCATCACCATCAACACCGCCCACGTCGAGTACGAGTCCGCCAAGCGCCACTACGCGCACGTGGACTGCCCCGGCCACGCCGACTACGTCAAGAACATGATCACCGGCGCCGCCCAGATGGACGGAGCCATCCTGGTCTGTTCCGCAGCCGACGGCCCGATGCCCCAGACGCGCGAGCACATCCTCCTGGCCCGCCAGGTCGGCGTGCCCTACATCGTCGTCTTCCTGAACAAGGTCGACATGGTGAAGGACCCCGAGCTGCTCCAGCTGGTGGAAGAGGAAGTCCGCGAACTCCTCACCAAGTACGAATTCCCGGGCAAGACCACGCCCATCATCAAGGGTTCCGCCCTCAAGGCCGTCGAAGGTGACGCAGCTGCGATCGGCAACCTGAAGGAACTCCTCGATGCCCTCGACAGCTACATCCCCGACCCCAAGCGCGAGCTCGACAAGCCCTTCCTCATGTCCGTCGAAGACGTGTTCTCCATCAAGGGACGCGGCACGGTGGCTACGGGACGCATCGAGCAGGGTGTGGTGAAGGTCAACGAAGAAGTCGAGATCGTCGGTCTCCGCGACACCAAGAAGACCGTCTGCACGGGTGTTGAAATGTTCCACAAGCTCCTCGACCAGGGTCAGGCCGGCGACAACGTCGGTATCCTGCTCCGCGGCATCGAGCGCGACGATATCGAGCGCGGCCAGGTCATCGCCAAGCCCGGTTCCATCACCCCGCACACGCAGTTTGAGGCCGAGGTGTATATCCTCAGCAAGGAGGAAGGCGGCCGCCACACGCCGTTCTTCAAGGGCTACAAGCCCCAGTTCTACATCCGCACCACGGACGTGACCGGTGCCGTTGAACTGCCCCCGAACGTCGAAATGGTCATGCCGGGCGACAACATCAAGTTCGTCGTCACGCTCGGCCAGCCCGTCGCTCTCGAGAACGGTACGCGCTTCGCCATCCGCGAGGGTGGTCGCACCGTCGGTGCGGGCGTCGTCACCAAGATCGTCAAATAATCCCCGTCCCGTAGAGACGCGCCTCCGGCGCGTCTCTACGGGGTCCGGTTGATCATCACCTCCTCTGCTCTTTCACCCCCAGCCCCATGACGCCTACCGCCAAGAAACCGTCCGTTACAAAGAAGGCCCCCGCCAAGAAGGCGACGGCCAAAGGTTCCGCCGCGAAGGCGTCCGCCGACGATAAAGCGGTCGCACACAAAAAAGAGGAGAAGTCCGAACCCCGCATCAGGATCCGCCTGAGCGCCTTTGACCATACGGTTCTCGACGAAGCCGCGCAGAAGATCGTGGAGACGGCCGAGCGCAGCGGCGCAGTGGTCCACGGCCCGATCCCCCTCCCCACGAAGATCCGCAAATTCACGGTGAACCGCTCGACCTTCGTGCACAAAGACGCGCGCGACCAGTTCGAGATGCGCACGCACCGCCGCTTGATCGACCTCACCGAGACGACCTTCAAGACGGTCGAGAGCCTCCAGGGCCTCTCGCTCGCCTCCGGCGTGGAGATCGAGATCAAGATGAGCTAAATTTCGTGGAAGAGAAACCTACGGCTCCCAGCGACAAGCTCTTGAGCGAAGCGAGAGGCTTGACGCGCAGTCCCTTCAGGGATTTCCCTCCCACGGACCCTCCTTTCCCTAAGAGGTATGCCTCCAGGCAGGCCCTTCGTCAGGCTCAGGGTAAACTCGCCTGCCTTCGGCATCGTTGTTTAATACTATGGAATTTGTGCTATCATGCACGCATGACAGAACCAGTCGAACTCCCCAAAAAGACTGCACGCAAAGCTCCTGGCGAGGTAAAGGATGAACGAGGAAAGAGCCGCAACGAGGATGTAAATTACGATTTCAACGACGAGAAGCGCGGCCTCGCATCCAACGTCGAAAAGGGTCAGACGCGCGATTCGCTGGCGGCTCATGCGGAAGAAGTGGAAGCGAGAAAACTGGAAGCAGATTTTGAGAGAACGATCAAAAAGGAGCTGAAGAAGCCAGGCCAGACACCCAAAACGGTCTTTGAGGGGCTCCGGCGCGAAATCGGGACCGTGCCGGACTCTGACAGCGCCCTGAAGATCCTCGCGAAACTCGAAGGGAAGTATCTGGATCAGAACAAGGCCTGAGGGTCACTTACACCGTCGTAAGTCAAACCACAGGAACGGGGCCGGTTTTGCGAAGACGTGCTTCGTCGTCTTGGGCGGGTACGGCGTGCCCGAGAGGCCTGTCTCGATCACCGATTGCTTCGTGACGGGAATATCGGGCCGGCGGGGCAGGACGGAGATGCTCCGGTCCGCGAGGTAATCGACCTCAAAACACGGCACACGCGTACAACCGAGCTCACGAAAGACGGAGTAGCGGTGATGCCCGTCAAGGATCACCTTCGAATGACGATCTATCCAGATGGGCTGGAGCCGGATCCGGTCGCGGCGGAGGCGCGATGCGAACCGCGCGAACGCGGCGAATTTCTTCTCCTTGATCTCCTCGTGCGGCTTCAGTTCGCCGATGGGTACGTAGGTGACGGCCGGCATATCATTTCCAGTTTTTGACCTTGAGACCGGCATTGGCTGCGGCAGTCTCCGCCTTCTGCTTGCTGTTCCCCTTCCCCTGCGCGACTTTCTCGGTACCGATGTACACCGCGCAGATAAACTGCTTGTCGTGATCGGGGCCGGTTTCCTCCATCACCTCGTAGTGCGGCGTAATACCCATGAGTTCCTGCGCCTTTTCCTGGAACACGCTTTTTTCATCGCGGTGCTTGCCCTGGGCAAGAAGATTCTGGAGATTGCGGAGGATGAACTGCTCGCAGAACCGCTTGGCGACATCGAAGCCCTTATCTAAATAAATGGCTCCAATCAGCGCTTCCAGTGCATTTGCAAGGGTCGAAGCTTTTGTGCGGCCCGCGCTGGCTTCCTCGCCCTTGCTCATGAAGAGGTACTCCCCCAGCCCGATGGACTCGGCGACTTCGGCCAGGTGATCGCCCTGCACAAGCGCCGACCGCCAGTTGGTGAGTTCGCCTTCGGCCTTGTCCGATAGCTGGAACAAGTACTCGGTCGCGGCAAGCTCGAGCACGGCGTCCCCTAAAAACTCAAGACGCTCATTATTGCCAAACGATCGCGACTCGCGCACAGCCGACCGGTGTACCAGTGCCTGCTGCAGCAGATCCTTCTTTTTGAACTGGACGCCGATGGCAGCCTGCAATTTGTCGAGTGATGGCGGATGACTCATCAATGGAAGTGTAGTCGAGGGTTGGGGGTAGGGCTAGGGTTAGGGTTTTCCAAACTATCTTCAAAAAACCTAACCCCAACCCAAACCCTGTCCCTATTTCGCATGCGCAATCGCATTCAGCACCCCATTGACGAATTTCCCGCTCTCTTCCGTCCCGTATTCCTTGGCAATCTCAATGGCTTCGTTCATCACCACCGCGGCAGGAGCATCTTTGTGATAGAGTAGCTCGTACGCGCCAACCAGGAGGATGGAACGGGAAATCGGATCCATGCGTTCGAGCGGCCATTGCGGTGCGCGCTCCTGCACCGCCTTCTTGAGATCCTGCTCCTTCTCCAAAACGCCTTTGAGGACCGTCAGCGCGAAATCATGATCGAACTCACCGATCTCCCCTGCATCGCGCGCAAGCGCGACGGCAGGCTCATCCATCGCCGGGTGTTTCTCGCGCTCAAACAGAACCTGCATGACCGCAATCCGCGAAACGTGTCTTTTTCTAGCCATAGTATAGTTGGGAGAATGTCATCCCGAGTAGCTCCGAGCCGAGCGAGGAGCGTATCGAGGGATGCATCACTGCGATCCGGGAGACGTGACGTTTGCGGGCCATGCGCTAATGATAGCAGAAAATGCAGGACTGTCATGGTGATGGCTCGAGGCGCTTCGACGCTCCTCGTCATGACACATGCAAATACAGGCTGTCATGGTGAAGTGCGAGTCCGCCGGGCGGACGAGCCTCGATCCATGACCTCACGCCTTGACCCTCGTGATCTTCGTGAGCGCCTTGTCGGCCTTGTTCTTCTTCTCGGCCTTCACCGAGTACGGCGAGTTCTGGCGATCCTGGAGGCGCTTGACCTCGTGGAGGATATACACGCTGTGCTGGCGCCGTCCCGCGGACTTCGCCTTGCGCTTCTTTGGTGTTGGCTTCTTACCCATAGCCCGGAAAGGGTACAGATTCGGCAGGAGGTAGTAAAGCCCAATTTGGGCAAGGGTTAGGGCTAGGGTTAGGGCGAAAGGCAGATACGGCTCTCGTTATCGTCATTGTTTCCACTTCTAACCTAAACCCTAATCCTGGCCCTTCTATAAGCCATTCTTCCCGCTTTCGTCCGATGCCTTTTCCTGCTATAATACTTGGATTTACGGCTTTCCTGTGCGCAAGACCCTCTTTGCCCTCCTCCCGGCCGTCCTTGCCCTCTCCTGCTCCCTGGTGCCGGAAACGGCGCTGGCGAACCATGTGGCCGGCCACTGGGGCATCGACACGAGCTGGTCCAGCACCATTTGCAACATCGTCCCCTGCAACGGCACGGGAGTGGGCGCGACCGGCCTGGCCAACTACCTGCTGACCAAAATCATCAAGGCGCTGCAGATCGGTTTTGTGGCAGCGGCGGTGTTCTACCTGTTTACGGCGGCCCGCTGGATGGTGATGTTCCCGGAACAAGATGACATGGTACGGCAGGGCCGCTCGACCTTCATTTATACCATCGCCGGTGCGGCAGTGGTCTCCATCGCGCAGTGGGTAGCGGACGCCTTCGCGCCTGGCAGCACGGGATCGAACATCGTGGTGAACACCACGCCGCTCAACAACACCTTCGATAACGTGCTCTTCTTCTTCCGCATGGTCCTCTCGATCCTGCTGGTGGTGAACATCGTCATCCAGGGCATCCGCCTCATCGTCTCGCAGGGCGAAAGCGACCAGATCGACAAAGCGCGCAAGCGCCTGATTCAGGGATTCATCGGCGTCGGACTCGTGATGCTTGCAAACGTCGTGACGGTCTCGGTGAACCCGCAGGCAGGGCAGATCAGCGACCTCGCCATCCAGATCGCGGGTATCGCGAACTACCTGCTCACCATCCTCAGTTTCATGTGCGTGGTCACCATCATCCTGGCGGGCGTGTTCCTGATTCTGTCGGTGGAGGATTCCCTCAAGGACAAGGCTAAAACCATCATCAAGACGGCTGTCGTGGCGCTCGTGGCGATCATCGTCTCGTACGCGCTCGTGAACACCGTCATCGCTTTCGGCACATGAAAAAACTCCTCGCCCTCACCGGCCTCGCATTCCTTGCACTGACGCTGATCCCGGCACCCGCCGCGCATGCGGATCCGAACACGCTCATCAACAACACCTACAGCAGCGTCGGAGGACTCCTGCCCGCATTCCCCAGCACGCCCGAATATATCAACTGCGACCAGGTGCAGGGCGGCGCCTGCGGCTTCGTACTGCTGGCGCAATTCGTCGTGGGCAAATTCCGCCCCATCCTCACCATCGTCGGCGCGCTCGTCATCACCATCCTCGGCGTGCACATGCTCATCGGCCAGGAGGATGACCGTCTGGAAAAGACGCGCGTCGCCATGACGGCGCTCATTTCGGGTCTCGTGATGCTCTATATCATCGACCCGTTCATCGCTGCGTTCTACGGTTCACAGGGCGACGTGCTCACAAGCCAGTCGAATATCCAGGCATCCGTGGATAACATCATCAGCCCGGAACTGGGCGGGCTCATCAACTGGGTCCTCACGATCGTGGCGAGCCTTGCCATCCTCATCATCGTCATCAATGCGTTCAAAGCGGTGCTGAAAGGCGGCAGCGACGATGGCATCGCAAGCATCCGCAAAACGCTCATCAGCGTGGCGGCAGGCATCATTCTGCTTGTCGTGCGCATCACCATCGCCGATAGGTTCATCGCGCGCGCGGGAACCGACGTCGCACCGGGCCCGATTGCCGGCGTCCTCGGGATCGTCGTCTCGGTGGTCACGTTCCTGCTCGGGTTCCTGGCGCTCGCGGCGGTGGCGGTGGTGATTTACTCCGGCGTGATGATGCTCTTCTCCTTCGGCAAGGAGGAACCGTGGCAGAAGACCAAAGCGCTCCTCGGCCGCTCCCTCCTCGGTTTCGTCGTGATCTTCCTGAGCCTCACGCTCGTCAAGTTCGTCATCGCCCCGTCGATCGGAAGCTGAGGTGGACGGGCCACATGGAGCGGGTTACCGTATGCATATCCCCTCCCCCTTCCGCATGCGTACGTCTTTCAAGCTGCTTGCCGCGTCCCTGCTCCTGCTGACCGGCTCCCCCGTCTCCCTCGCACGCGTCTATCCGCGCGAGTTCATGCAGATTCACCCGGCGCAGGAGCGTGGCAGGGCGGCTCCCGCGTACGAATGGACCACGGGGACGGATACGCCGTACATAACGACGGACATAGAAAACGGCCAGCTCACGCGGGGCGAGTTCATCACGGCCATCGCCACGCGCCTCTACGGCACGGACAGTCTCCGGCATTGTTTCGACCAGCTTGCCCGCGCCACAGACGCGCAATTCCGCCTTCTCTTCACCGACCTGGCTGTGGATTCCCCGTACGCGGAAGCGGCCTGCGCCGGACTCCATAACGGCTGGCTCCGCGGCAATCCCGACGGCTCGCTGCGCCCCGATGCAGTCATTTCTGCGGCCGAGGCGACTGCCATCATCGCGCGCATCTCCCCCGAAATGTCCGCCCTCAAGCGTCCCCTCAGACGCAACGAAGTCTGGTATGGCCCCTCGTGGGAAGCGTTCGTCGCAGTCACAGGACTGAACATGAAGCCGGGTGATCACGTCACAGGTACGCACCTGCGCGAATGGCTCTGCTCTCTCAGCAAGGGCACGTCTCTCACCCTCGATCCGATGGACGAATGTGCCGGGTGGGGGTACTGAGCACTCTGAGCGCAACCTGGCATCCTCTCCGTACGTCCAGCACGTCATGCGTGCGGATGTAGGCCGCGCCGTTCATGACCGCGATGGCCGATGCCGCAATGGTCGCGGGGAGCCTGTCGACCGTACTGAGATTCTCCGGACCCGCCAGGAAGGATTTGCGTGACGGACTCACGTAGAGCGGGCACCCGAGCGATGTCAGTTCGCGGAGGCGAGCAAGGACTTCGAACGAATACGTCGCGTCGCTCGAAATGAAATGCCCCATGCCCGGGTCCAGGATGATCTTCGAAGAATCGATGCCGGCATCGATAGCCACCTGCTTCCTCGCCGCCAGAAATGCCGCGATGTCCTTCACGACGTCATCGTACCGGGCGTGTGCGATCGTCGTGCGCGGGGTGGGGTCTTTCGAAAACATCAGAACAATGGGCACTCCTGCGCTTGCCGCAACGTCAAACATCTTCTGATCCGATCTGCCTGCCGTCACATCGTTGATCATGGACGCCCCCGCCTCGATCGCTTCCCGCGCGATCCCCGACTTGTAGGTATCGATCGACAGCACGGCATCCGGATACGCACGCTTGATGGCCTTGATGATGGCGATGACGCGCGCGCGCTCTTCCTGTTCCGTCACGTCTTTCGAATTGGGTCCGGTGGATTCTCCGCCGATGTCGATGATATCGGCACCATCGCGGAGCATCTGACCGGCCCGTTTCACCGCCGCATCAACGGACGCGAACTTCCCGCCGTCGAAGTAGGAGTCGGGGGTGACATTCAGGATGCCGACGATGCGGAGATTATTCCTCATCGGTCGGGGTAACGGTTGTACCGCACTGGCAGCCGTCTTCCTCGCGGTCGGGACATCCAGCGACGCACTTCCTGCCACCGCAGTCAGGGCACACGGTGATGGCTACTTTGCAGGCTCCACAGGTGGGCATGGTGACAAAAAAGGAAGTGGTAGGAGAAGCAGAGTATAACATCCGGGGGCAGAAAATGACCAATGACCACAATGACGCAATGACCAAGAAAGGTATCCCTTTCCAAAAAATATTAGTCCTTGATCATTGCTTCATTGATCATTCCATTGATCATTGGTCACTGCGTCATTGGTCATTCGTTCCAAGCTTTTTTGACATACTCGCCGATGCACCGCTGAGAATTGAAGTACCCTAAAAGCCCGATCGACCGCTTCATCCTCCGGAGCCACCGCGTACGGCCCGAGTAGTAATACTCGGGGATCACTTCGTACTGAAGCTGCGTATAAAGATCTTCGGCATCGAGCTTGCGCGTGTCTTCGGCATCGAGGGACGACGCGAGCGGGCCGATGCGCCAGCCGGATTCCGGCTCCATTTCGTAGCCCTCGATCCACCAGCCGTCGAGCGTGGAAAGGTTGATGGTGCCGTTGAGCGCCGCCTTCATGCCGGAGGTTCCGGATGCCTCGTGCAGACGCATGGGCGTGTTGAGCCACACGTCGGCGCCGCTCACGAGAAGCTTTGCGAGGTCAGGATTGTAGTTTGGCAGGTAGGCGATCTTCACGCTGCCCTTGAGTTCCTTCGACCGTTCGATCATGTGCCGGATCACTTCCTGCGAGAAAGGATCGTACGGGTGCGCGTTGCCGGCGTGGATGATCTGCAGTTTCCCGTTGCCCACCTCTTTGAGGCGTTCAAGATTCGTGTAGAGCAGTTCGGGGCGCTTATAGGGGACGACGCGGCGCGCGCTGGCGATGGTCAGGCAATCGGCTGAGAAGATATCATCGCCCACGCGTCCGATATTCACCTGATCGATCAGCTTTTTTTTGGCTTCGGAATGAGCTTTCCAGAGGTCTTCATCCGTCAGATCGCGGCAGTGTGCAGTGAGAATTGAGGGATCGTCCCTCCAGCCGGGTATGCGCGCGTCGAAGAGCGACTGCATCGCCGGGCATGCCCACTCGATGTGATGCACGCCATTGGTGATGTAGTCGACGTTCGGATTCTGAAGCAAGTTTCGTGAAACCTGCCCGTGTATTTTCGAGACGCCGCAGGTGTACCGGCTCAGGTTCATCGCAAGTTTCGTCATCGAGAGTGCGTCCTCCCCCGCAAGCTTCTTGATGTGCCACGGGAGATTCTCCCCCGCGATGCTCCATGCGAGGTCATACGGGAACACGTCATGACCCGCGGCGACTGGCGTGTGAGTGGTGAACGCGCAGGATTGCCTGACCGCGTCGTCACTGAATCCCCTCTCGCGCAGGAGTTCCAATGTGAGGAATGCGCAGTGGCCCTCGTTCATGTGGAAGTTTTTCACATCCGTGTGACCGAGCGCACGGAGCATTTTGACGCCGCCGATGCCGAGCACGAGTTCCTGACGGATGCGCATGGCCTGGTCGCCCCCATAGAGGTGGCGGCAGATGTCCCGGTCGGCCTGGGAATTGTCTGGAAAATTGGTATCGAGAAAGTAGACCGGCACCACATGGCCGTTGCTTCTGAGTTCCAGAACCCGCACGCCCACCGTCACCGGCCGCTTCTCGATCATCACCTGCACGCGCTGCGGGAGCAGCTTCAACTGCGTCTCGGGATCCCAGCTGACGTTATCGTAATCCTGACCGCCGTCGGGCTTGAGCGTCTGGTGCAGGTAGCCGAACTTCCAGCACATGGTGACGCATGCGCAACTGACCCCGGTATCGGCCGCCGAGCGCATCAAGTCGGCCGCAAGCACTCCCAGCCCACCCGCAAAGGTCGGGATTTTGGCTGAGAGGCCGATTTCCATCGTGAAGTAGGCGACGGAGAGGGGGCGTGACACTTGTGCTGAGGAACGAAGCATAAAAGTGCTGATTTCCTCTTATTATAGCAGAGAAACGCGAGTCAGTGAACATCCATTTTTTGTCACCCTGAGCGGAGTCGAAGGGTGCCTGTGCGCCATTATTCGCCGGAGTTTATCCTGAGCCTGTCGAAGGACTCACCATGACACTTTCATCTGCTATCCTGCCCGCATGATCGATCCACACATTTTTAGAGCATATGACATTAGAGGCAAAGCGCTGACGCAACTGACCGAAGAAGCATCCAGACTGATCGGCAAAGGATTCGGCACGGCGCTCCGGAGGATGTACAAAAAAGACCATCCGGTGGTGGTGCTGGGTCGTGACGCGCGCACGCACGGACCGCAACTTGAGAATGCGATGCGCGACGGGCTCATGAGCACGGGATGTCACGTCGTTCTTATCGGGATGACGCCCAGTCCGGTGAACTATTTTACAATCTGCGCAGGAATCGGTGAGCACAAAATTGATGCAGGAGTTCAGATTACTGCAAGCCATAATCCCAAGGATGATAACGGAATAAAATTGCAGCTCCGAGACGCCGAAGCCTACAGCGGCGATGATCTCCAGATGCTCAGGATGCAGATCGAAAAGAAGGATTTTTTGGATGGCAAAGGATCGAGTGAGCACGCTGATGCGATCACTCCGTACAAAGAATTTTTGGTGAAGACATTCAAAAACGCAGGCAAGAATCTCAAGGTCGTGATCGACGCCGGCAACGGCATTCCCGGTCCGACAAATTCGGAGGTGATTCAGAACGTGGGCTCCGACGTCACCGGCCTCTACCTGGAACCAGACGGCGAGTTCCCCAACCACCCCGCCGACCCGAGCAAGCACGCGACACTCAAGGACCTGCAGGCCAAGGTTCTCGAAACCGGCGCCGACATCGGTTTCGGCTTCGACGGTGACGGCGACAGGGTGGGCTTGGTCGATGAGAAGGGCGTGATCCGCAGCGCCGATGAAATCCTGCTGCTCCTGGCACGAGACCATTTGAAAAGAAAAAAGAACGCACCCGTTGTTTTTACCGTCAGTAACTCAGAAATCCTGAACACAGAAATTGAACGTCTTGGCGGGAAACCCTTCATGTGCAAGGTCGGCCACTCGTACGTGGAGCATGCGATGCGCGAGCGTGAGGCGCAGCTCGGCGGCGAGCAATCAGGGCACTTCTTCTGCGGCGAGGATTACTTCGGTTTCGACGACGCGCTCGTCGCCGCCCTGCGGCTGATGAAGATCGTATCGTCATCGGGTAAGACCGTCTCGGAACTGATGGCCGACTTCCCGAAGGTCTACCAGGCGCACGAGCTTCGGCCTCACTGCCCCGATGACAAGAAGACCGCAGTGATCGCCGCGATCACCAAGCATTTTTCGAAATCATACCCGGTCAACACATTGGACGGAGCACGCATCGACTTCGGCGACGGCGCGTGGGCGGGCATCCGGCAAAGCAACACGAGCCCGTGCATCAGCGTGTGCATGGAGGCGAGGAGTCCGGAGAAATTGAAGGAGATGGAGAAGGAAGTGTTGGGACATTTGAAAAGCTATCCGGAGATCACACTGTCTTGAAAAAAGAACTAGCACGTTCACTCGTTCATTCGTTAACTCGTGGTGCTGCCATTCGAATAAACGAGTTAACGAATGAACGAAATTGCAACCGGTACTTTGTTCAATTATTTTGCACAGACATTTTCTCTGCTACACTCGAATCCTATGTGGCCCTTCGGACCGAAAAAGGACAAGAGCAGCAAGCGAAAAGTGGTGGAAACGGTGGTAACGGGCGTGATTATCGGCGCTGCGATCAGTTCGATCATCGGCAAAACGATGCTGGAGAAGCACGAACGGAAGGACGAGGATGAAAAACACAAGTAATCCTCTTCCATAAGCCAAAATATCAAGAAAGACAACGAAGCCCTTGCGCAGGAGGCGACTTTCCACACAATGTGCGGGCCCTATGAAGCCCGCCATGTCACTCTTCGGCAGATTTGACCACTCGGACGCCGACGTCAAAAAGGCAATGTCCGGCCTTGAGATTGATCAGTTAGATCACGAGCAGATACGCCGCGAGCTGGGGCTGGACACCCATGGGATTGCGGCAGCCAGGATGTACACACCCAAGCCGACAAAAAAAGTGCCGACGGTGTCTGTCGAAGACTGGCGCGCGCTGATTTTCAGGCTGACCGACTATGTACCGGCGCTCAGTCCAGTTCTCCCGCCAGACTCCTCTCCATCATGATTCGAGGCCCGTGGTCATGGTGAGGCGACTCGAACCAGCGATGACCGGCACCTCACTATGACATCTTAATCGAGCTCTCCGACAAGACTCCGTTCCATTAATTCGCGGAGCCTGAGAGGCGTCGTCGCCTGCGTGAGCGCCCACATCAGTTTGACCACCGCGCACTCGAGGCCCATGTTCTTGCCCGAGATGACGCCGAGTTCCTCGATGGTCAGTTGTTTGCGGTAGCGGTGGAGATCCACGGCGCCGCGCATGGTCTGCGAAATGATGAGCACCGGGATCCCCTCTTTCTTCGCCGTCTGCAGGAACCCGAAAATGTTCTCGGAGAGCATGCCCGGGCCGTACGAACGCAGGACGATCCCGTGCGGCTTCGACGCGAGCACCGCATCCAGATAGGACGACGGCATGCCGGGAGTGAGCGCCACCACGACGACGTTGGCATCGAAGGACGGCTTCGCAATGAGCGTCCGCTTGCGGCGGACGGTGCGCCACGGATGCAGGTGGACATCGGTGGAGAAATCGGCGAGCGGCGGGAAACGCGGGCTGTCGAAGGTCTGGAGCAAGGATTCATCTACCTTCTTCGCGCGCGTGCCGCGGATCACCTTGGGGCCCAGCGCCACGCAGACTTCGGCAATATCGAGCTGCGCCGCGCGGATAGCGAAGATAAGGTTCATGCGCCCGTCGCCCGCGATGTCGTTGATGGGCAGGAGCGCCCCCGTCATCACCACGGGCTTGCTCAGGTTCTGGAGCGCGAAACTCAAAGCCGCCGCCGTGTAGCTCATCGTGTTCGTGCCGTGGACCACCACGAAGCCTTCGTAGTCGTCGTAGATCTCTTCAATCTTCCGTGCAATCTCGACCCAGTGCTGCGGCGTGACTTCGGAGGAACCGACGTTGGCGATGGAAAAGAAATCGAGAGCCACTTCCTTCTGCATATCTGGAATCGCCTTATGAATGACCCCGAGCGACTCGAGCGGCTCGATGCGTCCGGTCTTCTGGTTCATCACCATGCCGATGGAACCACCGACGTAGAGCAATGCGATTTTTGTGCGGGGCATACGCGAAGTATATAAGTGAAAAGAGAAAAGAGAAAAGTGACTGCTCATTTTTTTCTCCTTTCTCTTATCTGTAATCACAAAAAAACCCCGCTGTCATAAGCGTGAGCTTGATGAGGAAGCGGGGGGTTGCAGCTCGACGCGCTGCAGCTCCCTACCTAGATGACCGTATGTAGGAGACGGCCTGCTCGTGTGTATTTGTGTAGTTAGCCCGAAGCTCGGGCATCGGCCTCCGCGTTGAACGCCGGGAGCGCGCTGGTGTGTGTTTGTGTGAGTGTCCCTCCAGTGGAGGGAACCTCTGGACCCCCGCACCGGAGTGCAGGGTAAAGCGGTTGTCGGGACCGCGGGCGGAGGCAGGGAGGGGCGAAGGGTTGTAACGTTTTATGTACGTACCCCTCACCTCTCACTGCCTCTCAGGTAGGGTGGTTTGAAAAGAGCAAATCTCATAAGTATAGCAGAAAAAGCCTTTGGGAGCAAGGCAGCTGAACAGCCTCGAAACAGGGCTGTCGCGGAAAAGATGCAGGCCTTCAGCGACCCTTCGACAAGGTCAGGATTCAGGAACTGAAACCTGAGGCGTTGGTACTGATACTTTTCTGCGATACCATCCGTCTATGTCTTCCCTTGCATCCGCCGGTAAACTCGTACTTTTGATGGGCCCCAGTGGCGTCGGCAAGAGCGTGATTTTGAAAAAATTGCGAGCCGCGCACCCCGAGTTCCATTTTCCCAGGTCCGCAACCACGCGCGACCGACGCGAAGGCGAGGGGGATGATCTCTATCAGTTCGTGAGTGACGCCGAGTTCGACGCACTCCTGCAGGCAGACAAGGTGCTGGAGTGGGCCACGGTGCACGCGGGGGCACGGTACGGGACGCTGACGGATGAAATCATCCCGCACATCGAGGCGGGCGAAACGGTGATCCGCGAAGTGGATGTGCAGGGCTTCGAAAGCATCCGCAAGCACCGTCTCTTCTCCGGCAAAAAACCGCCCTACCGCCTGCAGTCGGTTTTCATCCTGCCCGAAAGCAAGGAGCAGCTGATCAAGCACATCACCAAACGCGCGCCCATGGAACAGGAAGAACTGAGGCGCCGGCTGAAAAGCATGGAGAAGGAGCTCACGTACGCGAAGCTGAGTGATCACTCCGTCACGAACAAAGAAGGGAAAATGGACGAGGCGATTGCGGAGGTGGAGCGGATTGTACGGTCGTAGGCACGTAATTGTGGCTTCAGGCAGAAGAAAGAAGGAGAGTTCCGTCCTTCTGATTGACGGGCGACCCTTCGGCAATAGACTGAGCGCCACTTTCCTTTCCCCACTATTTCCATGGAACAGCAGACTCTGCCCCCGGACACGTCGGATTTCGCAGATGATGACACCGTGGGGAGGGAAACCACTGATGCTCCTCCCAACTGCGAAGACTGCCAAAAACCCATTCCGACGGAACGCCTGCGTGCGATTATGAATGCGCGGGTGATGCGCTGCCTCAAATGCCAACGAGAATTCGAAGCGTATCTTCCCGGACACAAACCAGCGAACGGCAACTGGGAGGGCGTTGCATCGGCAGAAAGAGCCGAACGACTCTATACGCATGGTCAAGGAACGCTGCGCGACGCATAGAGGTCGGCGTTTGCCATTGAGTGCACAACCAAGTCGCTTTTGAAGCTAGTACGGCAGTTGCCCGGTGTCTTCTCTTGTAGGACCGATCCAACGACGCGCTACTGCGCCCGTGGCGGTATCTACTTCCATATTCAGAATCCCGCACCATGTCCCGTCGTTCCATTGGGTGTCGATTGTCTCGAGAGGAAAGCCATAACGTATGAGAAGTTTGATCATGTAATTTCGCGACTCAGTGACGCTGTCAACATCGTCATGTGGCGCTATAAAACCTCCTCCGACAGATACGGAAAGTGCCGCACCACGATTCTCCCGCAGCACAGCTCTGAGCATTTGATGTGCTTTTTTCCGCTGGACTTGCACCTGATTGAAATGACCGACACATGCTTCCTGTTTTTCCCTGTTATAAATCACTAC
Organism: uncultured Candidatus Peribacteria bacterium; assembly: GCA_964436765.1. GTDB lineage: Bacteria > Patescibacteriota > Gracilibacteria > Peribacterales > Peribacteraceae > CAYTEH01. Next base: position 58,978 of record CAYTEH010000004.1, read on the forward strand.
ACCGACGCAGCGTCCCAGGAATCCGGATTCGATATTTTGGGGAGTCTTTGCTTTAGCAAAATCGTCCTCCTTCACTGTTATAGGTTTGATGGAATGCTCTTCCATGGTTATACGAATAGTGGAGATGAGGGGACCCTTCGATACGTCCGCCTCCGGCGGACTACTCAGGATCTTTCACAGATTATGAAGAGTGATATGTGTTGTGGAAGCAATTGGTGGTCGAAACTCTACGACGTTCGAACTGAGGTAGAGGAGACTTTTGAAATGTTCCAAACCGCACGTTTGATGCTACAGGAAGAGGTATACGCATGATTGGTTTTGCGCCGTTTTTTAAAAATGACATGAAAGTGCCATGGTGGCTCCATGCCTGGGGCAGTATGAACTGATAGATGACAATGCACGGGCGAGATGTTACGATCACCATGTTTTGTATAGCTCCCCCCTAACATATGTCATCTCCTGAATTCGAAGCAGTAAAACAAGAGAAAGATGCCCTTGCTGCAGAAATGCCAAAAGGCGTTGCTATGGGCATCACAAAAATCGAAGGTAAGTTTGGCATAGCCGTTCGCATCCAAGAGAACGTTGTCGAAGGCGATGTTGCAGCGGTGAAGGCTCAGGTTGAGGCCTTACTCCGACAGAAAGCATCTTCTCCGTTTGATGTTCAGGTCATTGGCCCGATTGTAGCATTGGGAGATGCCGACGATTCCGCAGAGCAAGACTATGAGCAAGAGCTGTATGCCCTTGTCTCAGAAAAGGTGATGCCGTGGGGTGACATCGATGGCGTGGTTGGTGCAGGCCTTGGCTTTGAGGACAGTGAAGGAACAGATGGTTATGTTGTCCGAGTGTTACTCAGGGATGAAGCTGCACGCGCTACGGTCAATCTTCCCGAAACAATGGGTTTGCAACTTGGTAACGGCGAAACGGTGACTTTGCCAGTGAAGTCTGAAGTGACTGGTATACCCCATGGCCAGTCTGCTGACGTAAGCTTGAAGCAGTAACCTCTTCGGAATTTATTTAAACAAGAGTGAGAGCGAGAGATCGCACACTCTTGTTTTGTTGTTTGGCAATTGCCTCGGTGCCGATAACGTAGATTATTGGTCGAGATTTACCAATCCCACCATGCAAAACGCACTCATCCCTGTCGATTATCGCCTCCAAAACTCGCCCGATAATGTTTACACCCTCGATGAGGCACTACGCCGGAGCGTGGTGAAGCTTCTCCAAAACGACTACTCCCCGAACAGTACAAAAGCGATACGCTCCGATCTAAAGCACTTTCTTGCGTGGTATACGGATGCGAACGGTGAGCAGTTTAACTTCAAGCGTGTAATCGAGCGCGACATACGCGATTACCGCACCGCCATGCAGAGTAAGGGACTGAGCGTTGCGACGATCAACAGGAGATTGATCACACTGAAGAAGTTTTTCGCCGCCGCTGCGGATGAAGAAGTTATAACCGTAGAGAGGAATCCAACCTTAAAGGTCAGGACGCTGCGGATACAGAAACTCGCTCCCAAGAGCCTGACGCCGCAAGATGCCAGGCGATTCCTGAAGGAGGTAGAGGTGCGCGGCAGTCTCCGCGACATGGCCATCATGGAACTCATGATCGGCGCGGGACTACGGGTATCAGAAGTTACGTCCCTGCGTGTTACTGATGTTCTCCTCTCCGAGCGCAAGGGTGCAGTCGTGATTCGCCACTCGAAGGGAGGCAAGACGCGTACAGTGCCTCTGCGACAAAGCGTCCGCGCATTGCTGGCGCGGTACATCATCGAATGCAAGCCAGTGGACAGATTGTTTACGGGACAGCGTGGAGTGCTGACGCCGCATGCCGTGAACAAACTCGTTGCCAAGTACGGCAAGAGGGCAGGAGTAACACTCTCATGTCATCGTCTGCGACACACGTTCGCCTTTGCCTTCTTGAAGGAAAACCCGACTGAGATTGTGGCACTGAGCCAACTACTGGGTCATGGGAACATCAATACAACTGCGATCTACACGCAGAATCGTTTGGAGGATTTACAGGAGAAAGTGGAGAAGGTCGCATACTAATTTTGCATGTAAGGGGAATCCTCAGCCGCCGCCCGGCGGCGGCAAGTGTTGTAAACGTTTCAAAAACATAGCTACCTGAGCCGTTCGCTCAAAGAGAGTACAAAGCACTTGGCTTGGATTTGAACGCCGTACCGCGCATTTATGAAAGGACTGGAAAGTGAAGCTCACCAACGCATAGCAAAATCTACTGTTGCTGCTATGATTTGCATGTACCCATCGTCGTTGCGCGTGTTGTCGTGCCTTACCGCACCACACCTAGCTTCAGTGCAAAAAGGGGCATCTTGCCTCGGTCATCGCACTGATGCGCTAGGGCAACCTACGCAGCAACGATGGGTACGCCGAGCAGGGTGCCCTTTCTTGGCTTTGTACATTTTCCCATTTCTCCTTATGACTGGCTCGCAGACGAAGCAATGTCCATATTGCGGCGAAGACGTTCACGCGGATGCCGTGAAGTGCAAGCACTGTCACGAGTACTTCGATGCCGCGCTCAGGCAGGCACGTTCGGAGAAGCCGTGGAATCCAGGCATTGCCGCGCTTCTATCGTTCTTCATCCCAGGTGCAGGACAGATTTACAAAGGTGATGTCGTGAGAGGGCTTGTACTGTTCTTCCTCACCGCGCTCGGATACTTCGTGTTCGTCCTCCCTGGTATCGCGCTCCACATCTACGCCGTGTACTCCGCATACTCCGCACCCGCGCCACGAGATCGGACAGAGCCGAATCAAAAGACTCGGAAGGCACAGAAACCTGGCACTGCCGCATAAAGGTACCTGTTATTCGGACTACTCATAATCGTCGCTGTTTTCTTTGTTTTTATTCTCTACGCGGCGATTATTGATAAGTAAACATGACGCAGAAGTACGTCACAGCGAGTCCATTTTTGTTTTGTGTGATTTGGCTCTTCTATGAGAAGAAGTCAGATGAGAGAAAATGGAAATGGAGGAATTACGGTATTTTCTGCACGTTACAGACTCACATGTATCACAACAAAGTTAACTCTTTGAGAATATTATTGTAATGCACTCAATTTTCTAGCTCGAATAACAGGGTACTAGCAATAACCATTTTTCCTTTCTACAATGAGCCTGCTTCGCGGCGACGCGCGGCGTTTTTGTATATGCAAACTTCTGATGCTCCTCAGATTGCGGCCAGTCAAAGTGTTACGTACAGGATTCAGTTCCGTAGCGTGAGATTCGGTACACGTCCTCGCTTTCAAACGCGTTGGACACCGTTGCTGTTCGCAACTATCGGAGTTCCAGCTTGGGTGGATACCGAGCAGGTTTGCGAAGTTCCGACAAAGTTTTTTGAATCGCACACTGAAGAACAATCAAACAAGGATGATTGCATACCTGATCTCATGCGTGATTTTCACGATTATTTGGAAGAGATCGACGAGGACAGGGCACTCTGCGCGAAGCATGCGGAGACCGCTGCCATCCATGACATGGAAGGGCAGAACCTAGAGCTATACCGCATGTTCAAAGCAACGGCGAACGCTGCCGAACACCTGAGAACGGGTGCGAAACATCTTCCCGACTGGGAAGAATCCCTGTTTGCGAAACACAATATCGAAGGATGGGAGAAGCTGAGGCAGCAAGTAACCCAACGTATGGAGAAGCATGGAAAGCAACACGAAGTCCTGACAAAGGGAGTGGCATGGGAAGGCAGGCCCGTCCTGATTCATGCGTATAAGTTTGAGCCTGACCCGCGCATGAAAGTCGAACTCATTGTGCCACCGTATGGTGACCCGTCCCCCATGCTCCCGATACAAACACTAGCTGTGCTACTTCGTTGTCATGAATTTCTGCTCGCGCCGGGGATAGTTGCCGCCCTCCCCCCCTACGTGGGACACGACGTAAAATTCATGACCCTTTGGGAGTATCTCGAAGCCAAAATGCCCAAAGACGAGTATGCTATTTTCAGCCTCCCCACTTATCAAAATGTCGCGCCCAGTGCCTAGAGGTGGCACTCTGCCACAGCGACTCGATTGTGGGGAGCCAGAGTGCCTCTTCTGGGCATAACGCCTGACCTATTGCTCCCCACATGTCGAAGAACTATTCATCAAAGGCCGTACTCCACGGAGACTGGGGACTGTACCGTCGTAAATCAACCGACGAAAAAGGGAAACAGATAAAGTCCTTAGAAGATCAAGAAAAAGAGGGTCGGACCCAGTTTGATAAATTGTCTCCTGAGGAAAAAGTGGGAAGAAAACTGATTGAGTACCCGCAGGAAAGTAAAACTGCCTTTCATCCGAACAGACGAAAAATCTTTAGCGCGATGATCGAGGACATTCGACTGGAAAAATTGTATGGACTCATTGCCTCTGACTTTAGGCGCATCAGCCGTAACCCCGAAGAAACGGGAGAATTCGTACAATTGATGAAGGATGGGAAACTAAAGTGTTTCGTTTCCTCTGTGAGAAACCGTTTGTACTGGTGGAATAATTCCGATGACATCGCAGCGTTGATGTTAGAAGGTGGAATCAGTTGCAAGGACAGTATGGACAAAGGGGATGTGATCGTGAGCCGCATGAAGGCGAGAGGGATTGAAGGGAAGCATCTGAGTCGAAAGCCTTTCGGGTTCAAGCGTCACATTATCCCGCACACCGATGGCTACTTTGAACGCATAACTATCGTAGATGAGGACCAGTTGCCGCACCTCAAAAAGATGTTCGAGATGGCCGCTAGAGGCTGTTCCCTAGAAACCATCACTCAATGGGCATTCAAAAATGGTATCCGTGCGCGGCCTGCGAAAAATAACCGCAGTGGCATTCTGCACAAGGCGACCATTGCGAAAATCCTCCACAATCCCTTCTACAAAGGCTACGCCCGTTACAAGGGTCAGGAGTACGCATGGGGAGAAGAGCATATTCCGAGAGTACTGATGCCGAATGGAGAACTGATTCCTCTGGACGAACCTCCCATATCTCCCGCGCTATGGAACCGCGTCCAACTAATGCTCGCATCACGGCGAACGAACACAGCACGAGCCAAGGACTTGCTGCTGCGTAAGATGTTTAAGTTTGGGAGCATCATTCACTGTGGTAAATGTAATCGCGTCCTCAGCCCGTATAGAGTTCCTAAAGAATCAGGCATGACGTATGTCTACTATGAGTGCAAGAAGACGCAACCGCGTTGCCAAGTCTGTGTCAGCCAAGGATCGCTCGAAAAACAGCACAAGGAGAAGCTTAAACAAGCTGACCCTGGTGAAACGGAGTTAGACCGCGCCCGTAGCGAGTTGGTCAAAATCCATCGGGAGAAGAGTAGCAGCCGCAAACTCCGCCGGAGCGAATTGCAAACCAAATATGAGAAGATCGAACGCTCGATTAATGACCAAGTTGCCGCTTTGCCTACGCTCAAAGCCATCGGCCTAGAGGAGAACGGCATACAGCAATTGAAGGCATTGAAGCAGGAGCGCGATACTATCAAAGAGCAACTCGACAAGGTACACGATGAAGGCAGTGCATGGATTGAAAAGGTCGCAGGATGCTTCGAACTGCTAAAGGCCGCAGAGGAAATGCTTAAATACGGCTCTCCGCGTGTTCGTGAGCAAGTGCTGAAATCCATCGCTTCTAACTACAAGTTCATCGACGGAAAGCTAGTCCCAGACTTGCGATCTCCGTTCAAGGAGGCCTTGGAAAGAAGTGATCGTCCTGATTGGTGGAGATGAGGGGACTTGAACCCCTGACCTTCTGCATGCCATGCAGACGCTCTAGCCAGCTGAGCTACATCCCCACGGAGGAGCGGCAGTGTATTTGAAAGGAAGGTGGCTTGCCAGCCGTAGCGAAGCCGTCATCTATGAGCCATGCCCGCGTTCGCTCATGCTATGGCGGGCAGCCGCTGCTTCGCAAAGGCTGGTGCGCCCGGCAGGATTTGAACCTACGACTTCCAGATCCGCAATCTGGCGTTCTATCCGGGCTGAACTACGGGCGCACGTTATGAAGAGAAAGATCGAGTGGGCCCTTTGCGTGCAAGAAGCCCGAAGGGCTGCCTGCATCGCCGTAGCCCCGAAGGGCGAAGGCGAGAACTACGGGCGCACGTGCAAAAAAAGAGCGGCCGGGAAAAGGTACCAGAATAGAGCCTTATGGGCCAGAGCTAATGGAAAGTCTCTTGATCTTGGCCCTGGAGGCATTTGAACCCTATACTGGCCGTATCCCCCACCTCCTATGCACGTCGCCTTCCTCCTCGGCTCCAAGACGGACACGGAATTCGCCCAGAAGATCGCCGATATGCTGACGGAGTACGGAGTGCCCTCGGAGATTATCGTGGCCTCCGCGCATAAAGTCCCCGAGAAAGTGATCCAGGAGATCGACAAGCTCAACGCGCGGAAGGACCCGACGGTGGTCATCACGGTCGTGGGCATGAGCAACGGTCTCGGCGGAGTCACGGCCGGCTCGTGCGTGCACCCGGTCATCAACTGCCCGCCGTACAAGGATCTGACGGAGTACCTGGTGGATATTCACTCGAATCTGCGGATGCCCAGTGATGTGCCCGTGATGACGGTGATGCACCCGAAGAACGCGGCGCTCTGCGCGCTCCGGATCCTCGGCGAAAGTGATGCCGCGCTCAAGGCGAAGCTGATGAAGAGGATTGAGAAGATCAAGGCCGAGTATTAAATAAGGGTTAGGGGCTTGGGTTAGGGTTAGGACTGAGATTTTTTAAGATACCTGGCCCCAACCCTAGCCCCAACCCTATACTCGCCGCATGACATTGACCCTCGACACCCTCCGCGAACAAATCAAGGATTGGAAAGGCTGCGAGCTCTACAAGACCGCCACGCAGCCGGTGCTGGGCGAAGGGAGCCCCACAGCCGAGGTGATGTTCATTGGCGAGGCGCCCGGGGAGCAGGAAGATAAGCAGGGCAGGCCCTTTGTGGGCGCCGCCGGCAAGTTTTTGGACGAGCTGCTTGGCACCATCGGCCTCAGCCGCGAGAGCGTCTACATCAGCAACGTGGTCAAGTTCCGCCCGCCCGAGAACCGCGAACCCACTCCGCTGGAGAAAGAGCAGTGCATGCCGTGGCTGATGATGGAGATCGCCATCATCAAACCGAAGGTGATCGTGCCGCTGGGGCGCCACGCGCTGGGGCACTTCTTTACGAAACTCACCATCACCGAGGGGCACGGGAAGCCGCAAAAGCTCACGGACGTCGTCACGGTATTCCCCATCTACCACCCCGCCGCGGCGCTACATAACGGCGGATTGAGGCAGGCGCTCTACGATGACTTTAAGGCGCTGGGGGAATTTCTCAAGTCACGCAAGTAATCGCAGAAAGGAGCCAGAGAGTAAAAAACCAGAGACCAGAATGGAATTGGGTTTCTTTTTTCTGGAATTTTTCCCAGACCACCTCATGTACAATCCCCTACCGTGACTTCCCTCTTATTCGGAATCAGCGTATCAGCTCTCCTTTCAGTCACCTCCCTCCTGGTGGTCCTCTTCCGCGTGAGTCCGTTGAGCGCGCCCGGCCAGGCCATCCCTGCGTTTTTCGTCAGCCTGTTTCTGAGCGTCGCATCGGTCGGAACCCTGCTCTTCCTGTCCATCTGGAAATTCCTCCCCATCCACTCGTGGGATCTGGCCAAGATGATCGGCATCTCGCTGCGGCAAGGCATTCTATTGGGATTAGGAACTGTCTTCCTCGTCTTCTTCCATTTGCTGGGCATTCTCACGTGGTGGGTGGCGATTTTGATCTACGGGGTGTTTGTGCTGATTGAGTTGGCGTTGCATTCCTGAGCGATTGTCAGTTGGTCCGATGGCCGGTTGACCATCTGGCCATCCGGCCATCCGGCACTGTACTATTCCTGCATCCATGTCCGACCTCTCTGCCTACCCGGCAAAAATCGCTGCCGCCGCCTCTGCCGCCGAACTCGAGGCCATCGAACTCGAACTCTTCAGCCGCAAGCACGGCGCGCTCACGATGGCCATGAAGGACCTGGGCAGCCTGCCGCAGGACCAGAAGATCGCAAAAGGCCGGGAACTGAACGAGCAGAAGAAGGCGCTGACCGAGGCGATCGAGGAGAAGAAGAGAGAACTTTCGCAGTCTTCGCTCAAAACCCTCGCGTCCACGGACCGGCTGGACGTCACCCTCAATCTCCCGGAGGCCGAGCGCGGACACCTGCACCTGATCCCTCAGTTCATACGGCAAGTGGAAGAGGTCTTCGGCCGCATGGGGTTCGAAACCGTCGAGGGCCCGGAGATCGAATCGGAGGAAAACAATTTCAACCTGCTGAACATCCCCGAAACGCACCCCGCGCGCGACGGCCAGGACACTTTCTGGCTGAAGGGGTACGACACCGAAAAGGATCCCACGAAGCGGATGCTCCTGCGCACGCAGACGTCGCCGGTGCAGGTGCGCTTTATGCAGTCGCGCAAGCCCCCCTTCCGCATGATCTGCCCGGGACGCGTGTACCGCAAAGACTCCGATGCCACGCACTCGCCCATGTTCCACCAGTTCGAGGGGCTCATGATCGGCAAGGACGTCTCGCTCAGCAACCTGAAAGCCGTGCTCATCACCGCGCTGACGGAATTGATCGGCCGTCAGGTGGAATTCCGCTTCCGCACGGGCTTCTTCCCGTTCGTGGAACCGGGCCTGGAGATGGACATGATGTGGCAGGGCGACCTGAGCAAGAGCCGCGAGGGCCGCTGGCTCGAGATGGGCGGCTGCGGCATGGTGCACCCGAACGTCCTTAAAAACTGCGGCATCGACCCCGACGAGTGGCAGGGCTTCGCGTTCGGCTTCGGTGTGGAGCGACCGCTCATGATCCGCCACCAGATCCCGGACCTTCGCAGTTTCTATCAGGGCGATCTTAGGTTCTTGAAGCAGTTCTGACCCTTACGGGAGAATCGATTCCAATTCCACGCTGTTCCACTGCATGGGAACGGCCTCGTGGCGCTGCCGCTCAAGCAAAGCATCCAGCTTTGCAAGATCGGCTTGTGACAGGAGAGGATTCTCCATCACGAGCAATTCACGGGCAATCTCGCCATTCACGTAGGCTGCCGCCTTCTTCAGCGTCTTCTGCCTGGGAGTTGCCTCTGCAATGACTTCAGCATGTTCCTCCGGAAAGAGAGGCTCCGGCTCCACCGCATGAACACCGTGTGCATGAAAGGCATCATCAATATGATGCGGTTCCACCAGATGTTCAAAGTGGATAGCATGTCCGACGCCGTGCCCGCCCACCTCGTGACCACCACCGTGTGACGCATGAATGAGCTCATCAAGATTTTTAGCCGTCTCCCCTGCCTGGTGTTGCACAACCTTCTGCTCAATAGGAGTAGGAGTCTCCACATGACGTACATGAATCATATCCGGCGCACCCGATGGGAGAATCCTGTCCTCGAGACCCTCGCCTTCCAATTTGACGTTTCTGGGCTTCATTGAAGATATGTGAAGATGGTTACGCAATTATAAAATATAGTATATATTGTGTCAAGTTTCAACAAACCAGATCATAGTCCCAATAAGTGGCTTCTAGTAAGGATTTTTACTGTACGAAGACAAAAGAGGTCCGGCGCGTACTGCTGCTCGGACCTCCTGGGTCTATATCGTTACTAGAACGTGTAGTTATTGAAGTTGTCAGCCGATTCAACACGTGGCTTATAGGCCTTCCCGACATTCGGCTTACTCACCTTTGGCAGCTGAACCTGCA